>CABZUC010000006.1 GCA_902528805.1 uncultured Alphaproteobacteria bacterium
AATAAAGTACTTATTTTATTTATAGACTCTGTATCAAGACCGCTATAAGGATCATCAAGTATCCAAACTGGCTTATTCACTAACATTAGCAGCAAAAGTTGAAGTTTCTTTTTCTGACCAAAAGAAAGTTGATAAAATTTTTTATCAAGATTTAATTCTTGAAATAAAAAGTTTACGCTTTTGTTTTTTATAGATTTGTCAAAGTTTACATTATGTACTGAGAGCCAGTAATCAATATTCTGATTTAATGTTAAATTGTCATAAGCAAAATTATTTTCACCAATATACAAGAAACACTCTGATGCAATATGATTATCAATTGATTTGCCATGGTAAGTAATATTTCCCTCTAGTGGTTCTGTAAAATTTACTATGTTTGATAAAAGAGTTGTTTTGCCTACACCATTAGCCCCACTTACTAGCAATAATTCCCCAGCAGATATTTTAAAATTAATATCTTTGAAAATAAGAATATTTCCTCGAGCAAAAGATAAGTTGTTAACTTCTATCATAAAAAAAAGCGGGTGATTATAACCCGCTTTTGATGTTTTAAATATTTAAAACTTTGAAAATTATCTTCTTTTTCTTGAAGCTTTTCTTTTCTTAGGAGCTGCTTTCTTTTTTGCAGCCTTCCTCTTTTTAGGAGCTGCTTTTTTCTTAGCAGCCTTTTTCTTCTTTGGTGCTGCTTTTTTCTTCTTAGGAGCTGCTTTCTTTTTTGCAGCCTTCCTTTTTTTAGGCGCTGCTTTCTTTTTTGCAGCTTTCCTTCTCACAGCTTTTTTCTTAGTGGCTTTTTTCTTTTTAGGTGCTGCTTTTTTCTTAGCAGCCTTCCTTTTAGGAGCCGCTTTCTTTTTTGCAGCCTTCTTCTTTTTAGGCGCTACCTTTTTTGCAGCTTTTCTTTTCTTAGGTGCTGCTTTCTTTTTTGCAGCTTTTTTCTTTTTTACAGCCATTATAGCCTCCTTACTTTTTACACTTACTAGTAAGTATAAAACGAATATTTAAAAATATTCATTTTCTTAAAAAAACTTTAAAAAAGTATTTAATTAAGTCAACATTTTATTTGTGGTAACTTCTTTTCATTAAATGAATCAAATTGAAATAATTTTAGGTCCAACAAACACAGGTAAAACTTTTTATGCATTTGAACAAATGTTTTCCTTTAAAAACGGTGTTTTTGGTTTCCCTTTAAGGCTTTTGGCAAGAGAAAATTATGATAAAGCATGCAAACTTTATCCTATAAATCAAATTGCATTAATAACTGGAGAAGAAAAAATAATTCCATCAGATGCTAAATACTTTTTTTGTACTGTCGAATCAATGCCAGATGATTTTTTTGAATTTGTTTGTGTTGATGAAATTCAATTAGCATCTGATTATGAAAGAGGACATATATTTACTCAAAGACTCTTATATTCTCGCGGTGAACAAAAAACTATTTTTTTAGGCTCTCTTACTATGGAAGAAATAATTCGAGAATTAATTCCTGAGGCAAAAATAATTTTTAAAAATAGATTTTCTGAATTAAATTTTATTGGTCATAAAAAAATACAAAATATTAAACCTCGATCAGCAATTATTGCTTTTAATTTAATTGGTCTTTATGAAATTGCTGAACAGATAAGAAGTTTAAAAGGTGGTGTTGCACTAGTCGCTGGTGCGCTTAGTCCTAAAACTAGAAACTCTCAAGTTAAATTATATGAGGATGGAGAGGTCGATTATATTGTAGCCACTGACGCTATAGGAATGGGATTAAACTTAGATATTAACCAAGTGTATTTTTCTGGTCTTGATAAATTTGATGGGAAATATGTCAGGCCTTTAAACGATATGGAAATTGGCCAAATAGCAGGAAGGGCAGGTCGCTATACTAAATCAGGATATTTTGGCTCAACACTTGGAGCTAAGTTTACAAATTTAGAATCTATAGAAAACATTCAATCTCATAAATTTGAAGCAATTAAAAAAATATTTTGGAGAAACCATCTTTTGTCATTTAAGTCAGAATATGAATTAGTAAATTCTTTAAAACAAAAATCTGATAATCACCGATTAATTTTAAAAAAGGATGCAGAGGATCAAAAATTTTTATTAAGATTTTTAAAAGATAATAAGACAACTTTTAAATTTGATGATCCAGAAATACTTAAACAATTATGGGATATATGTCGCATACCAGATTATCAAAATATATCTGATGAAAAGCATATTGAACTATTAACAAAGATATTTAAGGAGCTCATAAAAAATAAATGGACTTTAAGTAATAACTTTCTAGAGCACCAAACTTCATATTTACAAAATTACAATGGGAGTATCGATGACCTTATATATAACTTAAATGAGACTAGAACTTGGTTATACATCACTAACCAGAAACATTGGATAAGTAACTCTATTTGGGTTGAAACCGTTAAAAATATTGAAAACAAACTATCTGAAGAGATACATTTAAGTTTAATGCAAAAATTTGTTGATAAAAACAAAAGTGAGATGATTCAAAATTTAAATATTAGTAAAAAAAATATTTCTTTAACTGATAATAGATATGTTAAGATAAAAGACGAAATAATAGGAGTTATTAGAGGTTTTAAAATCTTTTTTGATGAAAAGTTTAAAGATATTTTAAATAACAACTACCAAATAATTATTAAAGAACAAATTTTTCCATATATGTCTTTTAACGTCGATACTTTTATTACTGCCCCTAACGAAAGTTTGTCAATCGTTTCAGAAGTTGATGATAAAGGAAATTTCCAGAATTTATATCTTCAATGGGGAGACGCAAACATTGCAATGTTTAAAAAAGGCAATGACCTCACACATCCTATTTTAGAACCCATCCTAGATGATCAATTAGTGTCACCAGATTATATTAAGAAAATTGAAGAGAAAATTAAAAAATGGTTTGAAGAGACTTACTTGTTTAAATTGGATTTATCTGATCAATTAAAGAAATTCAACTCTAAACCAGAGGAAAGAAGTTTCATTTTTAAGATTATTGAAAACCAGTATAATTTTTACCAAATAAATATACTGGACGAATTTAAGCTTATTGACGAACCTCAAAGAAAAGAAATCCATTCTCTAAATTTTAGACTTGGAAAAAACGTCATTTTCAACTCTGAACTTATTAGACCTGAATATATGAAGTTAAAGTTCCACCTTTGGAATTTATATTATAATGAAAGCTTTAATATTGATGAATACATTCCTAAAGATGGGAATGCCACTCTTAATATTCAAAATAAATTAAATGAAGACCTAATCACTTTTTTAGGCTTTGTCTCCCAAAATGATTTATTAATTAGACTCGATATTTTTAATGAATTTGAAAAACAACTCTTTAAAAGAGAAAATAGAGGCCCTTTTTCACTTCCAATGGACTTATCTAATCTTTTAGGAATTAAAAAAGATAAATTAATTAGTATTTTAAAAAGCAGGTCTTTTAATATCCAAGACATTGCAGAAAACGACTTAGTTATCTCAAAAAAAATTAAACCTAATAAAACTATGGAGTTGAAACAAAATAATAGCAAAAAAGTATTGAAAAAACCTTCAAAAAAAGTAAAAAAATCTACACCAAAAAAATTATTTAATAACCCTTTTGATCAATTAAAAAATATAAATGTTAAGTAAATTCTTCCAATCCTTTAACGAAAAAGAGGATAAAAATGAGGATCATTCCTTTGAGTCAGATCTTTATAACCTAATTTACGAAATTATCATTGCAGATCATGAAATTACAGAACAAGAAATTAATTTGGCTTCTGAGTTAGTTGAGTATTATTTTAAAATTCCAACTCTAAACAATAAAGAGCAATTTAATAAACTTGCTGATCAACAACATTTTAACACCGACTTATCACAGTTTTCTTACAGGCTTAAAACATCTTTAAGTTATGAACAAAGAATGGATGTGATTTTAATTTGTTGGCAAGTATTAATGGTTGATGGTAAAGAAGACCAGTTAGAGGTTTCCACTGCTAGAAAAATATCAACCTTACTTGGTCTTGAAGATAAGGATTTTATATTAATCCGAAATAGAGTAAAAGACAGTCTATGACTTACCTAGTTAACGATAAGTGTATTAAATGTAAATACATGGACTGTGTTGAAGTGTGTCCAGTCGATTGTTTTTATGAAGGTGAAAATATGCTTGTTATTAACCCTGATGAGTGCATCGACTGCGGTGTATGTGAGCCCGAGTGCCCAGCTGAAGCGATTATCCCAGATGACTTGGATGACGGTACAAAATGGTTAGATGTAAATGAAAAATATTCACAAGTTTGGCCTAATATAACTACAAAAAAAGATCCCCCTGCTGATGCAAAAGAGTGGGAAGGGGTAGAAAATAAATTTGAAAATCATTTCAGTGAAAAAGGAGCCGATTAATGCCAGTTAAAAAAAAAGCTACAACAAAAAAAGTAACCAAAAAAGCTACAAAGGTTAAAACTAAAAAAAAAGTTAAAGTAAAAAAAAAATCACCTGCTAAAAAAAAACAACTTATAAAAAAAATACCTAAGAAAAAAGTATTAAAAAAGGTAGTAAAGAAAGTAGTTAAAAAAATTGTTACCCCAAAAGCTCCGAAGATTAAAAAAGTAATTGTCCCACAAGAATTTAAAGCAGGAGAGAATATTGTTTACCCTACCCACGGCGTAGGAAGAATTCTTACTATAGATAAGTTCCAATATGATTTAGTGGAGGAGCAATTATATGTAATTCAGTTTTTTCAAGACAAGTTAACAATCAGAGTCCCCTTTGCGAAAGCAAAATTAATTGGATTAAGAAATATTACTAGTAAGCCTTCTATGACCAGAACACTTTCTGTTTTAAAGCAAAAGCCTAAAATTAAAAAGGCGATGTGGAGTAGAAGGGCTCAAGAGTACGATCAAAAGATAAATTCTGGCGACATAAAACTTCTCTCAGAGGTAGTTCGTGATTTATTTCGAAAAGATGATCAAACTGAGCAGTCTTATAGTGAGCGCCAGATGTTTCAGGTAGCTTTTGAGAGGTATACAAGAGAATTTGCAATATCTTCGAGCTTAAAGTTCGAGGAAGCATCAACAAAAATATTAGAAATTTTAAATAAAAGATAAATTAATTAGTTTCTTCGTCTGTTTTATCAGTTGGAATATCAATACTAATATCTTCCACTAGGTTATCGCTATCTTCAGTCTGAGTTTCAGTTTCTTCTGACTCTTCGATTAGATCTTTTAATTCATCATTTTCTTTAGTTGTTTTAGTAGGTGCTGCAACATTAATTCCTGCTTTTCTTCCTCTTTTTGGCTTTGTAATATTTATTGCTTCTATTGACTTACCACATTGTGGACAATCCAGCTCTTCTTGGTAAAAGTCGTAATACTTTGCACCGCAGTGAGGACATGTTCTTTTGTGGCCTAAATCGATTTGCTCTTGTTGCATTGTGGGCAGTTTTATACATTATTATTGTAATTTATACAAATTTTTATTATGTTATCGCTCTAATATGGCAGTTCCAAAAAGAAAAACCACACCTTCAAAAAGGAATATGAGACGCTCTCATCATAGAGCGGGCACACAGCTTTTTGCAGAAGATAAAAAATCAGGTGAATTGAGAAGACCCCATCATATTGATCTTAGTACTGGCATGTACAGAGGTAAGCAAATAATTATTAAAAAAAGCAAAAAAGAAAAAGATGCTGAGGGTCAAGCACCAGTCAACACAGAAGAAACTACAAAAACTATTGAAGCACCAGCTTCTAAATAACTAATCTCTAATTAATTTATATATTGAATTTTCCGAGAAGCTCTGTTGATAAAGCTTTTTTTTTAATTCATCTGTTTCTAGCTCAGAAAGCTTTTTTCTTGTTATAAATTTTTTTAAAATATTTAATTCTAAATCTGGATTTTCAGAGACTCTCTTAGAGACATATTCATCAATTAAGCTCTGTTCAAAACCTTTTTGATAAAGTTTATTTTTTATTTTTTTGATAGAAAATAAGGATTGCTCATAATAATGAAATACAGTTTCAATAAAGTGCCTCTCATTTATAATCTTCAATTCATCTAATTTTTGTATGATATTTTCAATTAGTTCTTGTTTAGAGATATTTTCTGGAAAAATAACCTTTTGATAAGTTTTTTTATTTCTGAGTTTTTTTTCTAGTATTTCAGAAATTTTTTTTTTAGTAGCTGGATATTTACCCAAATATTTTAGTGCCTCATTATATAGATACTCTTCAGCTTTTTTCTTCATATTTTATATTTTAAGAATTATTATTATGAAGTACACAAACAAAGGCGCTTGTAGCTCAGTAGGATAGAGCACCAGATTCCTAATCTGGGGGTCGCAGGTTCGATTCCTGCCAAGCGCGCCAAAGAAAAATGATATTAATTTTTTTCGTGTAAGAAATCTAAAAGTCTGTCTAAATATTTCTCATCAACATTATAAGCTTTTTTGTAATGCTCTATACAATACGGTTTTGTTGGAATATTTTGACATCCACAGTAGTGAAATCCCTCTTCAAGTGGATCACCAATTGGCCATTGACAAGATTTAAAGTTACCGGTGCCAACAATACTCTTTTTAAAACTAAATTTTTCCCTTCTTCGAACAGGCTCTTTTCTTACCGTACTTTGGGAAGATGAATTACTGGTTTCCCTATACATGGTTACAGAAGAAAATTGTTGATTTTGAGTCGATTTTTTTCTGGAGTTTTGACGTCTCTCAAGGCCCAGCCTAAAAGCCTTACCAATAACGGCATTTTTAGTAAATCCAAGCTGCACACCAATCTGGCTTGTAGCAACCCCTTCATTCCAAAGCTTTTTAAGATCTTCTACTTTCTGGTTATTCCAAGACATTTTTAATATACCTACTCTATTTAGTTACTTATATGGGTAGTTTTATACTATATATAGTAGTAGTAATCTAGCCTAAAATGATTAAAAAAATGTGAATAAATATGAAATCTCTTAAAAATCTCAATTTCGAAAAAATCCAAAATGTTGGGATCAGAGTCGATTTTAATGTGCCTATTGATAAAAATTTTAAGATAACTGACAAAACAAGATTAGACAGGGCAAAGGACACCATCAATTTTATTAAAAATAAACAATGCAACATTCTTCTTCTATCGCATTTTGGAAGACCAAAAGAAAAATTCGATGACAAGCACTCTTTCTCAAAACTAATTGATCAGTTTCAGGAAATCTTAGAATTAAAATTAAATTTTATAAGCTATGAAAATTTTTTAGAAAATGGTCTTAATCAATTCAATCATAATAGGTTTGCCGTAACTCTTTTAGAAAATATTAGATTTTTCGAAGGTGAAATAAAAAATGATTTAAGTTTTAGTAAATCAATTACTGACAATCTAGATTTATACGTTAACGAAGCATTCTCTGCTTCCCATAGGCTTCACTCATCAGTAAACCAAATGGCTAAAAATATTTTATCTACACCTGGTTTTAATTTTGAAAAAGAAATTAATGCCATTAATGATATCAAAAAATCTCAAAAGAAAAAATTAGCTATAATTGGAGGTTCAAAAATCTCAACTAAAATAAACACACTTTTGTCTTTAACGACTTCTTGCTCAGATATTTTTATAGGAGGAGCAATGGCTAATAATTTTCTTAAATATAATAAGTTTAATGTTAGTTCTTCTTTAATTGAAGAGGGTGCTGAACGAATGATTGAAATGATTTATAGCTCTGCAAAACAAACAGGCTGTAAAATCCATCTCCCAGTTGATGTAATGCTCGATTCAGATCAAAGTGTATTAGTCAATGAACTTGATAAAAACACTGAATTTAAAATTTTAGATATAGCAGACTCTTCACATATAGTTTTAGAAAATCTTGTTAAAAAAAGTGATATTATTTTGTGGAACGGTCCCATGGGAATGATTGAAGACCGTAAATTTTCAAAGGGATCTATTAATCTATCTCACCTTCTTGCTAAAGCTCAAGCTGATGTTGTTATTGGTGGTGGAGATACAATCTTAGCCATCAATATGGCCAAAGAAAAATTTGAAGACTTTTATTTTGTCTCAACTGCTGGGGGTGCTTTTCTTGAGGCACTAGAGGATAGAGAACTATTGGGAATTGAAGCTCTTAAGGCTGATTTATAAAATGTTTTTTTAGAAACGGAATTTGAATTATAGTAAAGACAATTGTAATTCCCATAATACCAAAGACTTTAAAGTTAACCCAAACATCGGTTGTTTGAGTTCGCCAAACGATTTCATTTAAAACAGCTAGAAGGACAAAAAAGCTGGACCACATTTTGTTCATTAGCCCCCACCCCTCATCAGTTAATTTTAAAGAAGAATTCAATAACAATTTTAAAACAGGTTTATTAATAATTGTACTTCCAATTAAAACGATAGCAAAAAGTGCGTTTATGATTGTGGGTTTCATTTTAAAAAATATTTCATTTTTAAGAAGAATACTCAGGCCACCAAATACAACTAAGATAACTGTACTTACTAACATCATTGTAGAAATTTTTCTTTCTTTGAAATAGATAGCTATGAGAGAAATAAATGTAGCCACTATTACAGCAGCTATACTTAAATAGAGATCTTTATCTGATTTATAGTAAACAGCAAAAAAAACAATTAAGGGAAAAAATTCAAATAGCTGCTTCATATTATATGAGTCTATCTAAATATTCTTCAAATTGAAACTCTCTTAAGTCGCTCATACCTTCACCGTACCCTTCAAATACAACTGGTATGTCAAAATCATTTATTATCGTTAGAAGAGCTCCATATTTAGCATTAGAGTCGACCTTATTCAAAATAATTCCATCTAATGTTATATATTCGCGAAACCCCTCAATAATATGCTTGGATGCAAGTCCGGTATTAGCATCCAAAGTCAAAAAAGTTTGAATTAAATTAAATTGATCAGATTTCTTTGAAATTATATTTGAAATCTTTTTTAGTTCTGCCATTAAATTTTTATTGTTGTGTTGTCTTCCAGATGTATCAATTATCACAACATCATTTTCTTTCATTTTATCAATACCTTGGAAAATAACAGCTGATGGATCCTCCATATTATTACCTTTATGTATGGGTACTTCAAATTTTTTGGTAAAATGCTCGAGTTGATCTATAGCTGCTGCTCTGAATGTATCTGCTGCAATAACAGCAGGATTTAAGCCGTTTTTTTGAAATAGATTTATAAATTTACCGATGAATGTTGTTTTTCCTGACCCGTTATTACCTGCAATTATATATAAGCTCTTACTTTGAGGAGAAAAACCGCCAAATTTTTTTTCTACAAATTTTGTTAGTAGCTCTTTTTTAATAATTTTTTTAATATCTTCTTCCTTTGATGTATTATCTTTTATTTTTGAAATTATTAATTCAGCAAATTTTGGCTCAACACCATTTTCAAATAAAAGATCTTCTATTTCATCAACTTTTAATTTTTTTTGAAAAATTTTTTTTAAAAAAAACATTAAACTCTTATAATTTCACCAACCGGTATGCCAACTAACGGAACCTTATGTTTGATATAGTTTTGATCATATCCAACAGCTAATCCTAAATTTAATTCCTCAATAAGAACCTCTCTTGGTAAGAAAAGTTTAGATTTTACTTTTTTTAAAATTAACTCACCTAGTTCTCTTAAATTTTTTGCTCTTTTTTTAATAATTAATTTGGAAACCTGAGGCATTCTTGATGCAGGGGTATTATTTTTGGGAGAAAAAGGAAATATATGAAGGTGAGATATTTCATTTTCTTTCAGTAGTCTATATGTATTGTCAAACATTTCATCTGTTTCTGTAGGAAATCCAGCGATTATATCTGCACCAAATGAAACATCCTCTCTAATTTTTTTACAATGCTCAACAAATTCAAATACATCTTTTGAGTTATGTCTTCTTTTCATTCTTTTAAGTATCATGTCATCACCAGATTGAATACTGAGGTGAAGATGAGGCATCACTCTTTGATCTTTCAATACTTCATCAAATTGTTCATCAATCTCTACACAGTCTATTGAAGATAGACGCAGACGTTGTAATTTAGTTTTATCTAAAATATCTAAAATTAAATTGCTCAAGCTATATCTGTGCTCAAAATCACTCCCATAGTCAGATATATCTACTCCTGTCAAAACTATTTCTTTGACTCCGTTCTCGACAACTCTTTCAACTTCGTCAATTAAGTAAAAAGGATCAAAGCTCCTATTATTACCCCTTCCAAAAGGAATAATACAAAACGTACATCTATGATTACAACCTTGCTGAATTACCAGGCTTTCTCTGATGCTAAGATTGTTTGTATCTAAAGATGGGCGGATGTCTTGAGGTGAGTCAAAGATGTCCTCTTTAAAATCAATTTGGGACTCTTCATTAGACAAAGATATCCAGGTTTCTGATTTTAGCTTACTGATATTATCAATAACTTTATCAACTTCAGTCATTGATGAATATTTATCAGGTGATATTTGAGCGGCGCACCCTGTCATTACAATTTTTTTATCAGGATTTTCTTTTTTAATTCTTCTTATAGTTTGTCTTACTTGTCTTTCAGTTTCATTTGTAACTGCACATGAATTTATAACAATTATATTTTTATTATTATTAGATAGTAATTCCTCAATTTTCTTTCCTTCAAAATTATTTAGCCGACATCCAAAATTAACTACCCTAGACATTTATATATTAATAGTTGATTTATAAACTAATTCAGCTGGACCTTGAAGATATACCATCTTATCTTGAATTTCTGTTTTTAACTTTGATTGTTCTGTAATTATTTCAATTTTAGAGGACACAATATCGTTATAGTTTAAAACAAATGCTGTCGCACATGTTCCTGAACCACAGGCAAGCGTATGCCCGCCACCCCTTTCCCAAAATAATACTTTGATTTTAGATTTATTGAGTACCTGAACAAAAGTAATATTTGCCTGATCAGGGAAAATTTTATTTTTTACAAGCAAAGGTCCTAGATGATTTAATTTAATTGATACTAAATTTTTAACTAACACCACACAATGGGGATTGCCAATATTTGCTGTCATTATTTTTACTAATCCTGGTATTTTAATACCTTTAATATGAATACCTTGGGTGTCCATTTTTTTTGATAAGGGTATTTTCTGCCAATTTAAAGTTACTTCTCCAACATTGACTTTGTATTCTTCTTCAGTTTTTTTACCGTGATGGATAAATTTATGACTTTTGATAATTACGTCTTTGATTTTCTTTTTTTCAACTAAAAATTTATAGACACAACGCAGGCCATTTCCACAATTTTTTCCAAGTGAGCCATCTGAATTATAAAAAGCAACTTGATGGTACGCTCCAACTTTTTTCAATAAAATCAGTTGATCACAGCCTATGCCAAATCGTCTGTCACATAATTTTTTAATAATTTTTTTTGATTTTCTAATTAAATCAACGTTTTTATCTATTATTACAAAGTCATTTCCTGCCCCATGAGCTTTCATAAAAGGTATTTTCATAGACCCGCTATAGTGATATAAAAACTCCACTTAATAAAGAAAAAATTAGTCGGCCGATGAGTATCATTCGCCGATTTTTTTATTTTTTAGATGCTAGAAAATATAACAAATAAAATAACTGGAATTTTTCAAGGCCTCTCAAATAAAGGAGCTATTACTGAAAAAGATTTAGAGTTAACTTTGCGTGAGGTGAGAGTAGCTCTATTAGAAGCAGATGTTTCTCTAAGAGTCTCTAAAGATTTAATTAAAAAAATTCAAGACAAAGCACTTGGCCAAAAGGTAATTGAAAATGTTCAGCCAGGACAACAAATTATTAAAATTGTTAGTGATGAGCTTACAGAAATTCTTGGCACACAAAGCAGTGAACTAAATTTTAAAAATAAACCCTCAATCTTTTTAATGTGTGGTTTGCAGGGTGCAGGTAAAACAACATCGATTGCAAAGCTTGCCTATTACTGTCAAAATTCTCTCAATAAATCTGTAGCACTAGTATCAACAGACTTAAGAAGACCCGCAGCGATTGAACAACTACGTATTTTATCTCAAAAAAATAACATTCAATTTATTGAACCAGTTAATCAAAACATAAAAGAGATTGTCAATAATGCAATTGAACAAAGTAACAAACTTTTATCAGATATTCTTATAATCGATACCTCTGGTCGTATCAGTACAGACGAGGAATTACTTTTAGAACTAAAAACTATTCACGATATCGCAAAACCACAAGAAAACTTACTTGTATTAGATTCTATGATGGGTCAGCAAGCTTTAAGTGTTGTAGAGTCTTTTGACTCCACAGCTCCTCTTACGGGATTTATCTTAACAAGACTGGATGCAGACCCAAGAGGAGGAGTTGCGCTCTCAGCAAAATATCAAACAGGTTTGCCTATTCGTTTCTTTGGATCTGGTGAAAACATTGAAGATTTTGAAGTTTTCCACCCAGAAAGAATTGCTTCAAGAATACTTGGCATGGGAGACGTTGTATCACTAGTTGAAAAAGCACAGAAAGACTTTGATGAAAAAGAAATGGAAAGTCTGCAGTCCCAGATGTTGAGTGGGAAATTTAATATGAATGATCTTTTGAAGCAATTTTCACAAATGAAAAAAATGGGAGGTATGTCTGGACTGATGTCACATATGCCAGGTGTAAGCAAAATTAAAAATATGATGGAAAGTGGAGATTTTGATGAAAAAGTTATTGATCATCAAATAGCAATCATTTGTTCGATGACTAAAGATGAAAGAGTTGACCCCGACTTACTAAAAGCTTCAAGAAAAAGAAGAATAGCAACTGGGTCTGGAAGACAAGTACATGAAGTCAATAGGCTTCTCAAACAATTTGAGCAAACTAAAAAACTTATGAAACAAGCACAAAAACCGGGTTTTGCAAATAAAATTAAAAGTTTATTAGGCGGAAACCAAATGCCAACGATTGATTAAATATAGAAGGGAGAGATCATGGCGACAAAAATAAGACTAGCAAGAGGGGGTTCAAAGAAAAGACCTTTTTACAGAATAGTGGTGGCTGATGAAAGAGCACCTAGAGATGGTAATTTCATTGAAAAAATAGGTAACTTTAATCCAATGGTGCCGAAGGACCACAAAGAAAGAGTTATGCTAAGCAAAGAAAGAGCTGAGCACTGGTTAAAAGTTGGAGCATTACCGACAGAAAGAGTTCAAAAAATTCTCTTTGAACTAGGAATGATGGAAGCCCCAAAAATAACTGAGAAGACGAAAAAACATTTACCGAAGGCAAAAGCTCAGGAAAGAGTTAAGTCAAAAGAGGAAGAGGCATTAAAAGCAGCTGAGAATGCAAAAGCTGCTGAAGAAGCGGCAAAAGTAGAAGCAGAAAAACCTGCTGAAGAGACATCCACTGCAGATGAGCAACCTCCTGTTGAAGAAGCTGCAACTGAAAAACCAGCTGAACAAGACGTAAAATCAGAAGAAACACCAGAGCCTGAGGAGAAGAAAGAGGAAGCCCCTGTACTGGAAGAACCTAAAGCAGAGGTGGTTGCAACCGAGGCTGCTGAAGACAAAACTGACAATAATAAAGAGGAACCTAAAGAATAATTTTCTTGTGACTTCCTTTAACAAAAATTTCATACAAGTTGGCGTAATTGGCAGACCCAAAGGAACTAAGGGTCTGCTAAGGTTTCACAGTTTTTTAAATGATGATCGTGATGTAAATCAGTTTAAAGAATTTTATTTAGACGACGAAAAAATTATTGAATTAAAACTCGTCTCTTTCGATAAAAAAAGCCCACTTATAACAATCAATGAGATAAACAATAGGACGGATATTGAAAAGTTTGTTAATGAAAAAATTTTTTTAAAAAAAGAACAATTATCACCTGTAAAAGGTAATGAATATTACTTTCATGATTTAGAGGGATTAGATGTAATGGACAATAAAGACCAGAAAGTAGGTGAAGTATCTTCAGTCGTTAATTTTGGAGCAGGAGACTTACTGGAAATATATTTTATGAAGAGTATGAAAAAAGAATTTTTTAGATTCACAGAACAAAATTTTCCTTTGGTAAACATAAAAGAAAAAAAAATAATAATTAAAAATTAATGATCACATTTAATATCCTCACTTTATTCCCAGAGGCTTTCCCTGGTATTTTACAACATGGTTTGCTAGGCAAGGCTCTTTTAAAAAATCATTATAAAATCAATACTATTAACATAAGAGACTATAGTGATCTGTCTGCTAACTCTGTAGATGATAAACCATTTAGCGGTGGCGCAGGGATGATTTTAAGACCAGATATAATTTCTAAAGCTATTGAGGCAAACTTTAATAAGGACGAGCTAGATACCTTTACAAAGATTTGTTTTTCTGCAAAAGGTAAAAATTTTTCTCAAATTGATTTAATTCAAAATAAGTCAAATCAAAATTTTATTTTATTAAATGGTAGATATGAGGGAATAGACCAAAGAGTGATTGACTATTATGAATTCCAAGAGATCTCAGTAAGTGATGTCATTTTAAATGGAGGTGAAGTGGCATCGTTATTGTTTATTGAGGCATTTATGAGATTACAACCTGGTGTCTTAGGTAACGAAGATACTCACTCTAATGAGTCTTTTCAAAATGAACTAGTTGAACACGATCAATATACAAGACCAAACCCATGGGTAGCTCCTGACCATACAGACATAGAAGTCCCAACTGTTCTTTTAAGTGGTAATCATGCGGATATAGATTTATGGAAACACCAGAATTCAAAGGAAAATACTGAAAAAAACAGGCCAGATTTATTTAAAAAGTATTTAAAAAAAAACAAAAATGATTAGAATATGGCGCTCTAATACCACCCACAAATTAGTATTGGATGGAGCACACAATGAATGAAATAATTAAAAATTACGAACAATCACAAATACAGCAAATTTTAAAAAGCTCAAAAGTTTCAGATTTCGCACCCGGTGACACAGTAAAAGTTAATGTAAAAATTAAAGAGGGAAACAAAGAAAGAGTTCAGGCATTCCAAGGCGTATGTATCGGTAAAAAAAATAATGGCCTTAACTCATCTTTCACTGTTAGAAAAATTTCTAGTGGTGAGGGCGTAGAAAGAGTTTTTCCACTTTACAGTAACGTTATTGACTCAATTGAACGTATCAAAGTTGGAGATGTTAGAAGAGCAAAATTATATTACCTCAGAGGCCTATCTGGTAAAAAAGCAAGAATAGCTGAGAGAACAGATGGTCGAGTATATGATGATAAACAATATGTATCTTCAATAGAAGACGTCAAAGAAGTTACAGAGGAACAAATTGAAGAAAAAAAACCTGAAACTCCTGTAACTGAAGAGACACCTGTAGAAGCTGCTAAAGAAACCAAAACAGAGGCAGCATCTCCTCAAGAAGACTCTAAAGCTAAAGAGGAGCCAAAAGAAGAGATATCTGCTGAAAAAAAAGCAGAAGAGGCTGAAACTAAAAGCTAAGTTAAGTAGTATCTTGAGCAACCAAGGCCCAAAAACACTTTTTGATAAAATTTGGTCTGAGCATCTCGTCGGTCAAAGAGAAGATGGAACAAGTCTTTTATATATTGATCGTCATTTAGTCCATGAAGTAACCAGTCCCCAAGCCTTTGAAGGATTAAAAATCTCTAATCGTCCTGTGCATCGACCAGAAGCAACCATAGCTGTTGCAGACCATAATGTTCCTACAATAAATAGACAAAATATTGAGGATCCACAAAGCAAAATACAAGTTGAAACTTTAGCAAAAAATACCAAAGAACATGGAATTCAATATTTTGATTTAATGGATCAGAGACAGGGTATTGTTCATATAATTGGACCAGAGCAAGGGATTACCCAGCCTGGAATGACAATAGTCTGTGGGGATAGCCACACCTCTACCCATGGAGCATTTGGGGCACTCGCTTTTGGTATTGGCACAAGTGAAGTAGAACACGTATTAGCTACACAAACAATAGTTCAAAACCCCGCTAAAAACATGAGAATATCAGTTAATGGCGACCTTCCTTTTGGCGTCAATTCGAAGGATTTAATCCTATATATAATTGGAAAGATTGGAACAGCGGGTGGAACTGGACATGTAATCGAGTATGCCGGATCCTCTATTATGGGACTTTCTATGGAGGGAAGAATGACCATATGTAATATGAGTATTGAAGCCGGAGCACGTGCTGGTTTAATCAGCCCTGATCAAACAACTTTCAACTATATTCAAGGTAGACCTTATGCACCAGGTGCTGATCATTGGGATCAAGCAGTGGAATACTGGTCGTCTCTCCCATCAGATAATGATGCTAACTATGATCATGAAATTGTTATTGATAGCTCAGAGATTGACCCAATGGTGACGTGGGGCACTAGTCCTGAAGATGTTGTATCTGTAAAAGGATTGGTACCAAACCCAAGTAGTGCTCAAACAGAAAATAAAAAGAAAAGTATTGAGAGATCTCTTGAATACATGGGTCTTAAACCTGGAACAAAAATAACAGATATAAAATTAGATAAAATATTTATTGGCTCTTGTACCAATGGTCGAATTGAAGACCTTAGAAAAGTTGCTTCTATTGTTAAGGATAAGAAAATCGCTTCACATGTTCAAGCTATGATAGTCCCAGGATCAGGTTTGGTTAAAAAGCAAGCAGAAGAAGAGGGAATAGATATAATTTTAAAAGATGCTGGCTTTGAATGGAGAGAGGCTGGATGCTCTATGTGCCTTGGTATGAATCCTGATCAATTAAAACCTGGCGAAAGATGCGCCTCAACTTCAAATAGAAATTTTGAAGGTCGACAAGGTCGAGGTGGAAGAACTCATTTAATGAGCCCAGAACTTGCGGCAGCTTCCGCTATTACTGGAAACATTTCAGATATAAGAGACTTCACTTAAGATGGATAAGTTTAATTCTTTAAAAGGGATCGCAGCCCCCTTACCAATAGTAAATATTGATACAGATATGATCATCCCGAAGCAATTTCTTAAGACTATAAAAAGAACTGGTCTTGGGGTTAGCTTATTTTATGAGATGAGATATGATAACGATGGAAATCTAATAAAGGATTTCGTATTAAATACATCGCCTTTTGATCAATCTAAAATATTAGTAGCAGGAGATAATTTTGGATGTGGTTCTAGTCGAGAACACGCTCCTTGGTCTCTTAAAGATTTTGGAATTAAGTGTGTAATTTCAACAAGTTTTGCTGATATTTTTTATAATAATTGCTTTCAAAATGGAATTTTGCCGATTGTTGTCAGTCCTGATCAACTTGATCAATTAATGATGGCAGCTACAAATCAAATAGAGTTCAGCATCGATCTCCCGGAGCAAACTGTTAAAGCTGGCAATCATTCAATTAATTTTGAAATTGAAGAGTTTAGAAAAGATAGACTTTTGCAGGGATTAGATGACATAGGCATTACTCTTGGATACCAAGACAAAATCAGCGCCTATGAAGAAGACAAAAAAAATAAAAAACCTTGGTTATTTAAGGACAATTAAATGAGCTCTAAAATTCTAGTTTTACCTGGTGACGGGATAGGTGTGGAAGTAACAGACCAAACAATCCGAGTTATTGAAAAATTAAATGAACAAGGTCTTGATGCCAATTATGAAAAAGATTTAGTTGGAGGGGCCTCTTATGATGTCAACGGTGAGCCTTTAACAGAGGCTGTCTTAGAAAAAGCAAAAAACTCTGATGCTATCTTATTGGGAGCAGTTGGTGGATCTAAGTGGGATGATGTAGAAAGATCAAAGAGACCTGAAGCCGGACTATTAGGTTTGAGGAAAGAGTTAGAACTTTTTGCAAATTTGAGACCCGCCCTTGTTTTTGATGCACTTGTTGATGCTTCAACTTTAAAAAATGATGTAGTTAATAATTTAGATATAATGATAGTAAGAGAATTAACTGGGGGTGTATATTTCGGTCAACCTCGAGGAATTGAGGATACATCAAATGGTAAAAAAGCGATCGACACACAAGTTTACCATGATTACGAAATTGATAGAATTGCCAGAGTCGCCTTTGATTTAGCTAGTAAAAGAAATAATAAAGTTACTTCTGTTGAAAAGGCTAATGTTATGGAAACTGGCGTTCTTTGGAGAGAGGTTGTTAAAGAGACTCATAAAGACTTTTCTGATATTACCCTAGAAAATATGTTAGCCGATAACTGTGCCATGCAGTTAGTTAGAAACCCAAAACAATTTGATGTAATAGTGACAGATAACCTTTTTGGTGATCTTCTTAGTGACTGTGCTGCCATGTTAACTGGGTCACTGGGAATGTTACCATCAGCATCATTGGGTGCAGAAAAAAATGGAAAAAGACATGGTCTTTTTGAACCCGTTCATGGAAGCGCTCCAGATATTGCTGGCCAAGATAAAGCAAACCCTATTGCTACTATTTTAAGTTTATCAATGATGTTGAAATATAACCTTAATAAACCTGAATTATCTAATAAAGTAGAAAATGCTGTTCAACAAATCCTCTCTGAGGGTTATAGAACAGGAGATATTTATACTGATGAAAACCAAACACTTGTTTCTTGCTCTAAAATGGGTGATTTAATTATAGAAAGAATTTAACTTGGCTTCTTCAAAAAAACCTAAAATTGCTGTTGTCGGAGCGACTGGAAATGTTGGAAGAGAGGTCTTAGATATAATCGATGAAAAAGAAATTCAATACTCTGATTTAATCGCTTTAGCTTCATCCCGCTCTAAAGGAAGTACAATTGATTATGGAGAAAACAAGTCTGTTGTAGTAGCTGATTTAGCCGAATATGATTTTTCAGATACTGACATAGCCATTTTTTCTCCTGGAGCAAAAGTATCTAGTGAGTTTGCTCCTAAGGCAGCTAAACAAGGATGTATAGTCATCGATAATACTTCGCACTTTCGAACAGACCCAGATGTTCCATTAGTGGTTGCTGAAGTCAATCCAGAGGCCTTAAAAGATTTTAGAAAAAAAAATATCATAGCTAATCCAAACTGCTCAACCATGGGGATGTTAGTTGCAATTAAACCTTTACACGATCAATTTAATGTAAAAAGAATTGTTGTTTCAACTTACCAATCAGTTTCAGGAGCCGGCAAGGAAGCTGCAGATGAATTATTTAATCAAACAAAATCAATTTATGCTAATGAAGCAGTCGTCAAAGAGAAATTTACTAAACAAATTGCTTTTAATGTTATCCCGCACATTGATGTTTTCTTAGAGGACGGACAAACTAAAGAAGAGTGGAAAATGTTCAACGAAACAAAAAAAATACTTGATCAAAACATTGAATTAACAGCAACCTGTGTTCGTGTTCCAGTTTTTGTTTCTCATTCTTTAGCAGTAAATGTTGAATTTAATAAACCTTATGATGAGGACCAAGTAAGGGAAATTTTTAAAAAATCACCAGGTTTAAAAATGATTGATTATCGTGCTGATGAAGGATATGTCACCCCTATTGAGTCTGCAGGCTTAGATCCAGTTTATATCAGTAGAATTCGAAGAGATCCTACTATTCCAAATGGTTTAAACTTCTGGTGTGTCTCTGATAATTTAAGAAAAGGCGCTGCTTTAAATACTGTGCAAATTGCAGAAATACTTATTAAAGATTATTTAAGTTCTTAGCTCTAAATTTTCTTTTCTCTATTTTTGTATAAGTTTTGTTTTCAAGTAAGATACCATAGATATCATTTGTAACATTTTCTAAAATCTCCCTAGTTGTATTTTTTTTTGAGATATAATGTGCATACAAAGCAGTAGACTGATCGCCCGCCCCATGAAATCGTTCTTTAAAATTTATATAAGGTGTTTCAATTATAAAAATATCTTTTTTGTTACATAATATATTTATTAATTTTTTATTATTTGGCACGCTCCTAATTAATACTTGGCTATTAAATCTCTCAGTGAAAGATTTAAGATCAGCTATAATTTCTCCTAGGTTATAATTTTCTACATCTTTATTATTTAAGTAAGACCACTCAAAGAAATTTGCTGAGATGTATTTGACTTTTGTCATTATTTTTTTAAAAAAATTAGCAACATCTTTTTCTACATAAAGCCCTATTCCAATATCTCCCATGACAGGGTCTAATATAACTCTATTTTGTATTTTAATTATTTTACTGATTAATTTTGAAACTTTTAAATTGGGTGTGTAGCCGACAATCGTCAAATCATTTAAACTTAATTTATATGTTTGCTTTACCTTATTAAAAATTATCCATGGATTTAAATTATTATCACTAATTTGAATTGTATTTTTAATACCTTTATGAGAGGTTAAAATCACAGTGGGTATTTCATAAAATTTGTAACCTTTATCACTTAAAATTGAGCGAGCTGCATGATTTCCAACTTTGTCATTTAAGACTGTCGACTGAACACTGACTATATTCTTCATGTTTTATCTTGTTATTTCTTCAATGGTTGTCATTAGATCAACAATAATATAAAAAATACGCATTAAGAATTTTAATTAAAGGAAATAAATATGACTTTTGAATTACCTAGCTTACCTTATGCGAGTGATGCTTTAGCTCCATATATGTCATCAGAAACTCTTGATTTTCATCATGGCAAACATCATCAAACATATGTAACAAATTTAAATAATCTTGTGAAAGATACTGATATGCAAAATTCTTCTCTTGAAGAAATAGTTGTAAAATCAAGTAAAGATCCATCTATGGCAGGAATTTTTAATAATGCAGGCCAACATTGGAATCACATTTTATTTTGGCAATGCATGAAACCTAATGGCGGTGGCTCAATGCCATCCGAATTAGAAAGCAGAATTACATCTGACTTAGGTGGGATTGACCAATTCAAAGAGGCATTTATCCAAGCTGGAATTACACAATTTGGTTCTGGATGGGCTTGGCTTGCTATTGATAATGGCAAATTGGTTGTCACCAAATCACCTAATGCTTCTAACCCCTTGGTTGACGGGATGAAGCCAATCCTAGGCTGTGATGTATGGGAACACTCTTATTATATAGATTACAGAAATAAACGACCTGATTACTTAAAAGCTTTCTTAGATAGTATGGTAAACTGGGAATTTGTTGCTTCCCAATTAGATTAAATTTAAGGGCTGCTTGTAAAAAGCAGCCCAAATTTTATTTAAGCTGATAAAAGTTTAGAATTAGTATTAACTTTTATTCTCCTTGGTTTTTGGTGTTCGGGTATCTCTCTTTCGAGATTTATACTTAACAGACCATTTTTTAAATCAGCTTCTATAACTTTTACAGTATCAGCTAATTCAAATTTTCTTTCAAAATTTCTGTTGGCAATTCCTCGATAAAGGTATTCTGATTTATTATCAGTTTTATCATCACCCATTTCTCCTTTAACAGTTAATAAATTTCCCTCTTGGGATATATCAATTTGGTCGTCACCAAATCCAGCCACTGCCATAGTTATTTGGTAAATATTTTTGTCATGTTTGACAATATTGTATGGTGGATAGGAAGACCCTTTGTTATTTGTAGAAAAAACAGTATCAAAAAGTCTATCAAACTCATCGAAACCAACTGATGATCTCCATAGAGGAGATAAGTCAAATGTAGTCATAATTAACCTCCTTAAGCGTTAATTGTTAATTGCAGTTTTTTAAAACCTGCGTTAATTAAGAAATTCCTAATGGCAATTTCTCCTATTATTTATTTGGTATTTCAAATTAGAATTTCAAGATATTTAAATAGACTATTTATTCATTTTTTTTGATGATAAGTTCTTTTAATGTATTCAATTGTTGCTGAGAAGCCTGGTAATATTAGCGTTCTTCAAAAAAAAAGTATTGATCTCTCTGAGCCTAAGTCAAATGAAGTGTTGATCAAAAATAGAGCAATTGGGGTCAATTTTATTGACATTTACTTTAGGGCAGGATTATACCCTTGGCCGGTAGACACAGATCTTGTTCTTGGCTCTGAGGGTGCAGGGGAAGTAGAGGCCGTAGGTCCAGATGTTAAGAATTTTAAAATAGGCGATCGTGTAGCGTACGCACAGCCAAACAATGCTTACTCAACTCATAGAATAATATCTGAAGACCTTGTAGTTTCCATACCTAATGGCATATCTTATGATCAAGCTGCTGCCTCAATTCTAAAAGGATTAACTGTTAAATACCTTCTTTGCGACAGCTTTAATTTGCAAAGCGATCATGAGGTCTTATTTCATGCTGCAGCAGGAGGTGTGGGATTAATTGCAGGACAATGGATAAAAGAAATTGGTGCAAAATCAATTGGTACTGCAGGTAATTCTAAAAAATGTATGCTAGCAAAGCAAAGAGGATTTGACGATGTTATAAATTATTCTGAAAAAAATTTCTTAGAGGAAGTATTAGAAATTACAAACAATAAAGGCCTTGATGTGGTTTATGATAGCGTAGGTAAAGATACTATGTTTAATTCATTTAAATGTCTAAAAAAGCATGGGATGTTAGTTAGTTTTGGCCAATCATCAGGCCCCTATAAAGATATACAAATGACTGATTTGGCTTTTGGATCTTTTTATTTAACTAGACCAACACTTTTTCATTTTTATGCAAACAGAAACTGGCTTGAAAACGCAAGTCAGAAATTATTTGAAATGATAGTTAAAGATAAAATTAAATTAGATAAAATGACAAAATATGATCTTGATAATGTAGCTGATGCTCACACGGATATGGAAAATAGAAAGACTTCGGGTTCAATTATCCTAAAGATTTAACTTCACTAAACACCTCTTTTAAAGTTTTCTCTAAAGTTTCAAATATTATATCCATTTCCTCTTCAGTTGTAATAAAAGGTGGACATAAAACTATAGAAGGACCCAGGGGTCTACATATTAAACCGTTTTCGATACACTTATTAGCTACGCGCTCACCAATAGAAATTGAACTATCAAAAGGAGTTTTATTCTTTTTATCCTGAGCCATCTCTAAAGCGCCCATTAAACCTATGCCGCGCGACTCACCTATGAATTCTAAATCTTCAAATTTTTTTAAACCACCCATGAATATGGGTTCAAGATGTCTAACATTTTCAATCATTTTCTCATTAATTATAATGTCTATTGCTTCTAATGCGAGGGCGCAACCAACGGGGTGTCCGCCAGCAGTGAAGCCATGAAAAAATTCTTCTGCTTGATAAGAAGCCTCCATCATTTCTTTTGTCATTTTTTCTCCTAAAATGACCGCACCAAGTGGAAAAAACCCTGAGGTTATACATTTTGATGCAATGATAATATCAGGATCAATCTTATATGTTTCAGATCCCCATAAATTACCGGTTCTACCAAAACCACAAATTACCTCATCAGCGATAAATGGAATATCGTATTTATTTAAAATCTTTTGAACTATTTCAAAATATCCTTTTGAAGGAGGTATGACACCTCCTGCACCCATGACAGGTTCGGCAAAAAATCCAGCCACTGTATCAGGTCCTTCCTTTTGAATTAAATTTTCTAAATCCTCACCCATTCTTTTTGTAAACATTTCCTCATTCTCATTTTCTAAACAATACTTCCAATAATGAGGACAGGCAGAATGAACAAATCCATCTAAGGGTAAACCAAATTCACTATTATAAGGTTTTCCAGTCATCGATGCTGAAACAGCCGTTACACCATGATAGGAATTTATTCGAGTAATTATTTTTCTTCTGTTGGGATAACCTTTTCTTTTATTTATAAACCACAATAATTTTACAGTGGTATCATTTGCTTCAGAGCCTGAATTTGTAAAAAAAACTTTACCATCTGAAAAAGGAGAGATTTCAATTAATTTATCTGCAAGCTCTACTGCTGGCTCAGAGATCCTTCCAAAAAAAGCGTGATAACCTGAAAATTTTTCATACTGTTTTTTGGCAGTCTCTACCATTCTTGGGTGATCAAAACCGACTACCGAGTTCCATAAACCTGAATTGGCATCTAAATATTTTTTTCCATCTTGATCATAAACATAGATGCCTTTTGCTTGGTTAAGAACAATAGGGCCAAGTGAATTTAAATTCTTAAGATCTGTGAAGCCATGTAAAACCCTATCTGTATTAATCACTTTTAATCTACAACCTCATATAAATTTTCTAAATAAGGAATATTTCTAAACGGTATATCTACTAACTCTGTGTCAGCTAGAAAGTACCCAATAAAAAAGAAGAGTATCATGAAAATTAACTTGATCATTCTTGAAAAAGGATAATATAGAAATTAAAAAAGGGTTAGAACAATTTGTCCTAACCCTTTTAGAAAGAAGTGGCCCACTAAGAAAAAAGCCGCTTCTATAAGGCTGTAAAAAGAGATTAATCACTTAAATTCATTATAAATAGGCCCAAAAATAACATCAAGAAAATTGAAATAACCACAATATATAGAATAAATTAGATCAATATGCTACTAAACTTAGTTATATCAAAAAATGAACTTCTTTAGATTCCCAGAAAGTATCCCCACTATTTTTTACACCATCATTTGGATATGCTTGTTAGCTGCAATCAGTTTAGGTACACCTTACTATTTTACTGGTGATTTAAATTTTTTAATTTCATTAAAAAATAATAATTTAGTTTCAAATTTTTCAGATTTTATAAATCCACATTTAATATTATTAAATCTTGCTATCAAGATATCTAATGTATTTGCCTTAGATAATTACATTATATTAAGATTTCTAAATTTTATTTACTTAGGTTTAGTAATTTTAGTCACCTATAAAATTATTAAATTAAAATTTTATGACCTTCATTATTTAATGCCACTTACTGCAGTATTATTTAGTGGCACAATTATAATTTCAATAACAACCATTAATGGCTCTCTTCTTTCTGGGTTAATTACTTTATTAATAATTTATTATTTAATAAGATTTTTTGATGAAGAAAAGATTTTAAATGTACTTTTTTTTATTCTTTTTAGTTTAATTGCATTAATTTTAAATAATTTCTTCTTTATTATTTTAATCTCATTTTTGATTATATTAAGATTATTTAATCTAAAATTAGAAAAGAAAAAACGATTGAGTTTAATTTCTTATCTTTGCTCAATATATATAATAGCTTTAATATTTTTAATTATTCAAGGTATTGATGAAACAGATAACCTTTCTCCCTTTAACTATGATTTATCTATTTTGATGCAGAGAATTGTAGAGAGTATTATTTTTTTACTTCCTTTAATAAGTCTGTTGATTATCGCTATATTTTATAATGTTTTTAAAAAAGTTAATTGGAACAAGGATTTAATAACATTTTTTTCATTAATAATTATTTCTTGGTTTTTATTTATTTTTTCAAATAAATTAAATTTATCAATATTGGTGTTTATGTTACCAATAATGTCCATTTACATTTTCAGAACATTAGAATTTGTAGAGTTAAAATGGTCAAAAATTTTTTTAATTAGTCTTATTTTAATACCAGCTATCATTATTTATTTTGATACATCTCTTTATCAAAATATGTCAGACATACCCCACATTAATTATCTCTTCTACAGTTCCATAATTTTAGCCTCATTAATTAATCCTATTTTTTCATTGCAGAAAAAATCTATAACTGCCGTGTATAAAACTATCTCATTTTCCCTAATTTTAAGTTTATTTTTTTCCATAATATTTTTTTATTCTCAATATATGTCAAAAACATTAAGTTTTGTCATACCTGATACTTTAGTAAATGAGCTTAATTGTGATATACAAAAAACTGAATTTATATTAGAAAAAGATCATCCATTGGATTTAGTGTTATTTTTTAGTGATAAAATCGATCCAGACTATTTTTCTGATTGTCAAATAGCACTAACATTTAGCTCGATTGATAGCACTCCAATAGACGATAGCGATGCTATAAATAAAACTATATTAGATTTAAGATCAAAATCTTATATTAATCTTAACTTTAAAAAATTATGACTTTTTTAAATCTATTAAATGCTCAAGAAAAAAAAGTAAGTATTTATTTATTAATTGGTGTTCTTTTTTTCTTATTTTTCGATTACTCTATAGCTTCATTCTTTGATAGCTTAAATTATCAAACCAAGTCACTTTTTGAGACTCTTACTCATTTTGGAAACTCTTTATATTTTTTTATACCCACTATTTTAACATGGGCACTAGTTAAAATAGTTAAAAGTAAAAATCAGATCATCAATACTATCAGTGAGATAAGTTTATTTATTTTTTTGAATATTTTATTAAGCGGTATAGTCACACAAATATTAAAACATATTATTGGAAGACCCAGACCAGTATTGTTCAATGGTTTTGATTTAAAATCATTAGATATTATACACTTTGACTCGAAGTGGCATTCATTCCCCTCAGGTCACTCGGCAACTATATTTGCATTTATCTTTTGTATGATATTTCTATTTCCCAAAATTAAGAATATTCTCATAACAATTGCGATTATAATTGCCTCTACAAGAGTAATTGTTGGTGCTCATTTTATAAGTGATATTTTTGGAGGTGCACTAGTTGCATACCTTTCCTCAATATTTATTTTAAAAAAATTAGCCAGTAAACAAATATTGTTTATAGAAGAAAATGAAAAATTTTTACCAAATTCAAATGTAAATACAATTTCAAATTACATAGCCAATATTTATAAAAATATTTTTTCTCTTTATTTGAATTTTAATTTTTACTTTAAAACACTCACAATTACTCTATTGCTTTCTATTGTCTTCTTCTTATTCCCAACGTTGGACATTACGGTTAGTGGTTTATTCTTTGGACAGGACGGTAAATTTATTGCCACCGAGTCTGATTGGTTTATTTATTTTATACGCAAAATGTTGCTTCCACTCATGGCATTACTAGTTTTTTTTGTCCCTATAGCTGCAGTTATTAAACAAATTTATTTTAAAGAAAAAATCTTAAATATTCCTGTTAGGGAATGGGCTTACTTATTTTCTTGTCTAGTAATTGGAACGGGTATTGTTGTCAATTCTATTTTTAAAAATCTATGGGGGCGAGCAAGACCCAATGACACAATCCAGTTTGGCGGCCAAGAGCCGTTTACCATACCTTGGCTAAATGTTGATTATTGTAACACTAATTGTAGTTTTGTCTCTGGAGACGTATCTTTCTTTACACTGTCATTGGCTTTATTAATAATTTTTAATAAGGCCTCATGGAATACTTTTGCATACGCCGCTATTCTTTTAATTTCACTATTAAGAATTATGGAGGGTGATCATTTTTTGAGTGATACTGTTATGAGCTTCATTATCACATACGTAATTATTATAGGGTTAAAAGACATTTTTAAAAATTTTCCAGAGGATCTAAATTTAAATCAAATTAAAAAATTTTCTTTTCAGTCCAAAAATAAATCAAAATTTGATTAAATTTCAAATTTTAAATATTATATGTTAGCATAAGTTATGAGACGTTTTTTTGGTCTTTTTATTGTTACTTTATTATTTCCATTTTTATTAATTGCTGAAAATTTAATTCCTAAAAAATTCCATGGAACTTGGAGTAATGATTGTTCAAAAGAACAGGATGTTTTTATTATAAGTGAGAGTGGTTATTTCAATCTTTATGAAAGTCAGGACGAAATAGATGAGTATACCTATTTCTATCTTCAGTTTACAGACTCAAAGACATATGAAAATTGGACTTATCTAGATGGTGAAATATTTGAATTCAAAAATGTCTTTATGAAATTGGATAATGATATTTTAGAGGTTGTGTTTGAAGAATTAGACAACCTTGAGGGATCTTATGATTTTTTAAATAATACAAATAATACATTTACATATGCAAAATGTGACAACACTCCTGCCAGCATAACTCTATTGTTTGGAGAGGTTTTATCTTATATGAATTCAAAAGCATCTTTATCTTGCTCTAATTTTAGCAAAAATAAAGGAAAGTGTTTTGAAGATCTATTTAGTTTTTTAGATATCTCTGAAAATAAAGCTCTCTCAAATGCAGAGATTAATAGAGCATCAAAGCTTTTAGTTTTCTTTAGTACCGTTAACGGACAAGAATTTAATGAAGCAGGAATGTTTGGAATAATTTCAAGTTATGCCATTACTCCTTTACTTACAAAAGTAATTTTAACTAATTTTGATTTTGATAATAGTGCAGATCTAACATTGGAAGAAATGCTTCAAGATAGAGAAAGTTTATTTGATTTAGACTTTAGTAAAAATGATCAAATTGATATTGATAACCAAAAAATTAATAATCAAATCAAAGATTTCATAAACAAACTTCAAGGACTGGGAAGTCTTTTATAGTCATATTTGGCGGTTCCGCAAGGATTCGAACCCTGACTAAATGATCCGAAGTCATTTGTGCTATCCGTTACACTACGGAACCAATTATTGATTTTATTAATTTTTAAATCCTTTAAAATAGAATAATGACTACTTTATCCAGTTCTATTTTCTATATTCTAACTGGATGGACTTGTGCAATAAATATATACAAATTCTTTTACCAAAAAAAATTAAAGGACTTTTCCAATAATAAAGATCAGCAAAATGATGGCCAATTGAATGAAATGAATTCACATTTCAAAAAAGCAGATAAATTGGGTAAAATTTTTCTTACACTATGGTGTTTTTCTGCAGTGTGGTTTTTCTATAATTTAAATGCATAAGGTAACAAAGAAATGATTAACCCAGTATTTGATAAAAAAAAACATATAAAGTGGGAGTATAGAATTTACACTCAATACCTAGACGATGAAGAATTAGAGTCAGAAAACGAATGGCTCAATAAAGGTGGAAAAGAAGGTTGGGAGTTAGTAAACGTCATAAAAGAAAAATCAGACGTCTCGTCAAAACATAAAATGATTTACTATTTTAAGAGAGAGAAGATTTCCTAATAATTTCCTAGATAATTAATTAAATGAATGAATATAGATATTTAATCTTTGGAATAGTTATAATTACAATTACTTATATATTGTATTTAGGCCTAACAACTTAATGTTTAAATACACTCTTAAAATATATTACGAAGACACAGACGCTGGTGGTGTAGTGTATTATGCAAATTATTTGAAATTTATTGAGAGAGCGCGCACCGAAATGATTAATAAATTAGGTTTCACACTCACCACATTACTTAAAGAGTATGATCGACTTTTTTTAGTTAAAAAAATTGAATGTGATTATATTGAATCTTGTAAACTTGAGGATACACTAAATGTTCAAAGTAATATTTTGGTTCTTAAAAATGCCTCATTTGAACTTGAACAAAATCTCTTAAAACAAAATAAAATAATTTTTAGATCCAAAATTATGATGGTTTGTGTTAACTCCCAAGGAGCTCCTAGTAAGATACCTAACGAGCTTCATAGTCTAATGAAAAATAAAGATGGATAAATTATTTGAACCAACTAATAAATTTATTAAATCAACAAATCTTTATAAATTTCAAATATTTTTAGAGAAAAAATTTCTTAAAAAGTTTTCAAGTTACAATAAGCTTTGGCGGTGGAGCAATGATAATCCACAAAACTTTTGGGAGTCTATAGTTGAATATTTTAATATTCATCTAGAAAAGAAAAAATCATTCAAAGCTTATAATAAAAAAAATTACTTTTGGAATTCTACTTTTTTTAATAACAGTAATCTTAACTACTATGATTTAATTTCTAAAAATAATTCTTCAGATACAGCAATTGAATTTATTGGAGAAAATAAATACAAAGAAATAATTACTTATGGAGATTTGAACAAAAGAGTCAATGCCTTAAGCAATTTCTTTCAAGGTTTAGGTATTAAAAAAGGTGATGTAGTAGTTGGATATCTTCCAAATATACCCGACACAATAATTAGTTTCTTATCATCCGCTAAAATAGGTGCCGTTTGGTCTTCTTGTTCCGCTGATTTTGGAACACAAGCTGTAATCGATAGGTTTTCGCAATTAAAACCTAAACTGCTAATTATCGCTAATCATTATTTTTACAATGGCAAAAAATTTGATTATTCAAAAAACTTAAGATTACTAAAACAAAACTTAAATAACCCAAGAATTTTAAAAACTAGCTACCCTTCCAATAAGAATACATCTCAATTTAAAAAAATCTTCTCTCAAAAAAAATATAAGAGAATTAATAAAAATGTCGCATTAGATTTCAACCACCCTCTTTATGTTTTATTTTCAAGCGGAACTACGGGGCTTCCCAAATGTATAACGCATGGTCATGGTGGCTCACTTCTACAGCACTTAAAAGAATTAGCACTACACACCAATGTTAAATCAAAAGATAAGATGCTTTTTCTAACAACATGTGGTTGGATGATGTGGAACTGGACTGTTTCAAATTTATTATTGGGATCTACAATTGTTCTTTATGATGGATCTCCATTTCACCCAAATACTAATCGAGTTATTAGTATGACAAAAGATACTAAATCAACAATGTTAGGTGCTGGTGCAAAAATTTATGAAACTATTCAGAATAAATACAAATCTAATAAAAAAAATGTTTTAAAAAAAATTAGCTGTTTTATATCTACTGGCTCGCCTCTAAGTCCAGATACTTTTAAATTTATAAATAAAAATTTAAATTCTCAATCATTCATACATTCAGTGAGTGGCGGTACTGATATTGTCTCATGCTTTATGTTAGGTATACCAACTCTGCCTGTATATTCTGGTGAAATTCAAGGACCTGGTCTTGGTATGAACATTGATGTTTACAATAAAAAGGGCAAACCAACAAAAAAAACAGGTGAGCTAGTTTGTAAGACTCCCTTCCCATCTAAGCCTATTTATTTTTGGAATGATAAACTTAATAGAAAATATAAATCTGCATATTTTGAAAAATTTCCAAATATATGGGCCCACGGAGATTATGTAAAAAAAACAAATAATGGAGGTTATGTAATATTTGGAAGGTCAGATGCTACATTAAACCCAGGAGGCGTGAGAATAGGTACAGGAGAAATCTATAATAGTTTGCAAAAATTTCAGTGGATCGAGGATTGTTTGGCAACAGGATATATGACTGAGAATGACGAAAAAATTGTACTTTTTCTTAAATTATCAAACTCAAAAATTGCCATAGATTTTAGATCGGTATTAAAAAAACATCTTAAATTATCTCTTAGTCCAAGACATGTTCCATGGAAGGTATTTGTAGTGAAAGATATTCCGAGAACAAAAAGTGGAAAAAACTCTGAAATACTTGTCAAAAAAATCATCAATAATGATAAAGTTCAAAATCTAGGATCATTGGCAAATCCTGAGTCAGTAAATGAATATAGGATGATAAATATTAATGAATGATGTTTTTATAATTGATGCAGTCAGAACACCCATAGGAGCATATCTTGGAAACTACAAAAAAACTGAGTCAGTAGATTTAGGAGTTTCTTGTCTTAAGGATTTATTTGCAAGAAATAAAAAAATTAATACTAAAGAAATAGAAGGGCTAATTTTGGGACAGGTCCTAACAAGCGGTCTGGGAATGAATACAGCGAGGCAAGTTGCTTTAAATTCTGGAATGCAACAGACATCTTTTGCTTATGTTGTAAATCAAGTTTGTGGCAGTGGCATGAGAGCTACCATGGACGGATCATCTAAAATTTATTCAGGTGAGTCTGAACTATTAATTGTAGGTGGTCAGGAGAGCATGTCTAGAGCACGTCATACTTATTTAAGCAGGACAGGTGAAAAAAAATTAGAGAATAATGTTTTTATTGACACCCTAGTGAACGATGGATTAACAGATGCCTTTTCAAAAGAGCATATGGGCATAACTGCAGAAAATGTTTCAAGAAGATATACTGTCACTAGACAAGACCAAGATCAATTTGCTTTTCAGTCGTACCTTAAAACATATAAGGCTATTAAAAATAATTATTTTAAAAACGAATTAATAAAATCGCCCTATAAAGATGAGGTTCGCAAAGACACTACTCTTGTCAAACTGGGTCAACTTAAAGCTGTTTTTAAAAAGTCTGGTACAGTTACAGCTGGAAATGCCTCTTCACTAAATGATGGAGCCAGTCTTATAGCCTTAGCTTCTGAGAATTATATAAATTCTAATAAAATTAAACCCATAGCAAAAATTTTATCTTGGGCTTCATCAGCCGGTAATCCCGATTATATGGGAGTCACTCCTATTACGGCCATACAGAAATTAATGAAGAAAATGGGTGTTAATATAAGTTATTTTGATCTCGTTGAAATTAATGAGGCATTTGCTGCAACCTCAGTTGCAGTTCAAAGATCATTAAAAATAGATCCAGATAAATTAAATATCGCTGGGGGAGCTATTGCATTAGGTCACCCAATTGGTTGTTCTGGTGCGAGAATAGTCACAACCTTGGCTCATCAATTAAGACGAACACAACAAAAAATTGGAGTCGCGAGTATGTGTATTGGCGGTGGACAAGGTCTAGCAATTGCTATTGAAAAAATTTAAAACTTATTTCTTGTGAGTACATCTTTAAAAGCTGCAATATTTTTGTGCTTTGCATCACTCTTTTGGTCTGGAAACTTTGTAATAGGGAGGTTTTCTTCACTTGAAAATATTGTCTCCCCTTTATCTCTAGCATTTTATCGTTGGATTATTGCTTTTCTAATTCTTACACCTTTTTGTCTTCAAAAAGCCGTTAAAGAATTACCTCTCTTAAAAAAACAACCTGGAATGATTTTTTTAATTATTTTAACAGGCCCTACTCTTTTTAACACACTTGTATATCTAGGATTAACAGCGACTACTGTAATAAATTCTCTTCTTATTATTTCTACAACTCCAATGCTAATAATTTTATTTAATAAATTACTTTATAAAGCTCAAACAAATATTTTTCAGATGATTGGTATTTTCATTTCTTTAATTGGAGTTTGCTATGTTATTGCAAAAGGTAGCTTTCAAAATATTTTTGACTCCAAATTTTATTTTGGAGATTTATTTATATTATTAGCTGTAACATCTTGGGCGCTCTATTCGATTTTTTTAAAAAAAAATGAGACAGGAGTGTCCGGCTTTAGTTTTCTCTATTTATCGTTTGTATTTACAGTGATACTTTTGTTTCCTGTTTATTTATTTGACATCTTTATTCAAGATAACTTTATAAATATTGATCAAAAAACACTATTAGTGATTGGCTACACGGGTATTTTTCCAAGCATTATTTC
>CABZUC010000007.1 GCA_902528805.1 uncultured Alphaproteobacteria bacterium
ACATAGATATCGCTGAAGCTAAGAAAATATTAAAATATGGAAATTAAAGACTCTATTACTCTACCTAAGACTGAATTTTCTATGAAAGCTGATTTGCCCAAGAAAGAACCAGATATCCTCAATAATTGGATTAAAAATGATATTTATAAAAAGTTAAGAGAACAGTCAGCTTCTAAAGAGAAGTTTATTCTTCATGATGGACCACCTTATGCAAATGGACATCTGCACATGGGCCATGCACTCAATAAAATCTTAAAAGATATAATTGTAAAATACCAACAACTTCTTAATAAAAATTCTATTTATGTCCCTGGATGGGATTGTCATGGACTGCCTATCGAATGGAAAATTGAGGAGGAATATAGAGCTAAAAAGAAAAACAAAGATGATGTTCCTGTTATTGAATTTAGAAAACAATGCAGAGACTTTGCAAGTAAGTGGATATCTATTCAAAAAAAAGAATTTCAAAGATTGGGAGTGATTGGTGATTGGGATAATCCCTACACAACTATGCACTTTCATGCGGAGGCCCAAATAGTAAGAGAATTAGGAAAGTTTCTAAAAAATGGCGGAATCTATAAAGGTCACAGGCCAGTTTTATGGTCTGTAGTTGAAAAAACAGCTCTTGCAGATGCAGAAGTTGAATATCATGATCATAAATCAACAACTATATATGCATGTTTTCCAATTTCAAAAACTGATAACGAAAAATTAAAAGACCACTCAATTGTTATATGGACAACTACTCCATGGACAATACCAGGCAACAGAGCTTTAGCTATTCATAATGAAATTGAATACAAATCTTTGAGTTTTAAATATGAAAACAAGAATAAAAATATAATTATTGCTGGTGAATTAGTTGAAACATTTATTAAAGAAAATAAAATTGAGAATTTTACAGTTGATTTTTCTATCAAAGGCCATGAGCTAACAAATACTCTGTGTAAACACACATTATATGACTCTGGTTATGATTTTGAAGTTCCAGTTCTTCATGGGGACTTTGTAACTACCGAACAAGGTACAGGTATAGTACACATTTGCCCAGTCCATGGAATGGACGATTTTATTTTGGGTAAAAAACATGATTTAGATTTACCCATGACAATAAATGAAAGTGGGATATATTATGATCATATCCCTGTATTTAAAGGTCAACATATATTTAAAGTTGATCAAAATGTTTGTGATGAAATTAAAAAAAATAATAATTTAATATCTCAAGGAATATTAGTTCATAGTTATCCTCATTCTTGGAGATCAAAAGCTCCTTTGGTTTATAAAAATACTTCGCAGTGGTTTATTTCAATGGAGACTAACGAGTTAAGAGTAAAAGCACTCAAGGCTATTGATGAAACTGATTTTTTCCCTAAACAAGGAAAAAAAAGATTAAGAAGTATGATACAAGATCGTCCTGATTGGTGTGTATCAAGACAGAGAGTTTGGGGAGTGCCTTTACCAATATTTGTGAATAAAAAAACAGGAGAACCTTTACGCGATCAAAATATTATTGAAAAAATTGCAAAGATTTATGAAGAAGAGGGTGGTGATGCTTGGTTTAATTCTGAAGCTTCAAGATTTTTATCTCCTGAGTATGACCCCAATGAATTTGAACAGGTAAAAGATGTTGTGGAGGTTTGGTTTGATAGTGGCTCGACTCACTCTTATGTACTAGAGGCGAGAGAAGATCTTCATTGGCCAGCGTCCATGTATCTTGAAGGCTCAGATCAACACAGAGGTTGGTTTCACTCATCCTTGCTTGAGTCTTGTGGAACAAGAGATAGGGCACCTTTTGAGAGTATTTTATCTCATGGCTTTGTTGTAGATGGTAAAGGTAGAAAGATGTCCAAGTCCATCGGGAATGTAATTTCTCCCGATGAAATAATCAATAAATATGGCGCAGATATTTTAAGGATTTGGGTTGTTGCTTCAGATTATTCTGAGGATTTAAAGATTGATAATCAAATTATCAGTTATCAAATAGACTCATATAGAAAAATTAGAAATACATTAAGATTTCTTTTAGGAAATCTTAATAACTTCAATTATCAAGATTTAGTAAAACCAGAGCAAATGCCCGAATTAGAAAGGTATCTTTTAACTAGAATTTCAAACCTAAATCATAACCTCATAGATTTAGTATCAAAACACGATTATCATGGTATTTTCACCCTATTATTAAATTTTTGCACTCTTGAATTATCTGCATTGTATTTTGATATTAGAAAAGACTCTTTATATTGTGATGATATAAAAAGTTTAAAAAGAAGATCAACTTCAACATGCCTGCATATTATATTTGAGTTTTTAACAAAATGGCTCTCCCCCATTGTTTCATTTACGTGTGAGGAGGCATGGAATTCTAGAAATTATGGTGATAAAGAGAGTATCTTGTTACAAAATATTAAAGAAGAGGAATTCACCTATGAAGATACTTCTTTATTAGGAGTTTTTGATGAACTAAAAAGAGTGAGAAAAAGTGTAACTTCAGCTTTGGAGCTAAAAAGAAATGAAAAATTAATCGGCTCTAGCCTTCAAGCCAAGGTAATTTTATTTTTACCTCGAAATACAATACAGGCTATTGAAGATTTAGATTTAGCAGAGATGTGCATTGTTAGTAATGTTGAAATTCAAGATATTTCAAACAAGTCAGAAGACTCAATCAAATTTGATGATGAAGATATTTATGTAGAGATAAAATTAGCTGATGGGAAAAAATGTGAAAGATGTTGGACTGTTCTAAAAGAAGTATCCTCTAATAAAAATAATTTATGTAATAGATGTGAAGATGTTTGGAACTCTATTCAACAATAAATTTAATTTAACTTTATTTTTTTTGTTTCTAACACTTGTTATTTTAGATCAGTTTACTAAGGCATTAGTTATCAATTTTTTCAATCTTTATGACTCAGTAGCTTTGTTGCCTATGATTAATTTAACATTCGTTGTGAATTATGGTTTTGCCTTTGGATTATTGAATAACCCATCTCTAAATCAAATATTAGTTTCATTAGTGATTTTAGCAATTATCATATATTTTTTATATTTACTTATAAAAACACAAGATAAAATTTTTCAATTAACTTTAACTTTAATTCTAGCTGGAGCATTAGGTAACTTTGTAGATAGGATATTTAGGGGTTTTGTTATTGACTTTATTGACATATATATAGGTGAATATCACTGGCCAGCATTTAATATTGCTGATAGCTGTATTACTGTGGGGTTTATAGTATTGATGATAAATATTTTATTTTTAAATAAAAAATTATGAAGAGTGTTTTTTTAGTTTTATTAGTATTCCTTATATCTTGTCAGAGAGAAATAAGAAACGAAGTTGGTGTAGGATATAATAAAGAGCTTATTATACCTCCAACAAATGATTTACCTCTGCCAAAAAGCACAGGAGATAATATATCTAATTCTCAAATTTCAAGTAATCCAGTAATAGACTCAATTCTTAATGAGACAAAAGCCAACGAGGCAAATCCAAATATAATTGATGAAATTGACTCCGGAAACGAGCTTGAAACGGATTCGAGTGACATTGAACCAAAAGGTAATTTTTTTCAACGTCTTTTCAAAGGTAAAAAAAAGTAAAAGCTAAATTATCATTATATAGATTCAATTATCATGAAAATCAAAAACAATTCTAAAAATTTAACATCTATTAAACAAAAAAATATTAATTATTCCATTAATGAATTCTTTTCATTAGATATGTTTAATCCAATTACACAGAGGAGTTATTTTGATAAATATGACCTAAGTATATTTAAAAAAAAAAAATTTAGAACTCATGTATTTGGTATGGGTGGATCATCATTAAGTACTAAATTACTTGCTCAGTTTCTCGATCCTTATAGCCTTAGTAAAAATCTTTTTATTTATGATAACCCATCACCTGTTATAATTAAAAATGTACTATTAGATTTAAATATAGATAAAAATGATAAATTTATATTTATTTCGAAATCGGGCAACACAATTGAAACAAAGTATTTTCTTAGTTTAACTATTAAAATATTTAAACAAAAAAAAATTTCAAAGCTTGTAAAGGACTTTATTTTTATTACTGAGGATAAAAATAATTACATGAGAATATTTGCAAAAAAAAATAATATTCTATGTTTTGATCATGACCCAAACATAGGTGGAAGATTTAGTATATTTTCAATAACCTCACTCCTCCCTTTAATATCAATAGGTTATTCATTACCAAAAATAATAAAATCGTTTATAGAAGCTAAAAAATTATTTGAGAAAAACCATAGAGACCTATCAAAGCACACATTGTATTCAATTGCATATGAAAAAAAATTTGATCTAAACATTCTTGTTGGCCTAAGTTATCACGATAAAATTAATGCTGTTAATGAGTGGTATAGGCAAATTTTTGCTGAGAGTTTAGGTAAAAACAAGAATGCTAAAAACTATATTTCGTCTTATGGATCTATAGATCAACATAGTCAATTTCAACTCTACATTGATGGTCCATATGATAAACACTTTAATTTTTTTAAAATTAAAAATAATAATAAAGCAGTAAATTCTAATGCTAGTCTAATAAAGGGTTATAATTTAATGAGCACTCTAGAAAATGGAGCTATAAAAACGCTCCAACAAAAAAAATTTTTAGTAACACAGATTTCAATAGATGATGATTTCAATAGCTATTGCTATTTGTTGTTTTATCTAATATTTGACATTTATTTAAGATCAAAATTTGAAAAAATTAATTTTTTAGATCAACCAGCTGTTGAAATTCTTAAGAAAAATACGAAAGCATAAATTGATAAATAATTTAATAATTTTTTTTGGTGCTAATTCTAAATTACATCTATTAAAAATATTTATTATTTTTGGATTAGCAGGTTCTCTTTCAGTTATTTTATCTGATCCATTACTTAAACTGGTTTCAATAGAAAATTATATTTCTAATAAGTTTTTGTATTGGGTAATAAGATTAATATTAATTTTTCCTATTTATCAATTTGTACTGATTGCTATAGCTTTAGTTTTTGGAGAATTTAGTTACTTTAAAAAGTTTTTTATAAAATTTATTAATTATTTTAAAATAAATTAAGTTCTAAAAAAAAATAGGTTTTTATTTTTATATTGTTTTATTAGAATTAGATTATCTAATTCAATTAAATTATCATTTTCTAATATAATAAGGATATTAGAATTGATCTTATCTAAAATTTTATTTTTTATTAGTTCAAATCTGTGATCATAAGGAGGGTCAATATAAATTATTTGGCAAGAATTTAAAAAATCTATTTCTTGTTTATATGGATCTATGTTTAATACTTCATAGTTTTCTTCATTAGTATTTTTTATAAACACCTCAATCTTGTCGGTATGATTTTTTTCAATATCATTAAATATGACTTTTTTAGCCCCTCTAGATAAAGCTTCTATTCCAATTGAACCTGTGCCTGCAAATAAATCACAAAAAATAACATTATTAAGATTCACATCTAAATTGTTATTATGTAACAATAAGTTAAAAATATCCTCCCTTACTCTTGCTAAAGTTGGTCTGTAATTACCTTTAGACTCTACTAAAATCTTTCTACCCTTGTATTTACCGCTTATAACTCTCATCAATTTGCATTTCTTTATAATTTCCGTACGTAATAGATTTTAATAGAAAACGTCCATAAGAAATTCTTTTAAGTTTTTCAACTTTCAAATTAAATAATGTACAGATATTTCTTATCTCTCTATTCTTACCTTCAGTAAGATCAAATCTCAATACATGTTTATTACTATTAGAATGTACTAAGTTTACATTTGGTTTTTTATAAATTTCTTTTCCATAAATTTTTTTATTCATAGATTTAATTTTATTTTCATCAAATGACCCTATTACATTAACCAGATAAGACCTTTTAATATTGGATTTAGGGAGTTCCATATATCTCTTAAAAGAGGTTTCTTTTGTAAATAATAATAAACCCTCAGAATTATAATCTAATCTACCAATATAGTGATACTGGTGATATTTTTTAGGTAGAAAGTCATAAACAATTTTTCTATTTTTTTCATCTTTTTTTGAAGTGATACAACCTTTAGGCTTATGAAATAAGAGTATATTTAATTTACTAGATTTTATTTTTTTTATTTCAAAAATATCTTTATCAGTTACTGATAAAAAAGGTCTTGTCTCAATAGCTCCATTTAGTGTAACTTTTTTATTCTTTATTAGAGTTTCTGCTTGTTTTCTAGAAATCCTAAATTTTATAGATAATTTTTTACTAAATGTTATTTTTTGCATGATCAGTAAACATCTTTATTATATTTTTATCAAATTCAGTTATTAAAAATTCTGGATGCCATTGAACTCCCATACATAAAGGATGTTCATTATGATGAAAAGCTTCAATTATATTATCAGGTGCATAGGCATCTATTGTTAGCTTTTTCCCAATTTTATTAATTGCTTGATGATGAGCACTATTTACATAAATTTTTGAACTATCTTTAAATATTTTTAGCTTTGACACATCGCTTAAAATAATTTCATGACTAGTTTCATTTCTAGGATTAGGTTGTTCATGTTCAATAAATGAGTTTATATCTTGAATTAAACTTCCACCAAAAAATACATTAAGAAGTTGGCTTCCTCCACATATTCCTAAGATAGGTTTATTAAAAGGAAAGTATTTTTCTAATACCTTAAATTCAAAATTCGTTCTATCTTGAATAGTTTGAATTTTGTCTGAATGAATTTTCTCTCCATAATGTTTAGGGTCAATATCAAAATCTCCCCCTGAAATAAGTAAACCATCTAAAAAATCGACATTTTCTAATGTTTCTGTTATTGGAAGTATTACAGGTGTGCATCCAAATTTATAAAGGCAGTCTGAATAATGGCGCCTTAAAGCGAACCATGGATAATTAGAATAAGTGTTTTCTTTTTCCTTATAATCAGTTGTAATACCGATGATTGGGAGTCTAGTCACAATGAATAATTTAACAAATTTTATACGTCTTGTACTGAGTCAAAGTAAATTAGCTATGGAAAAAGATGAAATTCCAGTAGCATCATTGATAGTTGACCCTACAGATGAAAGGGTTATTGCAAAATCTTTTAATCAAGAAATTGCTCTAAATGATCCAACAGCACATGCGGAAATTTTGAGCATAAGAAAAGCTTGTAAAAAATTAAATCAAAAAAGGTTAGATGGTCTTATCATGATTTGTAATTTAGAGCCTTGTAATATGTGTAAAGAGGTTATTAAGTCTGCAAGATTGTCTAAAGTCTATTATTTATTTAAAAATGAGAACCCTCATCGAAAGACCATATCAACAGTAAAATATAAACGAATTGAAAATAATGAAGAAAATTTAATTAAAAAATTTTTTAGAAATAAAAGAACTAAAAATTAGCACCAATGTCAGATCTATAATATTTTTCAGGCCAGTCAATCATATCAGCTATTTCGTAAACTTTCTTTCTACACTCAAGGTAATCATTCCCAGACGCAACAATTGAGAGAACCCTTCCTCCATTAGAAAATATTTTGTTGTCAATTAATTTAGTTGCAGCATGAAAAATATAAAAGTCATCATTATTTTCAAATTTACTAATATTTCTTATTTCCGTATTTTTTGGATAATTTTCCGGGTATCCTTTGGTTGCTAAAATTAAACAAATAGATTTTTTATTTTCGTAAAATTCAATTTTAGAATATTTTAAATTTTTTGTTGCGGTTGAATGAAGTAAGGCTAAGAAGTCTGATTTCACTCTAAGTGAAATACTTTGAATTTCTGGATCTCCAAATCTAGTATTGTATTCAAGTAAATAAGGCTGATTGTATTCATTAACAATTATCCCAAAAAATATTACTCCTTGGAATGCTATGTTATCATGTTTAAGACCATTAATTGTTTTTTTGACTATTTCTTCTTGAATTATATTGTTTAAATCTTCCTTTAAAATTGGTGCAGGGCTAATAGTTCCCATTCCTCCAGTATTTGGCCCAGTATCATTGTCCCCAATTCTTTTATAGTCCTGTGCTGAACCAAAATTTAAATAATCTTCTCCATCTGTTATTGTAAAAAAACTCAATTCTCTTCCTTCAATGAAATCCTCAATTACTACTTTGTTATTTTCTTGGTTAAATTCCTTTTTAATAAATACTCTTTCACACGCTTTTATTGCTTCGTTAGTGTCTGCGCAAACAAAAACCCCTTTACCTGCAGCTAAGCCGTCATATTTGACAACAATAGGCCCACTAAAACTCATTAAATAATTTTTTGCTTTTTCAAAATCAACAAATGTTTGAGATTTTGCTGTTGCAATATCGTGCGATTGGCAAAACTCTTTCATAAACTCTTTAGAGGACTCAAGTTTTGCACCTTTCGAGTCAGGTCCAAAAACATTTAGACCATTATTTCTAAGTTCCCCAGCTATATTTTCTGATAAATAGTTTTCTGGACCTACGACAATAAGGTCGGGATTAATTTTAATACATTCTCTGATAATATCTTCTTTAGTTGAGATATTTCTACACTCGGCAATTTGACTTATTCCATAATTTCCAGGGAAACAAAACACTTTTTCACAAAGATATGACTTATCAAGAATTCTACATAAGGCATGTTCACGTGCACCAGATCCTATAACTATGACATTCATTTATACAATATAATAAAGTATATTTATTTTGTGAATAATATTCCTGAATACACTGTATCACAACTGAATAGATCAATTAAAAACTTATTAGAAGAAAACTTTGCTTATTTAAAGTTAGTTGGTGAGACAGGATCAGTGACTATAGCCGGCTCTGGTCATGTATATTTTTCAATTAAGGAAAATGACGAAGTCATTTCATGCATATGTTGGAAAGGGAGCTATGAAAATTTACAAATTAAAATCGAAGAGGGGACTGAATATAACTTTTATGGAAGGATAACATCTTACTCTAAATTTGGGAGATCTGTATATCAACTCATTATTGACCAAGTAGAATATAGTGGGACTGGCTCAATTTTAAAACTAATCGAAGATAGAAAAAAAGAATTAACTTCGATGGGGTTTTTTGATGATAATATAAAAAAAAAACTACCCAAGTATCCAAAATTAATTGGTGTATTAACTTCTGCATCTGGTTCAGTAATTCATGATATAATTCATAGAATATCTGAAAGATTCCCCATTACACAAATTCAGGTCTATCCTATTTCTGTTCAAGGTAAAAATTCTCATATTGAAATTATTGATTTTCTAGATTTGATTGAAAATCATGAGATAAAAGAACTATTAAAGCCTGATTTAATTATATTCGCCAGAGGCGGAGGTTCTTTAGAAGAGTTAATGCCATTTAACGAGCCAGATTTAATTAAAAGAGTTTTCAATTTAAAAATTCCTAACATCTCCGCTATCGGCCATGAGACTGATTATACCTTATTAGATTATGTCTCAGATTTGCGTGCACCAACACCTACTGCAGCAGCTGAAATCGCTGTTCCTGATAAAAATCATCTCCTCAATCACATACAGGATTTAAAAGAAAAACTTAATTATTCTATTGAACAAAGATATATACTCGTTGAGCAACTGTTATTGAAATTTAAAAATTCAGTAAACTATTTTTCAAATAAAGTCAAAGATATTGAGAGCAAATTAAGTAAAATAAATAATGAGAATTTAGAAATTGTTAGTAATTCATTTTACAATAAATCAAATTTATTTAATGATCTTATTATAAGATTGCAAGAAAGTAGTCCTAAACAAAAAATATCTGAGATACAAAATAAAATTCAATACATTTACTCTAATAATAAAAATTTTGTAACGAATAAATTAAAAATATTATCTCAAAAATTATATTTACTTAATAAGATACTTAATACTTCTTCAATAGAGAGAAATCTAAAAAAAGGATATGCAATATTAAAATCAGACGAAAAAATTGTTAAAAGTGTTCAATCACTTAAAAAATTAGAATTTTTTGATGTTACTTTAAAAGATGGAGTCATAAATATAAAAAAAAAGCTATAGTTTCCATCTTTGATGTACCCATAACCATTGTGATGGAGAACGCAAAATCCATTTCTCAAAATATTTTTTATGAATTATTTCAACTAACTCTTTGGCATCATAGTTTTTATATTGATCATAGTGCATAGGTTTTTCAACGATCATTTGAAATGTCCCATTTTTATTTCTAATTGAGTATACAGGGCAAATCATCGTTTTGTATTTGATTGCTAAATTAGCAAAACCATCTGTTGCTAAAGCTTTTCTTTCAAAAAAATCAATTTTTACACCGCTACTATCTCTTTGGTCAATTAAAAGTGCTAAATCTTCATTTTGTTTTAGTGCTTTAATCATAGACTTAGCACTCTCAGAACCTTTTTTGTAAAAAAAAGCATTATCATTCTTTCTAGATTTTTGAATATAATTATCAATTTTTTCGTTATTAGCATGTCTATAAACTGAGTGAAGAGTAAAACCGTTTCGTAATATAAAGTTTCTAGTTAGTTCCCAGTTTCCAATGTGTGCAGATATAAAAATTTTTGGACCTTGATGAGATTTGATTTCATTAAATATATCCTTATTTTCAATACTAATATTTTCCCAATCAAATTTATTTAAGTTAAAAAATTCAAAAAAAACTTTACCAGTTTCTTTCAAGTTATTTTTTACTAAATCTGCACTTGCCTCATTGCTTAAATTTAATACCTCTATGTTATATTTTATGATTTTTTTGTATTTAGTATATCTTCCAAAAAAACTGACTAAAGCTCCTCCAAAACTTGAGGTAAAATTAAAACTAAATAATCCCATAATATTTTTAAGGATTAGAAAAATTATAAACTCAAAGTAATTTCTAAAAATTTTAAATATATTTTTCAATTTCAGTAGCAAATTCTATATTATTATCTGATACTATCTCACCATATATAATTCCAACAGAACTTTTAAACTCATTAGGTATTCTTACGTGGTCTTTCTCAGTCGTTACTAAAAAAGCATCATTTTTATTAGCTTGATCTAATAATAAAAATATATCATCAATAGTATATTGATGATGATCTGGAAATTCTTTTGTTAATACTAAATTTAAATTTTCTGATTTTAATTGATCAAAGAATTTTTTATTAAAACCTAGGCCTGCAAAAGCGATTAATTTTTTTTCTTTGAATTCTGGACTTATTTCAATCTTGAATTTTAAAATATGTTTAAAGTGACTTTCATTTAAATCTTTACATTCTTCAGTATTTATTAAAAAAAATATTTGAGATCTTTTAATTGCTTTTTTTACCGACTCCCTCAAAGGTCCTGAAGGGACTAAGAGTCTATTCCCAAATGATTGAATAGAGTCATAAACATAAATAGATATATCTTTAAATACATTATAAGATTGGAGTGCATCATCCAATACAAGTATATTTGCCCCATCTTCTTTTGCTGAAAGCATTGCATGAAATTTATTTTTGCTGACCCACGTTGTGAAATAATTTGACATCATTAAGGCTTCATCTCCTACAAAATTAAAGTCCATATGAGGTTTTACTTTTATAACTTCATCTACAGTTGTAGACCCCCCATAACCTCTAGAAATAATATGAGGCTTGTACCCCATTTTTTTTAGTTCTCTACAGATGTATAACACTGATGGTGTTTTGCCAGAACCACCAATAATGGCACTTCCTACAGCTATCACAGGCAAGTTAATTTTTTGAACATTTGAAAATTTTCTTTTAATTAAATTTCCAATCGACCATATAATTGATAATGGAGATAGAAGAAGAGCGTTCAAAGAAATTGATTTTTGATACCAAAATTTGGGAGCTTTTAACATTTTTCAATCATTTCAGTGATATTTTTTAAACTATTTCTATTAGTACTAATAAAATTTTCAATTTCTGCTGAATTGTTAAAGTCAACTTTTACTAAATTATTAATTTCATTACTTATCAAGTCTAAGTTATCACTATTCATTGTTTTGCAAAGGTTAAGTTTTTCAAGATCGAGGTATATTTCCTCAAAATTTTTATTAAAACTTCCCGACAGTACAAAGCATCCATGTGAAAGAGGCTCTAATGGATTCTGTCCACCATGCTCTATTAAAGAACCACCCATAAATACTATTTTAGAACGCTCAAATATAGACATGCTATCTCCAAATTTATTATGGATTGTTATTTTTTTTAAATTCTTAGAAATAATTTTTTTGTTTAAGACTTCAAAATATTGAATATGACGAGGTATAATCACAACTTCATGGATTTCATTTAATTTTAACCCTTTTATTATATTCAATACTTTATTATATTCAGCTAGGTGAATACTTGCAAAACAGACAATCTTCCTCTTGGTACTGGGTATATTTGTTTCAATATTAAATTTTAAGTTCCCATAAAAATAAACTAACCTACCAAATATATTACTAATTTTTTTTTGATCTTTTTTACTTTGAGCGAAAATTAAATTGTACTGTTCTCCAATTATTTGGCTTAATTTTGGATATTTAGACCATTTGGTAAAGCTTTTATCTGAAATTCTCCCATTTATTAAAATGTTTTTCAAATTTTTTTGATTTGAAATTAATAACCAATTTGGCCAAATTTCTGAGTCTATCCATAAAATTTTTTTAAAATTTGTTTTTGATAAAAATATATTTACATTCCAAAAAAAATCTAAAGGAAGAAATATACAAAATAGATTTGGATATCTTTTCTTTGATACTTCAAAAGATGATAATGTAGAACATGATAAAACAATTTTATTATTATCTAAGCAATCTATTAAATATTTAATAGAATTTAGTTCACCTATACTAGCAAAATGAATTAAATAGTCACTTTTACTAATTTGTTCATAATTTTGACTTGAAAAAATTTTTTGCATATAAGATGAGTAATTTTCTTTTTTATTATAAATTCTGATGAGGCCAATAAATAAAATTATTGGAAAGAATATAACTTGTAATAATCTATAGCTAAAAATAAGCATCGATTATTTTTTGATTTTTATTTAAATTTTCTATTATGAATTCATTAAATGAATTTTCATCAAAATGACTTGGGTTAATTATTTCTTTCCCCCAAAAATAAATACCTTTGCTGAAGGGTAGAGGTATTTTTAATTTATCCCAATTGTTTAACCGAAAAAAACGATTTGTCTTAAATGTTAATAAAGCAATTTTTAAATCAAATTTCCTAGCCAATTTATAGATATTAGTATTAATTTCATATGGTGGTCCATGAGGGGCATCCGGTGTAATGTAAATGCACTCCCCATTTTTAACTGCCAATGAAATATCTTTTATTAGAGCTGTTGGTCTATCTTTTTCACGCAAAAGAGGGTCCAGGCCAAATTTTCTCTGAACCAATGTACTTATTTGACCATCCCTATGAGAAGTTGCAACAGGTCTTAATTTTGGTTTAAATTTCCAACTGAAAGTTGAACCCATAAGTTGGTTATGCCATATAAGAACAATAATTGACTTATTATCTTGTAATTGTTTTTCAATGGTTTCTTCATTTACCCCCGACCAATTACTCGTTTTTCTAATTAATGATAAAGATAAATAAATTAAATTTACAAAAATAATTTTGAAAAATTTATTTTTCGAAAGCTTTTTAAGCATTTTTTTTAATCTGTCTTTGATAAAGATTATAGTAATGTTTTTTCTTTGCTATCAGAGTTTTATGACTACCTTTTTCAATAATTTTGCCATGATCTAAATAGTAAATTTCATCAAAATTTTTGATTGTACTTAATCTATGAGCTACTACCACCATCGTAATCTTAGGGATATGATATAGATTATTAAAAAGTTTGGACTCCGTTTTAAGATCTAGATTTGAACTTGGTTCATCAAGAAGCACAACTGGGCTTTTTTGAGCAAGGGCCCTAGCAATTGAAATTCTTTGTCTTTGCCCACCAGATAACTTAACTCCATTTTCTCCAATTTTTGTATTCAATTTACCAGGCAGGTTATTTGCAAAATCATTTACACATGCAATGTTAGCAAAATGGTTAACATCAGTTAGTTTAATACTGGAATTATATTTTATATTTTCCAAGATAGTTCCATCAAATAGAACTGTGTCTTGGCTGACAAGGCTAAATATATTTCTTAGATTACTTAGTTTTAATTTTTTGATATCAGTTTCATTTATTCTAATTTCACCTCTAGAAATATCAAATAATCTCAAACACAAAGCAGTAAGTGTCGATTTACCACCTCCAGAGGGTCCTACAAGTGCAATTTTTTTACCTGCTTCTACTTCAAAATTCACCCCATCTATTATATTTTTGTTTGTATTTTCATATTTAAAAAAAACATTTTTTAAACTTAATGTATTAAAATTTTTAACTACCTTGGATCCACCAATTGTTTCATTTTTATAATCTATATACTCAAATATTCTAGATGCAGCACCTAGACCACTTTGAAGTAAAACATTAACATTTATAAGGTTTTTAAGTGGAGCATAGGCTAACATTAAACTAACTAAAAAACTCATTAATTGCCCAGCTGACATATTTTCATTGATTACGAAAACACCCCCACCAAATATTGCTAAACCAGCTGCCATTGAACCTAGAGTTTCTGTAAAAGGTCTGGATCGGGCTGTAATTTTTTCCTGTTTAAAATTTAATTCCCTTGCATGTTCAATTTCTTTATTAACTCTTTTGATTTCAAAATTCTCAGCGTTAAAAGATTTTACATTCTTTATTCCTCTGAAAACTTCCTCTAAATTTGAAGCTAGTGTCCCAACTTGTTCTTGTAAATTTTTAGTAACCCTTCTAATTTTTTTTCCTAAAACTCTGACAGGAACAATCGCTAATGGAAAGATAACTATTGAAATACAAGCTAATTTCCAATTTTGATAAAACATGTTTCCTATCAAGACTATTAAAGTTAGAGAATCTTTAATCAACGCAGTATACGTATTAGCCATTGCTCCACTTAGGTAATAGGTATCTGTAGTAATTCTAGTTATTAAAGATCCTGTTTTATTTTTAATAAAAAACCCATAATGAACATTAATTATATTCTTAAAAACATTACGTCTAAGTTTCTCAATTATCCTATGACTCATAAATTGAAGAGATGTAATTTGAATATAGGTTACTAATCCTTTTATTATTCCTGTAATCAAAATAGCTAAGGGAATAAAATATAGATAAAATGTATCAGCATTAATCAAAACATTGTCTAATGCTGGTTTAACTAACCAGGCATGAAAACCAGTGCACAAAGCTGCAATAATCATACACAAAATAGCAATGAACATTTTTAATTTGAAATTAAGAAATAATTTAGAGATTCTTATAAAATGTTTTCTAGACTCAGACATTAAAATGACTACCTATTATTATACTAAAAAGAAGGCTGATACCGTAATAGTTATTGCGAGAGAAGTATGAGCTAGCATTTTCAGGCTTATTTTTCCATATTATATTAAGATCTATTAAATTTATTATAGAAATTGTAAGGACTAGAATATTAAATATAAATCCAAAATCCAAACTACTCCCATAAAAAATTATTAAAAAATACTTAGTAATAATCATTATGTTTAAAAAAATCATTTTTTTTGATCCAAATAACAAAGTGCTAGAATATAGATTTAAATTCTTGTCCTCCTTTTCATCCTGCGTTGCATAAATAGTATCGTAAGCTAAAGTCCAAAAAATTAATGATAAATATAAAATACAGATAGATGAGAAAGGAATGTTTGAGCCAAGTGCTGCCCAGCTAATAAAACACCCCCAATTATATGTCAAAGCTAAAATAAATTGAGGTAAAATAAAAAATCTTTTCGCCAGAGGGTATAAGGCTATTAAAGGTGTGATAACTATACCTAGAATAATTGCCTCATAATTTAACTGTATGAGAATTAAAAATCCTATTACTAAAAGAGCAAAGAAAAGAATTAAAGCATTCTTAATACTAATTTTTGAGGATGCTAAAGCTCTATTTTTTGTCCTTATTACTTTCTTATCTATATCTGTGTCAATTAAATCATTAACTATACATCCAGCAGATCTCATAATTATTGAACCAAGAAAAAATATAAGAAATAAAATTAAAACATTATTAGACATAATATTGCCTGAGGACGCTAAAACAAAGCTAACTGGGTAAAAAAGAAGAAGAAAACCTATTGGCTTATCTAATCTAACTAAAGAGAGATAAGAGTGTGTGAATGGTGGTAATAATTTAAAAATTAAATTATTCTTATAATTAGTATTCATGAAAAGAGTTTATTGTACTTCAATTTTGAAACAGGGTAGCACTTATGAGCTAGAAAAAAAGTATTATATCCACCTTGTAAGAGTAATGAGGTTAAAAGTTGGCGATCAAGTGTCTTTATTTAATAATACTTCTGGAGAGTGGAAATCTGAAATAGTAGATATTAAAAATAATTTTTTAATCGCAAAAACAATTAGTCAAGTTTCACTTCCTCGTCCAGAAACATCAATAGACTTAATGTTTTCTCCAATTAAATACCAAAATAGTGAGTCAGTTATCAGACAATCTACCGAGATGGGAGTTAGATCTATATTTCCAACAATATTTAAAAGAACTATAAACACAAAAATAAATCTAACTAAGTTTAACGCTTACGCTATAGGTGCTGCTCAACAAAGTGAGAGATTATCTATACCTAATATTCATGATTTGAATAATTTAAAAAATCAATCGAAAATCATTTCTAGTAAAACAATTTTAATGTTCGATGAAAACCTCAAAGGAATTCATTTATCTCAAGCTAAAATTAAATCAAATAATGAAATTTTAGTAGTAATTGGTCCGGAAGGAGGATTTGAGGAGGAGGAGAGAGCATTTATTTCCAAATCATCCAGAAATTTCTTGAATGTAAGCTTAGGTTCGAACATACTCAAAGCTGATACGGCAGTTATTGCCGCACTTAGCCTAACATTTCATTATTTTTCTTAAATATAGCGGGTTTAAGCGACATACTGTCAATATACTGTATCAAAAAGATTACTAATATGTCCTAAATGAAATCTATTTTATCAGTATTTTTTATATTCATTTCTTTTGAATTGTACGGAAAACAAGCCACAGACTGGCAGTTAAGTTTTCAAAATCCTGCAACAGATTTAATGGGCAGTGTCGTTGGACTTCATAATGTTATTCTAATTGTCATGTCTTTAATTACTGTATTTGTTTTATTTCTTCTTTTTTATGTATCTTTTCGTTTCAGCGCAAAAAGAAATCCAATTCCATCTACAAGAACTCATAACACAGTTGTAGAAGTCTTATGGACAGCAATACCCATAGTTATACTTGTGGTTCTCGCGATTCCGTCATTTAAATTATTATACCAACAAGAAAAAAGTGAAAATTATGATATGACTGTTAAAGTCATTGGTCACCAGTGGTATTGGGAGTACGAATACCCTGATCATGGAGACTTTTACTTTGAAAGTTACATGATCCAAGACGAAGACTTAAAAGAAGGAGATTTAAGACTTTTGACTGTGGACAATCCTTTGGTTATACCTGCTAATAAAAATGTTCAAATATTAATTACTGCAGGAGACGTGCTTCATAGTTGGGCAGTACCTTCTATGGGACTAAAGACTGATGCTGTCCCAGGAAGATTAAATGAAACATGGGTAAATGTGAAAGAACCAGGGATATACAGAGGTCAGTGTTCCGAAATATGTGGAAGTGGTCATGGTTTTATGCCTGTGGTTGTTAAAGTATTATCAGAGAGAGAATTTATGGCATGGGCCAATGAAGCTAAAAATAATTATGCCATCAACGAAGATATTGAAATTAACAAGCCAGAAGAGGAAATTGTTATTTCACAAAATAACATAATTCAATTAGAGGAGAATAATTTATGAGCTCAGAGTCTTTAGCTATGAATGATCACCATGATCATAAGCCAGGATTTTTTACAAGGTGGTTTTTTTCCACAAACCATAAGGATATAGGAACATTATATCTAATTTATGCAATTATCGCAGGTGTAGTTGGAGGAGCTCTCTCGGTTATTATGAGAATGGAGTTATCTGAACCCGGCATGCAGTTTGTTGCAGATGGACAAATGTGGAATGTAATCATTTCAGCTCATGGATTACTCATGATATTTTTTGTTGTTATGCCAGCATTGATTGGTGGTTTTGGAAATTGGTTTATTCCATTAATGATCGGTGCACCAGATATGGCGTTTCCAAGATTAAATAATATTAGTTTTTGGCTTTTAGTACCTGCATTGTTTTTAATTGCAGGCTCAATGTTTGTTGGGAGTGGAGCAGGAACGGGTTGGACTATTTACCCACCATTAAGTTCAAATATTGGACATAGTACTCCTGCTGTTGATATGGCTATTTTTTCACTACATTTAGCAGGCGCTTCATCAATACTTGGAGCCGTTAATTTCATCACAACTATTTTAAACATGAGAGCCCCAGGAATGACTATTCATAAAATGCCTCTTTTTGTCTGGGCAATGCTAGTTACTGCTTTTCTTCTTCTTCTTGCCGTTCCAGTTTTAGGTGGAGCTATTACAATGCTTTTAACGGACAGAAACTTTGGAACTACTTTTTTTGATCCAGCCGGTGGAGGAGATCCTGTCTTATTTCAACACCTATTTTGGTTCTTTGGTCACCCTGAAGTTTATATTATGATTTTACCAGCGTTTGGAATCGTCTCACATATTGTATCTACATTCTCAAAAAAACCTGTATTTGGCTATTTAGGTATGGCCTATGCAATGGTTGCTATTGGATTCATAGGTTTCGTTGTTTGGGCTCACCATATGTACACTGTAGGTTTTAGTGCAAATGTTAGGGCTTATTTTATGCTAGCTACAATTGTTATTGCTGTGCCAACTGGTGTAAAGATCTTTAGTTGGATTGCTACAATGTGGGGCGGTTCAATAACTTTTACAACTCCTATGCTATTTGCATTAGGATTTATATTTTTATTTACTCTAGGTGGAGTAACAGGTGTAATTTTGGCAAATGCAGGAATTGACGTCGTATTACACGATACCTATTACGTTGTAGCTCACTTCCATTACGTTTTAAGTATGGGAGCAGTATTTGGAATATTTGCAGGTATCTATTATTGGTTTAGTAAAATGAGTGGAAAAAATTACTCTGAGTTTTTTGGTAAATTGCATTTTTGGTTATTCTTTCTAGGAGTAAATTTAACTTTCTTTCCTCAACATTTCTTAGGACTAGCTGGAATGCCAAGACGTATTCCAGATTATCCAGATGCTTATGCAGGATGGAATGTTATATCCTCAATTGGTTCATATATATCTTTTGCCTCTTTTATTCTTTTTATTTTCATAATTATTTACGCATTGTTAAAAGGTAAAAAAGCAGAAGCAAATCCATGGGGTGAGGGTGCAAAAACTCTAGAGTGGACACTGCCATCTCCTCCACCTTATCACCAGTTTGATACATTACCTGAAGTTAAAAATTAATTTGTGTTAGAAAAAAAACATCAACAAACTTTCGTACAAACAGATCAAAATCTGTTCTTTGCTCAAGTTGTAAACTTTTTAAAACAAATATACGTTTTAATTAAACCCGGTGTAATTTCTTTAGTTATATTTACAGCCTTATGTTCGATGTTACTTGCCCCCTCAGATAAAAGTTTATTTATCAAAGGGGTAGCTCTTATTCTTATTGCTATGGGTGCATCGGGATCAGCTATTTTGAATATGTGGTTTGATCGAATTATTGACTCAAAAATGGATAGAACGAAGTTCAGGCCTATTCCTTCAGGAAATATCTCAGCTAATACAGCACTTGGAATTGGTCTAATTTTTTCTTTTTTTTCTGTAGTGGCATTGTTTTTCTTCACAAATATTAAGGCTTCAATTCTACTTGCTTTTACTATTCTCTATTACTCTGTCTTTTACACAATGTATCTGAAGCATCGAACAGCACAAAATATAGTAATTGGAGGTCTGGCAGGCGCTCTCCCTCCAGTGATTGCTTGGATAAGTATATCTGGTGATCAGATTTTTTATCCTTTAATATTATGTTTAATTATATTTCTTTGGACACCACCACACTCGTGGGCGTTAGCTATTTTTAGAAACCAAGATTACTATGATGCTGATATTCCTATGTACCCAGTCAAATACGGTATCAAGAAAACACTCGTGATGATGAATATTTACACTTTTTTTATGGTTGCTTCAGTTAATTTTCTTTATTTTTTTAAATTCGCTGGAATGAGTTTTTTTATAGGATCTAATGTTCTCAACGCATATTTTATTTACAAGCTATTTAAATTAAATAAATCAAAAAATTTGAAGAAAGACTCAATTAAACTTTTTGGATATTCAATTGTTTATTTATTTCTGATTTTTACATTAACAGTAATTGATAAATATTTATTTTTATGAAAAGAAAAAATAAAAATTTATTGGTCTTAGCTTTACTCTTCATGCTTGTTACAGCATTTTATTTTATTACAATATTTAGAATTAAATCCGGTATTTGAACATATCAAATAAAAACAAAACATTATTTGTTTTAATACTGATACTTGGCTTTATGCTGAGTTTAGTAATTTTTTCTGTCCCATTATATAAGCTTTTTTGTGACATAACTGGTTTTCAAGGCTTTAATAAAGAAGTTCAAATTCAAGAACAAAACGAAAATATTAATTCAGGAAAACTTGACATAAAAGTCATATTCTCAGCTCAGGTGAATGATGGTTTGGACTGGATGTTTGAGGCACCACAAAAAATGAATATTACTGAGGGTGTTAAGTATGACGTAGTTTTTAAAGCTAAAAATAATACTAGCATTGAGTCCACTGGCACATCTATTTTTAATATTTTACCACCTAAAATTGGTCCATATTTGTTTAAAATAGAATGTTTTTGTTTTATAGATCAGACTATCCAGCCAAATGAAATTGTTTCGTTTCCTGTCACTTTTTATTTAGATCCCTTAATACTAGAAGATCCTGAGGCAAGTATGACAAAGAATGTCACTTTGTCATATACCTTTTTTGAGAAAAAAGAATGAAATATATTTAAATGGTTGATTTAGTATTTAAAGACTCAGAAAAGAAACACAAATTCCACCTTGTCAATCCAAGTCCTTGGCCTATCGTTGGTGCTTTTTCAGCTCTTTTTTTAGTTTCCGGTGCTATTTTATATATGCACTATGAGATGATTTGGCCAATGTTAGCCGGTCTTTTTTTAATACTTTTTACTATGTTCATGTGGTGGAGAGATATCATTAAAGAAAGCACTTTCCTAAAAGTTCATAATTCAATTACGGAGATTGGTCTTAGGTGGGGGATGGCTCTATTTATCACCTCAGAAGTTATGTTTTTTGTAGCTTTTTTTTGGGCTTTTTTTGATGCAAGTCTTTTGCCTAAAACATTTTTAGCTGAATACAAAGAAGTTTTTACTGGCACTCTTGGAATAGGAGTTTGGCCTCCAAAAGGAATTGAAACTTTCGATCCATTAGACATCCCATATTTAAATACTTTAATTTTACTTCTATCAGGCACTACATGCACATGGGCTCACCATGAATTAAGAGAGGGCAATAATAAAGAGGCACTTAAAGGTTTATATTATACAGTTTTTTTGGGTTTCATATTTTCTCTTTTACAAGTATATGAATACCAACATGCAACTTTTGGTTTTACTGAGGGTATATATCCTTCAACCTTTTTCATGGCAACTGGTTTTCATGGATTTCATGTTTTAATTGGTACTTTGTTTTTATTAGTATGTTTATTGAGAATAAGAAAAGGTCATTTAACCACAGAAAGACATTTTGGATTTGAAGCAGCTGCATGGTATTGGCATTTTGTCGATGTTGTTTGGTTATTTTTATACATTAGTATCTACTGGTGGGGAAAATAGACCAAAAATTTTATTCACTCAAATCACTTAAAATAACAATCTATGAATAAGTCATCGTTAACATTTGTATTCATTAGTATTTCAATTCTAACTTTTATTTTAGGATCATGGCAATTATTTAGACTTAATTGGAAAAATGATCTAATGGATAATATTAATAATTCAATTATTAATCCTAATCTGTTCTCTAATGATAATAAATACAATAATTTAGTTTCAGTAAAATTAGACAAAAATTACACAATTTTAGATAAGCCAATCTTTATAGAGTCCAAAACATTCAAAGGAAAGCCAGGATATCACCTGATACTTCCCCTAAAATATAATAACGAGATGTATAGTGTAATCAATTTTGGGTGGTTTAAAGATAAAGATTTTGATCAAGTCAAAAATATTATTAAAAAATATTTAGCTGTGAATAATGCAAAAGTTTATATAAGAGAATTCAATTCAGATAAGCCATTTTTTACTCCTGAGAATAATTTATTAAATAATACCTGGTATTCAGTTAATAAGAATGATTTTAACCAATTTTATAAATATGAATTTCCATCAAAATATTATTTTGTTTTACTAGATGATAGAATAACTAAATATAGTTTTAATCCTCTGGTATTTTTGAGAAATAATCATTTGAATTATTCAATAACTTGGTTTTTGTTAAGCTTGTCTAGTGTCATAATGCTGTTAATTATTAGGAAGAAATATGAATAAACTCAAAGAGTATTTTAAGAATTATTATGTCTTAAATGATGTCAGTGGAGTTTTATTTTGGGATAATGCCACTAATTTACCAAAAAAAAGCATCGACTCTAGATCTGAGCAAATGTCTATTTTATCTAAATTTACTGACACAATATTTAGGGGTGAGGAGGTTCAAGAAGAGTTAGAAAAAGCTGAAAATACAAAATTGACTGAAACAGATAGTAAGTGTTTAAAATTAATGAAGAGTATTATCATAAAAGAAAATGCTATTGATCCAGATTTAAAATCTTTACTGATTAAAAAAAAATTAACTTGTGAACATTTATGGAGAGAAGCTCGAACAAAAAATAATTGCTCAATAATTGAAAAAGACTTCAATGATTTATTAGATTTAGTGCATGAAGAGGCTAGTCAATTATCTTATGCTACTAACTTAACACCTTATGACTCTCTAATTTCAAAATATGACATAGACTATGACTCAGTAAAGATTGACGAAGTTTTCTCTATTATTGATAAAGAAATAATACCTAATTATAAAAACATACAAAAAATTAAATCTCCTTTCATTTATAAATCAGATATTTCTGACGCAAAAATAATAAAAGAGATAAAAATAAAATTAGAACAACTCAACTTTGATTTTGACAGAGGAAGAATTGACCAATCTCATCATCCTTTTTGTGGGGGTGCCACAAATGATGTGCGGATAACAACAAGGTTTGAAGAAAATATATTAGAGTCCATATCAGCTTTGTTTCATGAGACAGGTCATGGCGTATATGAGCAAAATCGACCAATTCAATACCTTTATGAGCCATTGGGTCAATCTCGGAGTTTAAGTGTACATGAAAGTCAATCCCTCTTCTTTGAAAATCATATCTTTAAATCGCAGACTTATTTTAAAATTATAAATACCATTTTTGATAACTCTAAAGATTTGGAAAAATCGTTTTTAGAGCATTACCACACTGTTAGAATTAACCCAATTAGAGTTAGTGCTGACGAATTTTCTTATCCAATTCATGTATATATTAGGTATCAAATTGAGAAAGAAATATTCAAAAATAGAATTAAATTTAAAGACATTAAAGATTTATGGAATAAAAAATACCTAGATCATTTAGAAATAGATCTAATCTCAGACTCAGAAGGAGTACTACAAGATATTCATTGGTATGAGGGAATATTTGGTTATTTTCCTACTTACGCTCTTGGTGCAATGATAGCCTCTCAAATCAAATATAATTGTCCCTTGTTTGACATTTTCTTGAAAAACCCTGATGAAGAAAATATTAAGCCATTAATTATATGGTTAAATAATAATATTCATCAAAAAGCCTCTTTATATTCTTCTGATGAAATGTTACAAAGCATTTCTGGTGAAAAACTAAATTCAAAATATTATTTAGAGCATTTGGTTGGTAGATTTGTTAAATGAAATATATAAGCACAAGGAGTAACAAAACTGATTTTTCTGCTGAACAAGTTTTAAATTATGGCCTAGCACCAGATGGAGGACTCTTTATTCCAAAAGAAATTCCAAAACTCAGCATTGATCAAATTAATGCACTTAAAGGAAAAAATTATTTTGATATAGCAAATTTTATTCTATCACCTTTTTTATTAGATTTATTTGATTCTAAAACAATTAATAAGATAATTCACGAGGCCTATAGTAAATTTGATCCAGAAATCGTCTCAGTATCAAATATAGGAGACAATGAATTATTAAATTTATTTCATGGTCCGACATTAGCTTTTAAAGATTATGCTATGTGCTTGTTGGCAAAAATATATGAGTACTATTTAAAAAAAGTAGATAAAAAATTATTATTAATTGGCGCAACTTCTGGAGACACTGGTTCTGCAGCGATTCAAGCTTTTAAAGGTATTGATAACATTAGTATTTTTATACTTCATCCTAATAATTCCACATCTCTTTTTCAAAGAAAACAAATGACTACAAGTGGAGCAAATAATGTTTTTAATATTGCCTTAAATGGAAATTTTGATGATTGTCAAAATTTAGTAAAAAAACTTTTTAAAGATAAAAATTTAAACGAAACTTTTAGTTTTACTGCTGTGAATTCAATTAATTGGTTCAGGGTATTACCACAATCTATCTATTATGCTTGGTCATATCTAAATTGTAATATTGATAACTTTGTAGTGCCAAGTGGAAATTTTGGAAATATATATTCTGCTTACTTACTTAAGTCTATGGGATTTCCTATAAATAAATTAATTGTTGCAACAAATGAGAATAATATCTTACACCGAATTATAAGTAATAATGATCTACATCTCTATAATGTTGTAAAAACTAATAGCCCTAGCATGGATATAACTATATCAAGTAATTTTGAAAGGCTCTTAGCTGAGTTTCTTGGACCTGACTCAACTAAAGAACTATTTCAAAATATTTCAAATAATGAACATAATAAAAAATTAGATAGCTCTATACATAATTTATTATCAAAGAATTTTTTATCAGAAAATGCAACCTCTGAAGAAGTTGAAAATCAAATTAAAAACACTTATGAAAATTACAATATTTTATTGGACCCTCACACGGCAGTAGGTGTAGTATGTGCTGAGAAATTAAATCTTAAAAAAGTAATGTGTTTAGCCTGCGCTCATCCTGTAAAGTTTCAAGAAACTGTTCAAAAAGTATTGGGCAATAATATCAACTACAATAAAAATATAGAATTTTTAAATAAAGAAAAATTTGAAATTTTAGATAACAATTATGAAGTGTTAGGGAATTATATTAAATTAAATGCCTAATATTCACAAATTAAATAATGGGATGACGCTCATAACGGACCATGTGAATACCGTAGAAACAGTTAGTGTGGGTATGTGGAATAAGGTAGGGGCTAGAAATGAACGCAAAGAGATTAATGGTGTCGCACATTTATTGGAACATATGGCTTTTAAAGGAACTAAAAATAGATCTGCAGCTCAAATAGCGAAAGAAGTAGAATTGGTAGGAAATTCTCACAATGCATATACATCAAGAGAAATTACTGCTTATTACATGAGTGGCTTAAAAGAAAACGTTGAATTATCAATAGACGTTATTAGTGATATATTACAATTTTCAACTTTTGACTCTAAAGAACTTGATAAAGAAAGAGGTGTGATACTTCAAGAAATTGGAATGTATGCCGATGAACCAGACAGTATTGTGGGTGATAAATTTGATGAGTTAGCATATCCAGATCAACCCATGGGAAGATCAATTCTAGGTACTGCTGATATTATAAAGTCCATATCAAGAGACGAAGTAGAGGGTTTCATGAAAGGTTTTTACAATCCTAAAAAAATGGTTTTTTCAGTATCTGGAAATTTTGAAGAGGAGAAAGTTATTAAACTTGTTGAAGATAAATTTCAAAACCTACCTCAAGGCAACGACGATTATATTCCTAAATCATCATATTCAGGTGGGGAATACCGAGAGGAGAAAAATTTAGAGCAGGTTAAATTATTACTTGGTTTTGAGGGAGTAGATATTCACTCTGATCTATATTATGCTACAAGAGTCTACTCAACACTTCTTGGATCAGGTATGTCTTCAAGACTATTCCAAGAAATTCGTGAAAAAAGAGGTTTAGTTTATAGTATTTATAGTAGTGGTGATTTTTTTTCCGACTCTGGTATTTTTTATGTCTATGCAGGAACCGGTCAAAAGGAAGTAAATGAATTAATCCCTGTCCTTTGTGATCAATTAAATATTGATGCCACTACCTTTACACAAGAGGAATTAACGAAGACTAAAGCAAAATTTAAAGTAGGTATCCTAAAAGGAGAGGAGAGCATCTCCTCAAGGTGTAGATCTAATGCATCTAATTATCTAATGCATAATAAGATTAGGTCTCCTGAGGAGTTTATTTCAAAAATTGACTCTGTCCAATTAGAGGACCTTGAAAAGGCCAGAAAGAATATACTTGACTCAAATTTAACAGTTTCATCCATAGGACCCATTGAGCACCTTGAAACTGCTGATTTAATTAAACGAAGACTCAGTTAGAGTTTCAGCTGCGTGTCTAGCAAGTTGATCAACTTGGTTATTAAACTCATCGACATTATGTGCCTTCACCCAACTCCAAATTATATTTTTACTTACGTTTAGTTTATCTAATCTCTCCCAAAGTTCTCTATTTTTAACTGCCTTTTTAGTCGATGTCTTCCAGTTATTTCTTTTCCAGTTGAGTATCCAATTGGTTATACCCTGTCTTACATAATTACTATCAGTATTTAGATTTATGTCGTTATATTTACCAAGAAATTCTATTGCCTTAATTGCTGCCATTAGTTCCATTTGATTATTTGTGGTATTTCTTTCAAAACCAGCTCTGTAACTAATATCTTTTTCATTAATAACAACAAATGCCCAACCACCATTACCAGGATTACCAATACAAGAGCCGTCTGTGTATACTTTAATCAAAAAAAGTCCTGTAAATTATTTTTTTCATGAAATTTAAATATTTCAAAAAATTCTATAGGGTTTTTATGTTTAACATTACCTTCAACATTAAAATTTAAGTCATAGATTCTTGTTAAGAAAAAACGAATAGCACTTACTTTTAAGTAAAAATTAAAATTATTTTTTTCTTCTATAGTTAATTCATATTCTTTTTCATATGATCTTAAGAATTTTTTGAAATCCTCTTCTTGAAATTGGTTATTAAAAAAAAACCATGCATTTACAAATGTTGCCAAATCATAAATTACAGTGTCTGTACAAGAAAAAAAGAAGTCGATAAATCCTGAAACTTCATTATCAATAAAAAATATATTATCTTTGAACAAATCTGCATGAATATTAATTCTTCTTAAATTTTTTGGAAAACCATCACTCAATTTATTAATATTGCTCAAAATATATTTATATTCACTAAGATTTATTTTTGACTCCTTTTGCAAAAATTGATTAGTTATGAGTTTCCATGAGGGTAATAACATCATGTTTTCTCTAAACAGTTCCTTGTTATCTCCAGATTGATGTAATTTTGCAATCGATTTTCCTAATGAAACCAGTTGCGCCTGATTGGGTCTTATTACTGGTTTGCCTTCAATAAAACTATAAATACAGCAAGATCTCCCTTTAACTTTAAATAAGTTTTCATTATTCAAAGACAAACTTAGAGGGCAAGACACTCCATTGTCATGAAATAATTTCATCAAATTATTAAAGTATGGTAGGTCCTCTTCTTTGGTTCTTTTTTCAAACAGAGTTAATATAAATTTTTTCTCATTATTTAAATGAACTAAATAATTTGTGTTTTCTACACCTTCTTTTATACCCTCAAAATTAGTTATCTTCCCTATAGGGAGGAACAGTTCTTGTGCCTCAGAAAGAGATATTTGAGTATAAACTGCCATTTGTATTTAACTTTAATGATAATAATCTGATTGAAAAGATACTTATTATAAGTCTGCGAGATTTTATGTAATTAGTTGATTGATTTAAGATCAGCAACGCTTTTGTTAAGCATTCTTGCTTTATTATCATCTGATATTTCAGAGAAATAATTAAAAATTAATTTATTAAGCTCAATTGATGCTTGATTTTTAATTGATTGTACAGCAGATAGCTCTAATTGTTTTATTCTATCAATTGAATTTTTTTCTTTTGATTGAATAGTTAGAGTAGTTTTATCAATTATATTTTTTGAGATAGACTTAGACTGTTTTTTTGCATTTACAATAATTTCATCAATCTTATTTGATAAATCCTCTGTTTGTTTTTCTGCATCTTTTAATTTAGCTTCAGCTTCCGTAAAGGACTCTAAAGATTTATTGATATTTTCTTTTATTTCAGCAATTTTTGAGTCCAAGCCACCAATCATCATACTTTTAAATGGCTTAATCATTAAAATTATAAATGTGATAAAAGAGATTAATAACCAAAACTTAGGATCTTGAAATAAATAACTCATTATAAATTTATATTTCCTTTTTCTATATTGGTTACTTTCGAGATAAAGTCTGTAGCTGAGTCTTTTAATTGAGTGTTTAATTCAGATAATGCATCTTCCTTTTCTTTCTGTACTCTAGTTTCGGTGAGCTTAATCTCTTGCTGAATCTTTTCCTCAGTCGCTTTAAGTAACCTCTCGCTTTCATGCAAAGCTTCATCTTTAGCATCATTTATTATCTGTGATGCTTGGTTCTTAGCTTCAGTAAGTTTTGCCTCATAGTTTTCAATTATTGACTCAGCTTTTTTGATTAATTCATCTTGTTTCGAGATATGTGATCTAACAAAATCATCTCTTTTGTTCAAAAAAGCTCTAATTTTAGGAAGTGTTATGTATGTTAGTACTGAAAACAGTATTACAAAAAATACACCCAGCCAAAAAAGCTGAGAAATAAAAAATTCTACTTGCTCTAATTGAGGCATAAGTTACTCAATCTCCTTAGGAAAATAATATTACTAAGGCTATAACTAATGCGAATAAAGCAATAGCTTCAACAAGGGCAAAACCCAACATTGTCATGGTAAAGACTTCATTTCTTGCAGCTGGGTTTCTTCCAACAGCTGTAATAAATGCAGCAAAAACATTACCAATACCAATACCAGCACCGATCACACCAATCACGGCTAAACCTGCACCTAAATATTTAAGTCCTTCAACTAGTTCCATATTTACCTCCTTATGTACATCTAGTGTAAGTGTAAAGCGTCGTTAATATACAAACATGTTAATATCGCAAAGACATATGCTTGCAAAAATGCTATCAGTATTTCTAAACCTGTTAAGGCAATTATAAATACTAATGGCAGAATTCCAAAAATTCCTAAAGCAGATACAAAACCTGCAAAAACTTTTAATAAAGTATGACCAGCAAGCATATTAGCAAAGAGTCGAACAGATAAACTTATAGGTCTAGATAAGTAAGAAATTATTTCTATTGGTATAAGGAGAGGGAGCATATAAATAGGTAAACCAGGAATTACAAAGAAGCTAAAAAACTTCACTCCATGTTTTACAAAACCTAAAATAGTAACAAAAATAAAAACACCCATGGCAAGTGCAAGTGTAACAATAATATGGCTAGTAAAGGTAAAACTATAGGGGATCATTCCAAAAAGATTACCAAAGAGAATGAACATAAATAAAGTAAATACTAAGGAAAAGTACTTCTTCCCCTCTTTGCCGACTGTGTCATTTAGCAAACTATTAATAAAACTAAATCCTAGTTCTGCTGCAACTTGCATCCTAGACGGGTAAAGATCACTTACAGAGTTTGTTTTTTTTGATTTTAAAAAAGGTGCAGTAAAAAATATCAGTATAAATGCAGTCGTTACAGTCATCCATAAAGCCGAATTGGTAAATGAAATATCTAATCCAAACAGATTAATGTCTATAATTGGTTGAATTTCAAACTGTTTAAGGGGACTTTCGCCTTTGGCCATGAAGGTAATAAAACAGATTTATTTGGGATTTTCTATGCGACGTATAAGCCTGTAAATATTCAGCAAACCAGCAAAAAAACCCAGTATTATCAATGTTATTAACCCAATGGGTTTACTGTCAAACATCTTATCAATAAGTAAACCTATAATAACAGAAACTATTAAGGCACCTAATAATTCTGTTGAGATTCTATATGCAAAGCTAAGACCTTGCATCTTTGGTTGTTTGTCAGGCTCTTCATTATTGTCCATTATTCAGCGTACTTTACTGCTTCTTCTAATTCAACAGAGACTATTTGAGAAATTCCCTCTTCAGGCATCGTAACACCATAGAGTCTATCTACTCTAGACATGGTCATTCGATTATGGGTAATAATTATAAATTTAGTTTGCACTTTTTCAGAAATTTCCTCAACCATACTACAAAATCTATCAACATTAATGTCATCTAACGGAGCGTCAACCTCATCTAATATACAAAAAGGCGAGGGGTTCGCCATAAATACAGCAAATAATAAAGAAATCGCAGTCAATGCCTGCTCACCCCCTGATAAAAGAGTTATATTTTGCATTTTCTTTCCAGGAGGACTTGCGAATATCTCTAGACCTGAATTTAGTGGGTCTTCGTCATTCTGTATAAGTTTTAAAAAAGCTTTCCCCCCACCAAATAATTTGGTGAAGAGTCTTTCAAAATTTTCATTAACAATTTTAAAAGCATCTTTTAATCTTGTGACACCCTCTTTATTAATTTTATTTATTGCCTCGTGAAGCTTTTCAATAGACTCTTGAATCTCATTTTTATCTTTGATCGTTTCATCAACTTTTTCTCTTAATTTAACATATTCATCTTCAGCAAGTAAATTTACAGCACCAATTCTCTCCCTTTCAGCATTCAATCTTGAAACTCTTTTTTCTGCAGTTTCTAAATCTTCATCTTTCTTAAATTTTTCTACTTCATTTTCTAAATTTAATAAATCGACATTTATTTTTTCTCTACAAGATTGTGTGAGCTGAGCTAAGTTATTTGAATAATTTGAAATCTCTGATTCTTTTCGAATTAACTCCTCTTTAACAACTGAATAATTTTGTTCTTTACTTCTCAACTCTTTGGAGAGTTTTTCTAAAAGATTTTCTTGCTCTTGTAATTCGTTATCAAAAAGTTTTTTTTCACCATCTAGTTGATTAATTTTATTTAGTAAAAACTGTCTTTTACTATCAATATCTCCTGGATTATTCTCTGATACTTCTAATTCTTCCTTTGTAGTTTTTATTCTTTGATTTAAATCTCCAGTTTTCTGATTTGTAACTTCTAAAATTCTTTCCCATTCAATAATTTGCTTTTTGAGATCATTCAGTCTTTTTTCCTTTAATTCTGAGAGGATTGTAGAAATATTTGCTTCATAGCTACTTGAAATAAAAAGGCCATCCCACCTCCACAAATTACCTTCTAAATCAACAATAGCTTGACCGATATTTATTTTACTATGATTTTCTGTTCCTTCTTTTTTTGTTGATACGATTGCTACATTTTCAAGTTTATTAATTACTTGGTTCGGGGCTTTTATTACATTTGAAGCTAACTCACAATTAAAATTAAATTTTTTTGTAACGTTCTCTCCTAAATACTCACTCCAATAATATATATCATCTGGCTCAAGTGATGCCAAAAGCTCTTTACCAAAAATAGCAGCTACTGCATTTTCATATTTTTTATCAAAGGAAATATTATTTAGTAAACTTTTATCAGATTGATTTATGGGGTTGTCACGATTTTCTGCTTCAAATTCTTTAGAAGACAAATCTTCAATATCTTTTTTTATTGTCTTAATTTTATTATTGGTATCTTCAAATTGTTTTTGTTCGATTTGCAAGTCTCGATTTAGTTGTTTTACTCGATGCTCTAGATTTATTTTATGTTCTTCAAAACGCAATTCTTCTTGTTTTAAGTTTTCTACAGTCATATTCAATCTATCAAGTTCGCTATTCAATGAGTAAGATTTTTCTCTCATTGGGGGAATTTTAACTTTTAAATCCTCATATGCTTGATCTTGTATTGATACATCACCTTGAAAGTCAGCAAGCTTTATATTTATTTTATCTTTTTCCTCATTCAGTTTTTCAATAATAAGTTGAAGATCGTTTCTCTTAACGAAAAATACTGAAGCTTCAGCATTTTTGATTAATGTTGATATATTTCTAAATCTTTCTGCTTCCTTAGCTTGCTTTTTAAGAATAGCTAATTGTTCTTCGTATGTCTCAATCACATCTTCTACTCTGAGTAAATTATTGTTAGCACCTTTTAACCTTAACTCTGCATCGTGCCTTCTAGACTGTAAACCTAATATTCCTGCAGCTTCCTCTAAAACCATTTTCCTATCTTCTGGTTTTGCCTGAGTGATAGCTCCTATTCTTCCCTGGCTAACTATAGAAGTAGACCTTGCTGATGTAGACGCATCTGCAAAAAGTAATTGTATATCTTTTAATCTAACCTCTTTACCGTTTATAAAGGAATTCGTTCCTTCACCCCTCCAAATCTTCCTGGCAATTTCTAATTGTTTGGACTCAAATTTATTTTCTAAATCGCTTCCT
>CABZUC010000008.1 GCA_902528805.1 uncultured Alphaproteobacteria bacterium
TGGTTTCACTGCCTGGGGCACCTATTGTTGTAGTGTCTATAATTCCAAATGTATCAAAAAAAGCATAGGTGATATTAATTATTATCAAAAAAAATGTTGTGGGCATAAGCAAAGGAAATGTAATTGTCCAAAATCGTCTAATATTGCTTTTACAGTCTATAATGGAAGCTTCTATAACTGTCTTTTGAATGGCTTGAAGACCTGCAAGAAAGAAAATAAAATTAGCACTTATTTGTTTCCAAGAACCTGCGATAATTACATAAATATAAGCATCAAAGACATCCTCATACCAGTTAAATCCCCACAGATTATTAAACAAATGGTGTAAAAGGCCATACCTTTCACTAAAGAAATAATTTGCCATAACACCAACAACTGCAGGAGCAATTGCATAAGGCCAAATTAAAAGTGTTTTATAAACATTTTTACCATGCAGTACTTTATTAGCTTGCACTGCAAGTAATAAACCGATTGAACCAGTAATAAGGGTTATAACAAAACTATAAATTATAGTAAATTTGAATGCTGTAAAATATGACGGATCAGAAAAAACAAATAAAAAATTATCAAAACCAGCAAACTGAGAACCAAAACCAAAAGCATCTTGCATTGTAAAAGCATCTTTAAATGTTTGAATGATTGGCCAATATAAAAAAATTAATAGAATTAATAACTGCGGAGCTAAAAAAAAATATTGAGAATAATATGATTTAAATTGAACTTTTTTCATGGATGTTTAAGGAGGATATCTAAATACCCTCCTTAACTAAAGATTATAATTTATAGAGTTTTTGCAAACTGTTTTAAAAGCTTTGCTGCACCCTTATCCATGTTACCTAACGCTTTTTCGACAGAAATATCTCCATTAAGCATTGGCTCAACATTTTCATAAATTACTTCACGAATTTGAGGCCAGTTTCCTGCTCTATATCCACCTGGAATAGTAGAACCCTCAAGACCTAATTGATCACCAACAGCTTTGTGATAAGGTGAGGCTCTGTAGAAATTAATTGTTTCTGCAAGCTCAATTCCACCTTTTGTTACTGCTGCGTAACCCGTCATGTTGTGATAGTAAAGATCCATTTCCGGTGAACCCATAAATTCAATAAATTTAGCAAGTCCTTTGTACTCCTCTTCAGTGTGACCATTTAGGATCCAATTAGCAGCACCACCAATGAATGTTGGATATTCTTTACCACCAGTTACAGAGTCCCAATATGGAATTGGATTAGTTGTAAAGTTTGGAAGTACACCTTTCATACCTCCAAAAGAGGCAGCAGATCCAAACCAAAATGCAGCTTCACCATTAGTGAAAGGCGCTTGATTATCTCCCCATGCTCTTCCTTTATAACCATAGTAACCTTTTTCATACCACTCCTTAACTTTAGTCCAATGGTAAACAAACGCTTCTGTATCGGCAAAAAGAGTTTTTGTAGGTACATCGTCGTAACCATTATTTCCATCAGTCATTAGTAAGTTATGTCTTGAAAAAAAGTTTTCGGTCCAAATCCAAGGGCTGTGACTTTGAAGAAGTGGTATATAACCGGCATCAAGTATCTTCTGTGCCATGCCTTCAAACTCCTCATATGTTTTTGGAACTTCTTCAATACCAACTTCATTTAAAATATCCATATTTGCATACATTAAACAAGTAGAGCTATTAAAAGGGACACCGATCATTTTTCCATCACCGTCTGCATAAAAGTTTTTTATACCTGGGATGTAATTATCAGCATCTACATCGATACCATACTTTTCAGCCATTTCTTCAAAGCCGATTACAACTCCATTTTTAACTTGTGCTACCATGATAGCTGCACCTGCATCATAGACTTGTGAGTAGTGAGGTTGGTCCCCTGCTCTAAAAGCAGCAATAGTTGCTGCCATGTTGTCCTCATAGCTTCCTTTACCAGTAGGAATAACCATATACTCATCTTGTGAGTCGTTGAATCGATTAGCTATTTCTATGATTACATCACCTAAAAATCCACTGTTACCATACCACCAATGAATTTCGGTTTTACTGTAACTGTTTGATGTGAATGCAAAAGAAACTAAAAGTACAAAAATACTAATTAGTTTTTTCATTATATCCTCCTATAGGAATGTTCCTGAGCCAACATTATATTATAATATTTTAACTCTGGAACAGATTGCTTGTGTATAACTATAGGAAAAAATATTAAAGAATTATGAAAAATAAATGAAAAAAAAAAGACAATTTATAAAAAAATTATTGGATTAGAGCTTTTTTGTTAAATATCTTAACGCATAAATAAATCCGTCTTTACCCATACCAATAATTGAACAATCACAGGCTGGGGCTATTAAAGACTTTCTTCTGAAGTCCTCCCTTGAGTATATATTAGATAGATGAACTTCGATTTTCAAAATTGATTTAATTTCTAATGAGTCGTGCAATGAAACTGAGGTATGAGTAAGACCGCCTGGATTTATGATAATTCCAACATATGACTCATCAAGACCGTTTATTTTATTTATTATTTCACCTTCAATATTGCTTTGGTAAAAATCAAGGCTACAGCCAAGTGACTCTGACTCTTTAAGTAACTCATTTTCTAAGTCTTTTAAGGTAAAATTTCCATAAACACTCTCTTTGCGCTTACCTAACATTTCAAGATTTGGTCCATTTATTATTGCAATTTTTTTATCCATAATAATCAATTTTATATCAAAGATTTTAACAATCCCAATACGTATTATTAATCAATATTTTTATATTTTTTTAGTTCAAATAAGTTTTTTTAATGATATTTAATGTATTTAAAAACTAGGAGGTTACTTATGAGAAAATTTGTTATCGATATGACCATGTCATACGACTTTCAAGTCACTATTGAGGCTGAATCAGAAGAAGAAGCCAAAGCTAAATTTACAAGCACACCTTTAGAACAGCTTGGTAGTTATAAATTTGGTTCATTTTACAAGACATTTAGAGGAATTAAATTAGATGAATTTGATCCAAGATTTTATAAGGACGAAGATAAAGTAAGATAAAATTAAATGAGTAAAACAATTTCAGAAAATATTTTTGGTACCCATTTCTTCTCCAAATACTATTTAACTATATTAGGAGTGATTTTACTCACTGTATCATCAAAGATTTCAATTCCTTTTTACCCTGTACCAATGACATTACAAACTCTCGTGGTTTATTTCATTGCAGCTTCAATGGGAATGGTTGGATTTTACTCAACTTTTATTTATGTAGTTTTAGGTACACTTGGTTTACCTATTTTTGCCAATGGTGGAGGAATTGGTTATATATTCTCTCCTACTTTCGGGTTTTTATACGGCATGGTAGTTGCTGCCTTCTTCATTTCTTTCATTTTCAATAAGGAAGTAAGCACTAATTTAATTAAATTATCTCTGACAATTTTTGTTGGTGCTCTTATAATATTTTTATGTGGTTTAAGTCACCTATCGTTCTTTATAGGTTTTGAACAAGCAGTTACTGTTGGTTTAATTCCCTTTTTATATAGTGAGTTTCTAAAGATTCTATTAGCTATAGTAATAATTTTTGGGTTGATTCAAAGGGTTAATTCAAAAAATCATAAATAAACTTCAAATACAGTATTAAATATAGAGAAGTGCCTCGAGGCTAACTCTTTTCTGCTTTTACTGTAACCACCGCCAATAACCGTGCATAGGGGTATTTTCTCATCCTTAAAATAATTGCATACAATTTCGTCTCTTTTTTTTAAACCCTCATCAGTAAGGTTTAAGTTTCCGAGATCATCATTATAGTGAACATCAACTCCTGCATCATAAAATACAATATCAGGTTCAAACTTTGCATCCACTCGATCAAGAGTGTTTTTAAGGATATTTAAATATTCATCATCTCCTATACCGTCATCGATAGGTATATCTAAATCGCTTGTTTGTTTATCAAAAGGGAAATTGTTTTTACAGTGTATGGAACATGTAAAAATATCGTCAATATTTTGACAAATTGAAGCTGTACCATCACCTTGATGGACATCTAAATCTAAGATTAATATTTTATTAACTTTTTGTTGATTTAGTAAGTTTATTGAAGCAAAGGCTAAGTCGTTAAATACACAAAAACCAGATCCACAATCTTTAAAAGCATGGTGTGTTCCCCCTGCCAAATGACATGCTACGCCATTTTCTAAAGCTAAATAAGATGTTTGTAGTGTACCTTGTATTGCTAAAAAAGATCTCATAGCTAATCTCTCACTCCAAGGTAGATTTATTCTTCTCTCTTGATCTCTTAATAGATTACCTTTTTTAACATTCATTACATATTCACTATCATGAACATTTTGAACATCTTTTATAGGTGCAGATACACTTTGATGAATAATCAAATCTTTAAATAGATTAGAGTCTTTAATAAAATTATATAGGTCAGAAAATTTTGTACCCACAAACCTGTGACCGCTTGGCAAGGGAATATCATAGTTCTGATTATAAATAACATTAAGTTTATTCATTTATCATAAGTTTAATTAATATTGTATTAACTGATTTTTACTATTTCATCAGACTCATATGTTACTTGATCTAAATTTTTCTTTACAATATTGGACATTGCTTTAGCTACAGTATTGGCGTGAATTGGTCTCATTTTTTTAAGTGGTCCGATAAATAATGGTGTTAATAATTTAAAAATAGGTATTCCTATTTTCTCTGCAATTCTAAACTGTTTTCTTTCTCCTAATAAAAAAGATGGCCTCAAGATACCAAGATTGTCAAAATCTAATCGTTTTAATTCTTCCTCAACTAAACCCTTAAATCTTAAATATTCTCCTTTATTTTCAGAGTTTGCAAAACCAGATGAGACGAAAACATATGATTTTATTGAGTTTTTTTTACAAATTTGAGCAATTTTTTTAGGTAATTCGAGTTCAACTTTCTGATAGTCATCTTTATTAGGAGAATTTTTTTTTGTTGTACCAATACAAAAAAAGCAACTATCAGCTAGTATTAAATCTTTAACCTCTTCAATGTTATCAAAATTTGTATTAATAATTTCTAACTTTGAATTTGTAATATTGATTTCTGACCGAGTGAATACTTTAACTTTGGTATAATATTCATCGTTAATTAAAGTTTTAATTAAATAACTTCCAACGAGACCAGTACCACCAAAAATTACAGCAGAAGACATATTAATTTTATATATTATAATTTAAACTTTAAGAATATTTATCTTTTAAGATATTTTTTTGCACTTTCCCCATTACGTTTTTTGGAAGTTCATTTATTACTATATACTTCTTTGGAATTTTATATTTAACCAAATTATTTTCTACAAAAACTGAAAGATCTTTTATTTCTTTATTATCATTAATCATAACCACTGCTGCTATAGGAACTTCACCTAAATCATTATCATTTATACCAAATACAGCAGACTCTATTACAGATTTATGTCGATTGATAACATCTTCTATTTCTTTCGGATATATATTAAAACCTCCACTTATAATTAGATCTTTATTTCTACCTGATATAAATAAATATCCATCTTTATCAAAGTAACCAATATCACCTGTAATAAAATACCCATCTTCATTAAAGGCCTCTTGAGTTTTTTTAGGATTATTTAAATAACCTTTAAAAACATTAGGACCTTTAATTTCAATCATACCAATTTTATTAAGCTCTGTATTTTTGTCACCTTTAGTTTTATTAATTCTTATACTTATATCTTTTAAAGGCTTACCTACTGACCCAGCTTTTCTTTCTCCATCAAAAGGATTAGAAGTATTCATATTTGTTTCAGTCATGCCGTAACGTTCTAATATTCGATGACCAGTAATATTATGAAAATCTTGATGTGTTTCTGTTAATAGAGGAGCGCTACCTGAAATAAATAATTTCATATTTTTTGTTAATGACTTATTTAGCCTTTTATCTTTGATCAGTCTTGTATAAAAAGTAGGCACTCCCATCATAAGAGTGGAATATTTAAATGCCTCAATTACTAAATCTATATTAAAATTTTTAATAAATCTGATGGAAGCTCCGCTCATCATAGAAGTATTTATTGCAACAAATAATCCATGAGTGTGATAAATGGGAAGAGCATGAATAAGAGTGTCACTCGTATCAATATTCCATAAATTTATTAGCTGATAAGCATTTGATACTAAATTTTGATGAGTTAACATGGCACCTTTTGGTTTACCAGTAGTTCCTGAAGTATACAGGAGTGCTGCTAAATCGTCATTAACTCTATTATTAGGTTCAAAAAAACTATCTAGATCTTCCAGATCATCAGTAACTTCTCCTTCTCCATTTGCATTTAAGGATAAAATTTTACATCCAATTTTATCACAAATTGGTTTAATACTTTTAACTTCTGATCTTTCACAAATTAAGATATATGGCTTTGAGTCCTCAATAAAATAGATGGTTTCATTTAAAGTATAACTGGGGTTTAGGGGAAAAAAAACAGATCCAGTTAGAATTGATGACAAATAAAGAGATAATGTTTCTTTACACTTGGATGACTTGACAAGGATACGATCACCTGATTTTAGTCCTAGATTAGATAATTTATGAGAAATTTTTGAAGCAAGAGATATAAAATCTTCATAAGAAATCTTAGTTCCATCATCTAATAATAAAAAAGTTTTCTTATTATTTATATTTGATTGTATGAGGTGTTTATAAAGATGATTGGTCAAAACAAATCAAATAAGTTGATTTATTTTAAAATTAAAATTTAGTAAATACAAAGTTTTATAAAGAAAGGTTATTCAAGGCTCTGCATTATAAACAGAGCCTTATAAAAATGATATTATGATCCAGTTAGACCTTCTACAGAGGTAGGTAACCATTTCTCCCAAGTGGATTTATTATTTGCCTTCCACTCAGCTACTACATCATTTAGCTCTCCACCTTCACGGACTTTTACCAACATTGCAGCTTGATCTGCATTAGATAAAGCCATTTTTTGGAAAAACTTAAGAGCTTTTTCATTCTCAGGTTTTGCAAAAGTCTCTGGGTTTCCGTAGTTCATCGGATAGTCAACAGCCCACCCTGTAGCAGGCCAATAGTCAGCACCACAAGTTTCCCAGTTGTTAGCCTCTGTAAATGTATCACAAGTTTTATTAGGGGCTAATTTTACACCAACCAACTCGTTAACTCCAAAGAACCAATGCGGCTCCCAAAGATACATTAAAAAAGGCTCACCTCTGTCATACATACCTTGAGCTTCAGCAAGAGCAGCTGTTTCGGTACCTAATTCATCAGCAACAAAGTCTAAACCAAGTAGGTCTAATCTTTTTTGATCGTGACAGTTCCAACCAGCAACTGGACAACCAATTAGTCTTCCTTTGTCACCACTTTCCATAGTTGCAAAATCAGATTTATAATTATTTAAATCAGCGACACCAGTAAAGTCTGGGTTAGCATCAGCCCAATATTTTGGAACATAGTAATCAGACATACCTGTGATACCAACTGTTCCTAAAAGTTTAACACTTCCATCACCAGTGTAAGTCATTTTAACTTCTCCACCATGAATTAAATCGCCGTTTAACATAACCTCGTCTGCTTCCGCATAACTAGGCCAAGACTCACAAGCAAAATCAATATCACCAGCAGCAATAGCCTCCCAGAGGCCTGTTCCTGAGGCAAATACTATTCTGTCAATTTCGTATCCTAACTCATCTTCAAGTATACTTACAGCAACTTGGCATGAAATCTCTCCACCAGTCCAGTCAGCAATAGCAGCTAATAATTTTTCTGCGTTAGCTTTACTGAAAGTTGCAGTAAAAAGAATAGAGGATAGAATAAAAGTAATAATTGTCTTAGATAATCTCATTGATTATTCCTCCCATTTAAAGTTTATTTTATCAAAAAAATAGCAAAGTACATATGCAATTTATTCATCATTAGATATAATTTTAATTAAGATTTGATTTTTAATAATTAATTAAGTGTAATAGTATTGATTTTCATGCAAAATAAAGTCTTTCTTACTTGTGCAGTAAATGGCTCTGGTGATACTGCTTCAAAACACCCTGATCTTCCTAAAACACCAAAACAAATTGCCAAGTCTGCAATAGAGTCAGCTCAAGCTGGTGCCTCTATAGTTCATATTCATGTCAGAGAGGAAGACGGGACACCGAGCCGTAAGTTCGAATTTTATAAAGAGGTGTTTGAAACTATTAGATCCAGCGATACTGATGTAATTATAAATTTGACAACTGGAATGGGTGGAGACTTAGATATCGGTGAAGGTGAAAATCCAATGGATTTTGGACCATATACTGATATGGCCAATATTATGGAGAGAATATCTCATGTAGAAGAGTTACTTCCAGAAATTTGCACACTTGATGCTGGGACTTTAAATTTTGGTGATAGCTCGGTGTTAGCAGTTAACACACCAAATGATTTAAGAAAAGCAGCTAAGCGATTAAAAGAAATTGGTGTTAAACCTGAAGTTGAGGCTTTTGATTTAGGCAACATGTGGTTTGGAGCACAACTTTATGAAGAAGGTCTTCTCAGCGATCCACCACTATATCAAATGTGTTTAGGTATTCCATGGGGGGCACCAGCTAAAATTTCAGCTATGCTTGCTATGTTAGATGTCATGCCTAAAAATGCTATTTGGTCTGGTTTTGCAATATCAAGAAATGAAATGCCTTTTGTTGCACAAACAGTTTTACTTGGTGGAAATCCAAGAGTTGGACTTGAGGATAATTTATATTTATCAAAAGGGAAACTAGCAACTAACCCACAGTTAGTTGAAAAGGCAATTAAAATAGTACATGAATTAGGTTCCTCAATAATGAACCCTAGAGAAACTCGCGAATATTTAAAACTTAATAAAAATTAATCCATTCTCTCAGTATTGCCATCAACTGAGATGACTTGACCAGAAACCCTAAGTGAGTCGTTAGAAATTAAAAAAGAACACATTTTTGCTATGTCTTCTTCGTAAACCCACTGCTTTAAAGAACTCATAGATACAAAATCTTTCTCAATTGATTTTACAGATTGATTTAGAATTTTGGCTTTAGCTTTTATTACTCTATTCATTCTAGAACCTTTAACAGATCCAGGACAAATAGCATTTACTCGAATATTAAATTTTCCTAGTTCCATTGCTAAAGTTTTTGTCATACCAATTAAAGCCCATTTACTTGCAGAATAAGGAGCTCTATTAGGAAAACCATCTATTCCTGCAGTTGAAGAAATATTTACTATAGATCCATATTTTGATTTTTTGATCATTGGTATTGAACATTTAGTAAAATAAAAGTGACTGTTAACATTTATATGCAAAGTTTTCTCCCAATCGTCTAAATTAATTTTATCCAAAGAAGATGTGGGTCCAGCAATTCCTATATTATTTATTAATCCATCTATTTTGTTAGTTTTATTTGAAATATGTTTAAAGAAAGTTTTAACATCAATTTCTTTAGAAGCATCACATTCATAGATAAATAATTTCTTATTAAATTTTGAGTGTCCTTTTAGTTTGTTAATATGTTTTTTATCAATGTCACAAGTATAAACTGTAGCGCCTTGGGATAGTAATAATTTTACTGAAGCAAGACCGATGCCAGAAGCCCCAGCAGATATAATTATTTTTTTATTTTTAAGAGAATTATTTTGCATCAAAAAATATATTATCGGGTTTAGAAGGAATTGATCTATCTATTCCTCTAACAATTTTTTTTTCTTTATCATAAAATGGTAGATCAACAATAATTCCTTTGTGAGTAGAATTATCTGGAAGTAATATTTCTACTTCTTTACCCTCCCAATCATCAGCATTATAAAATCTTACATAGCCAATGCCTTTTTGGAGTGTTGGTGAAGGGACTCCAGCTGTGATATAACCTATATTCATACCGTTAAATTTAATTTTACTTTTAGCTGATGGTATTGCTGTTTTACATGTAATTCCAAATAAGCAACTTCTTTTATCTTTATGAACTAAAGCATCTTTACCTATAAAGTCTTTATCCATATTTACAAAATAACCAAGTCCAGCTTCGAAAGGAGTCATTGTTGTATCTATATCAGTTAAGTTACCTAATATGCCACCTTCAATTCTTCGAATAGTCATGGCTCTTGAAGCAGAAAATTGCATACCGTAGGGTTTACCACATTCAATTAGATGATCCCACAAAGCTAAATGATCAGTTTTAAAACCGTCTGAAAAAATCTCAAAACCAAGTTCATTTGTAAAACCAGTTCTGGAGACATAAAGTTCTTGACCACCAAGATCAAAGAAATCAGAACTGAAATAAGACATGTTTTCATCAATCCTGCCATTCGATGCAGCTTTCATAATTTCAATAGATGCAGGCCCCTGTATTTGAAGAACTCTAGATTTAGGATCTTTAATGTTGATATCATAACTAGAGCTGTGAGCTAACAACCAATCCTCAAATGGGCCATCTGCTTGGACATACCAAAACTTATTTTCAGAAAATCTAAATAAGACACCGTCCATAAATATCCCACCTTGTGGGGTACATGCGAGTGCATAATAACCTCTACCTTTTTTTGTTGTCGATATTTCTCTCGTTAAGACTTTATTTAAAAAAGAAACAGAGTCTTTTCCAGATATTTCAATGGGTTTTTCTGGAACATCAAATATAAGAGCCTTTTGTCTTAATAACCAATATTTTTCATATGGATCTTCATCAATCTTCATTGGAAAGTATCGACCTGCATAAACACCTCTCACCATATTTGAAGTTTGAGTTCTCTCAATATATGGTGACTCTTCAAATCTACGGGCACTAATTTCTATAGTTTTCTTTAAATCAATTTCTTCTTGTAAATTTCCCATTTATTTTATGGCTGTCTTAACATTTTTTTATTATCACGAATAATTTCAGGCGGATTATAAGCAGTAACAGGTGAGATAATATCTTTCACTAACTCAATTTCAACAAGACAAGAATGTGCTATAGGTCCTTGACCAAGTTTTGAGGTACCCTTATCTTTAGTGAGTACATTAGGATTGCCATGTTTACATAACGTATTTTTATTTTTAGGATTTTCAGGATCGTACCATGCACCCGTACTCATTTGGACTACACCAGTGCGTATTTTATCATTTATATTTACTCCAGCTAAACAAGCACCTCTGTCATTATAAAGTTTAACAATATCTCCATGATTTATTCCGCGAATACTTGCATCATCGGGATGCATTTCAACAGGTTCACGATCTTTGATTTTAAAAGATTTACTATAACTGCCGTGGTCCATTTGACTATGTAATTTATTTTTTGGTTGATTTGATATTAAATGTAAAGGGTAATTATTATTTTTTTTTCCTAACCACTCACAAGGTTCTAACCAAGTAGGATGTCCAGGACAATCGTCATATTTAAAACTATCAACTGTTTTTGAGAATATTTCTATTTTTCCACTGGGAGTAGATAAAGGATTATTTAATGGATCATTTCTAAAATCTTTTAACATTAATGTATTTTCCTTAGGCGGTGGTACTTTGAACCACCCTAAATTCCTAAAATCCTTATAGCTTGGAAAATTTATGTTAGATGATTTAGATTTAGTAGATGTTTCTTGATAAATCCATTTCTGCCATTCTTCTTCATCTCTATCCTCTGTGAAAATTTTCTCAACACCCATTTTATTTGCTATTCCTTTAAAAATATCAAAATCATTTTTTGCTAGACCAAAAGGTTCAACTAATTTTGACATTGAAACAACATAAGGATCGCGAGGTGTGAGCATTATATCTTGTCTCTCAAGTGAAGTAGTACAGGGGAGAACAATGTCAGAATATTTAGCTAAGGAATTCCAACACCATTCATTAGAAATAATTGTTTCCGGTTTCTGCCAAGCTTGTAGAAGTCTATTTAAGTCTTGATGATGGTGAAAAGGGTTTCCTCCTGCCCAATAAATTAACTTTATATCAGGATATTTGTATTCTTTACCATCAAAATCAAAATTTTTTCCCGGGTTTAAAAGTAAATCACTAATTCTTGCTACAGGAATAAAATCATCAATTTTATTTTGAGCTTGTGGAAACGCTGCACCAGGTATGATAGAAAATTGACCACCGATGTGGTTAGTTGCACTATAACCAAAACCAAAACCACCACCAGGCAAACCAATCTGACCTAGCATGGACGCTAACATAATTGCAGTCCAAAAGGGCTGCTCACCATGATCTTGCCTTGTCAAGGACCAACTAACAGAAATCATAGTTCGTTTTGATGACATCTCCTTTGCTAAAGAGATAATTTTATCAGATGAAATTTCACTTATATCTGATGCCCAATTAGCGTCCTTAGGTGTTCCATCAATATCCCCGAGTAGATAAGGGAGAAATATATCAAAACCTTCAGTATATTTTTTAATAAATTCAACATCATATAAATTTTCTTTATAGAGAGTGTGGGCAAGGCCCATCATTATAGCGACATCAGTATTAGGTCTTAGTGCAAGCCACTCACCATTAATTTGATCTAATAAATCACTTTTTAATGGACTAAAGTTTACAAATTTTATTCCTGCGTCTGCTGAACGAATAAGTTTTTCTTTTTGATAGTGACTTCCAGTCCCGCCTTGAGCTATCTGACCATTTTTTAAAGGGACTCCTCCAAAACATAAAAATAATTCTGTATTTTCCTCAATTGAATCCCAACTAGTACATGTATCTAGATAAGTTCTATAACTTCCCAATATATGAGGAACCATTGCTTCCGCTGCGGCAAAACTATATGTATATTTTGATCTTGTGTACCCGCCAATACAATTTAGAAAACGATGAAGTTGACTTTGAGCGTGATGAAATCTACCAGCACTTGCCCAACCGTAAGATCCTCCAAAGATAGATGAATTACCAAATTTATTTTTAACTCTATTTAATTCATTAGCTACAATTTTCTCAGCTTCATCCCAAGAAATAGCTATAAAAGGCTCAGTCCCTCTTAAATTATTATTTGAACCTGGTCCTTTATCCTTCCAACTTTTTCTGATCATTGGTGAGTCTATTCGTGTATGATGATTGTGAACATCTACGATACCGGGGCCTATGGGAGAAGGGTCTTTATCATTTTCCCATCCAATTAATTCTTCAACTTTACCATCCTTCACTTTAGCTCTGTAGGTCCCCCAATGTGAACTAGTTAGGGGTAGATCTTTTTTTTTATTCATTAAGACTGATCTAGTCCAAGTGCTTGTCTTTGCTTTTTAGTCCATGCGTGTGTAATTCTATCTATGATAATAGCAAGAAGCACAATAGCTAAACCAGCTGACAGACCTCTACCTGTGTCAGACCTTTGAAGTGCATTAAATACTTGAAGGCCAAGACCTTTACCTCCAATTAAAGGAGTAACAATTTGCATAGCAAAAGCCATTATAACAGTTTGATTGAAACCCATCACTAGACTGGGTACAGCTAATGGGAACTTTACCTTGTTTAATGTTTGGATACCCGTTCCACCAAAAGATTTTGAAACCTCAGAATAACCACCTGATACTTGTGATAAACCGAGTGCAGTTAGCCTTATAATTGGTGGGACAGAGTAAATTACAGTTGCTATAACAGCAGAAACTATATTCCCACCAAAAAACATTAAAACAGGTATTAGATAACAAAAATAAGGCAATGTTTGCATAGCATCTAAAACTACATTTTGAATATCTCTGTACCATTTATTATATGATGCTAACACGCCCAACGGTACTCCTATAACAAAGCAAATTAAGACAGAGACCAATACTGAAGATAGAGTGATCATTGAATGCATCCACATTCCAGTAGCCCCTATGAAAGCTAATAATATAGCAGTAATTGTTGCAAATCTTAATCCTACAGTTACATAACCTATAATTATAAATACAACCATCGTATACCACCAAGGTATTTGTGTAAGGAATGCGTTTAAGGGTTTAAGTAAATATAAGTAAATGAAGTATTTCAAACCTTTTGCAAATGAAATAAACCCAGGATCAAGAGTCATAGCCTTTACAGCATTTTCTATCGGTTTTTGTATTTCGATAGTCCAAGTTTCTGGAAATGTTCCAATAGCAAAAAAGTATGCATCAAATATATAAATGAAAACAAATATTAATAATGAGGAAAATAAAAAATATCTTTGGTTCATAAAATTTTTAATTATGCCAGAATATGACTTATTGAAGATAGAAATTGAGCTATCAAAAAAACTGGCAAAGATATTGATAATGTTTGAAAAAATTAAATATGTAAGTTTGACTATAATTCTCAATGGTAATTCTATTAAATTAGCTAAGGGGTATCTTTGTAGACTTTGAGGTAGTAAGTAAAATTTTTCAACATCATTTGGTAAAGTTTCTTTATCTTTGCTTATTGCACTACTTAATCTATCAAACATTATTGCCATAAATAAAATACAAAGACCTCCTTCCATAGCCCATCCTACATCTAATTTTCTTATAGCCTGCCATACTTGACCGCCTAGACCTTCAGCACCAATAAATGTTGCAAGAACAACTAACGCTAATGCCATCATTATTGTTTGATTGACGCCCATCATAATACTTGGTAAAGCCATCGGAATTTTAATTTTAAATAAAAGTTGATACTTGTTTGAACCAAATGATTCAGCTGACTCAATTGTTTCTTTTGATACTTGTCTGATACCTAAATTAGTTAATCTTATAATTGGTGGCATAGCGTAAATTAATGTAGCGAGTATTGCAGGAGCGCCTCCTATTCCAAAAAAGAACATAGCAGGGAATAAATAGACAAAAGCAGGCATAACCTGCATTGTATCTAAGATAGGTTTAAGAAAATTTTCAAATCTATCACTTTGTGAACTAAATATTCCCAGAATTACTCCTAAAATTACAGACAAAATTACTGATAGTCCCATCAAGGCTAAAGTTTGCATTGAGACCTCCCACATATCAACAGCACCCCAAAAATAAACTGTGAACATGCAAAATAAAGCTAATCTTATACCCCCATAAGCTAATGCAGGGAGAGTCATCAAGGACATAATTAAAATCCATGGAGACTCAACGAAAAAATTTTCTAATGCCATGTAACCAGCCTGTAAAAATGATGCAAATAATCTAGTTATCCATCTATAATTATCTTTTAAATAATCTTCACCAGCATTTATCCATGCAGTGAATTTAAATTCATCAGTAATAGATTTAGGAAAAACAGTAGGATCTTCGTTCGTAATTGAAAGATAATAAGCAAATGCTCCAATAATAAAAATACTAAAATATAAGATTATATTTTTATTAAGCTTTTTATTTACTTCTAAATTTCTATCTAAAGACATTACTTACTTATATATAAACCTTAATTAATGAATTTATAAAAATAATTTTATTTTAATAGTATTAATTCACAATATAATATCAACATATCGCTTTAGTATGGATAAAATTATTTGTTCAAATATATGGAAAATTTTTGGAAATGATGAAAAGAAAATATTAGAAAATCTCGATCCAAATTTAAGTAGAGATGAAGTTCAAGAAAAAACAGGTCATGTAGTTGCTGTAAAGGATGTTAGTTTCTCCATACAAAAAGGAGAGACTTTTGTTGTCATGGGCCTTTCAGGAAGTGGTAAATCAACTTTAGTAAGATGTTTGACAAGATTAATTGAACCTACATCAGGTTCTGTAATTATTGATGACACTGATGTTACCAAGATTAGCAGAAATAGCTTATTAGATCTAAGAAGAAATAAAATGAGTATGGTTTTTCAACACTTTGGACTTTTCCCACACAGAACTGTGCTTGAGAATATTTCATACGGATTAGAAATTAGAGGAGAAAAAAAACAAGATAGACTAGACAAGTCAATGGAGTCTTTAAATCTTGTTGGTTTAAAAGGATGGCACAACAATTATCCAAGAGAATTATCTGGTGGTATGCAACAAAGAGTTGGTTTAGCTCGTGCTATGGCAGTTGAACCTGAAATATTGATATTCGATGAACCTTTTTCAGCTTTGGACCCTCTTATTAGAAGAGAAATGCAAGATGAACTTTTAGACATTCAAAAAAAATTACAAAGAACTATGGTTTTTATTACTCATGATTTTTTAGAGGCTATAAAAATGGGAGATCATATTGCTATTATGAAAGATGGTGAGATATCCCAAGTAGGAACACCAGAAGAAATTGTAGCAAATCCTGTCGATCAATATGTTAAAGATTTTTGTGAAGATGTTCCAAAATATAAAGTGCTAAGTGCAGGAAAAGTTATGCGTAAAGAATGCTCAGAAGAGTCTAAAAAATTATTTTTAGATAAAACAAAGTGCATTGATGAAAACGCTAAAATTGAATCTTTAATCGATCAAATTTGTGAAGATGACACCGCCTACCCTATTATAAGTACTAATTCAGGAGAGTTAGTTGGTGAAATTGATAGAACAATTGTTATGAAATCTATGAAGTCAAAATAATTTAATTTTTAGTTTGGCTTATTAATCTTTTTATTTTTATCTCTCCATATAATAATTAAACCTGCAAAAACTATTAATAATACTCCAGGAAAAAGTTGATCAAAAGGTGCTTCACCAAAAAATATCCAAGCCAGTATAAATGAAGATGGTATTGCTAAATATTCAAAGACAGCTATTTTGCTAGCTGCAATCAACCTATACGAGTAAATAAAAAGGATGGCAGCAGTACCACCAAAAATACCAATTAATGATAAAATAAAAAAATCACTTTGAGTCTGAATATAAGTATGACCCGTCGTAAAAAAAATAAAAACTAAAGAGCCAAGAAAAGACGAGAATAAGGAGTAAAACTGTATTTTACCTGTAGAAAAATTATCTGGGATAAATTTTAATACTATGACTTGTACAGCCCATAAAAATGCAACAAGTATTGGTAAAATTGAGTAGTATGAGAATATACTACTATTTGGTCTCATAATCATAACTACTCCAATAAAGCCAATTATAACAGCAGACCATCTATATATGCCCACCTTGTCCCCTAAAAAAAAAATAGACAATATAACTATAAAAAAAGTTGATGAAAAAGTAAGAGTAGATGCTGTTGCAAACTCCATATTATTTATAGCAATGTAATACAGAATATTAATTGCTAAAAAACACGAACCTCTAACAAAACAAAATAAAATAAATTTTTTACTTAAATTTTTAAAAAGATCTGAACTTTCTTTATTATAAATTAATAAAAGTATTAAAGGAATAATAGCAAAAGTATTTCTGAAAAGTGCTAATTGAATAGTTGAATACTCACCTCCTAAATATTTTACAATCAATCCATGTATATCGATAAATATAACTCCGACTACCATTGCGGTAATTGCTAGAAAGGTATTTTTTTGACTATTTATAAAATTAATCATTTAATATCGCTATGAACTTGTTATAAACTTTATTATCTTAAATGAAAAACTTTAAACTAAGCGAAATAGACATTCTCTCTAATCAAGATTGGACATTTCCAACAACAACATACTACGGTCCAGGAAGATTTAATGAGATAGGAAAATTTTGCGAAGAGTTTGAGATTAAAAACCCATTAATTGTTACAGATAGTGGTAGTAAAGATCTACCATTTATTAATAAATTAAAAACGTTACTTTCCAAAAATAATATCAAATCAGATATTTTTTATAATATATCGCCAAATCCACGTGATGATGAAATATCCAAAGGGTGTGACCAATTTAGAAGTGGTAAACATGATGCCATTATTGCAATTGGAGGGGGAAGTGCAATGGATGGTGGGAAATCGATATGTTTAACAGTAAATAGCGATACTCCATTATGGGATTTTGAGTTTGAACAACCTGTTCCAAAAATTACAAAAGAAAATGCTTTTCCAAAAATAATAACAATTCCTACAACATCAGGAACTGGTGCTGAAACGGAAATTACAGCAATGGTTACACACCTAGAAAAAGGGATGAAATTTTGTATTTGGCACCCAGATGTAAGGCCTATTTTTACATTAGTTGACCCCGAATTAACATTAGAACTACCACCTAAATTAACTGCATGGACAGGTGTAGATGCTATGGTTCATAGTATTGAGGGTTATTGTGTGCCAGGTTTTAATCCTCTTTGTGATGGTGCAGCCTTAGAGAGTCTCAATCTAATATCAAAGTCTCTTGTCTTAGCTGTTGAAGAGCCAAGTAATTTATTAGCCAGAGGAGGTATGATAATAGGTTCTTATTTGGGTGGGATTTCATTTCTTAAAGGCCTTGGAAATGTTCACTCTATTTCTCACATGGTTGGTGCAGAATATAATACTCATCATGGTTTAACTAACGCTATAGTTTTACCACCCGTTCTAAAATTCAATTTACCAGGAATGGACGAAAAAGTTAAAAGAATGTCTGAAGCTATGCAATTTGAAAATCATTCAGTAAATGAATTTATCAAAAATATTATGCAAATACTTGACAGACTAGATATTCCAAAAGGCCTTAATGAGATCAATATACCAGAGGACTGTGCTGAAAGAATTGCACAAAAAGCAATGCAAGATCAAGCCTACGCCACAAATCCTAAAGAAGCATCCATATTGGAAATGAAAGAAATTGTTCTTCAAAGTATAAAACAAGCACGTTAAGCATTTATGCTTGAAGATCAATCAGTTGAAAAAATATTACAAAGCATAAAATCTCGTCAATTATCTATTAAAGAGTTAATGGAATACTATTTAAATAGAATTGATAAAATCAATCCAGATTTAAACGCAATAATTCTTCTTAAAGACAGAGAAACACTTATTAATGAAGCTATAAAAAAAGATAATTTAAATGAAACTCATAAACCTTTAAATGGTATTCCAATAGCTATAAAAGACCTAAGTGATGTTGTTGGTTTAAAAACAACTTATGGCTTCCCTGGGACAAAAGATTATTTACCCTCAAAGAACACTCTATTTGTAGATCGACTTATCAAAAGTGGAGTTATTATCATAGGCAAAACTAATACTGCAGAATTAGGTGTTGGTGGGCACACAACTAATAGATTATTTGGTCCTACATCAAATTGTTTTGATATCTCGAAATCTGCAGCAGGATCAAGTGGAGGAGCAAGTACTGCAGTTGCCACCAGATTACTACCATTTGCAGATGGCACAGATCAGATGGGATCATGCAGAGGGCCAGCTGCATATGCTAATATATATGGGTATAGACCTACGCCAGGTTTAATTTCTGTAGATAGAAGCAAAGATAGAAAAATACCTGTCCTCACAACACCAGGATGTTTAGCACGAACTCCAGATGATATGGCATTTTTATTAGACGAGATAGTTGGAAGTGACATTAAAGATGATTATTCATTTGATTTAAATCAGCCTTTTAAAAATCAAAAAATAGATGAAAAGGATTTTGTAAATATCAAAATTGGATGGTTATCAGATATGAATGAATATTATAAAATTGAAAATAAAATTATAGATATTTGTGAAAAACAACTTAAAAAATTAGAGAATTTAAATATTAAAATCGAAAAACTAAAACCAGATTTTGATCATGATACTTTATGGAGTAGTTGGATTACTTTTAGATCGAAAAGTATTTATGATGATACTTTAGCAATGAATATAAAAGATATTAATACAATGACTTATCAAGCCATATGGGAATATAATAATGGTAAAAATATAAGTGATAAAGATTTACAAATTGCAAAAGATCAAAAAAATAAATGTTATAAGCAGATAGAAAATATATTTAAAAATTTTGATTTTCTTGCACTTCCATCTGCGCAAATTTTTCCATTTGATAAAACTCTTCAGTTTCCAAAAAAAATAAATTCTTTTGAATTAGATACTTATCATCGTTGGTTGGAAATTTTCATATTATCAAGTCTTCTTGAATTACCCACAATTACTGTTCCTGTGGGGTTTGATGAGAAAGGTATGCCTATGGGTATGCAAATAATTGGAAAAAACAAAAGTGATTTAAAATTATTTGCTTTTGTAAAAAAGTATGAAGAGATATTTAACTTTAGTAAGTTTAAACCTCTGCTAGATTAATTAATCATGAGACATCCTCATCATTACAAAATAGCATTTGCATTAGCTATATCAGCTGGATCATGGGGAATATATTGGTTACCACAAAGAATTTTAGAAGATGGTGGGCTTACAGGTGGTTGGGGAACTATTGCACAAATGATTATTGGAGTTCTAATATTATCCCCTATAGCATTATGGCGAAAAGTTAAAGGAAGGACTTTTGGTTTAGAGTTGCCAATAACAGGGTTACTTTGCGGAGGTGGTTTTATTTGTTATGCATTAAGTTTTCTTCTAACGGACGTAGTTCGTGCATTAATTCTTTTTTATATGACTCCTATTTGGACAACTATTTTTGAGATTTTATTTTTGAAGAAAAAACCAGGTGTTGAAAGAGCATTAACACTTGGTTTAGCTCTTGGAGGTTTATGGATTGTGTTTAGTAAACAAACAATCATTCCATTGCCAGAGAATGCAGGTGATTGGTTGGCTCTTGCTGGTGGAGCTTTATTTGCAGCTGGAATGATACGTTTGGAAATTGTTAAGACTGATGGTGTATTTCCTACAATTTTTTCTTTCTTTTTTTATGGTACTTTGTTCAACATAGTTGCTGGCTTCTTTTTAACAGATTATCTAGGACCAATGCCCACAATAGATTCATTTGTTGCTATGTCCTCATTTCTTTTTTTCATATCTGTTTTTTATTTTATACCTACAGGCGTGGTTATATTTTGGTCACCGAGTAAATTAGGAGCTGGTTTATGTTCAATACTCTTTTTATCCGAAATATTAGTTGGAGTCACAAGCTCAAGTATTCTGACAGATGAACCATTTGGTTTACGAGAAATAATTGGAAGCTCGATGATTGTGATTGGAGGAATTTTAGCAGTTGTTCTAGCACCAAATCCAAAAAATACATGATATTTAAAGAAAAATTAAAAAATAAATCAAAAATTTTTTTAGATGGTGGAAATGGTTCAGAGATAGCAAAACTTGGTGGAGATATGAGTCCAGCATTTGCTGCTCTAGCTACGATTAACTCACCTGATATAGTAGTCAAAGTTCATGAAAATTTTATAAATGTAGGTTGTGATATTATTACCGCAAATACATTTGCAACAAGTAGACACGTACTAGATAGCTTGAATCGCAAAAATGAAACAGAAAAGTTTTTAATTAAATCTGTTGAATTAGCAAGAAAAGCAATCATAAATACTAATAAAACTGAAAAAGTTGCTATAGCTGGAAGTCTGTCAAATTTTTTTGCATTGAAAGAAAATGAATTTGTACCTAATCCGAAGTTTATACCTTCATATAAACAAGAAGAAAGAAATTATATTGAAGCTGCTAACATACTAAAAGACTCTGGAGTAGATCTATTAATTTTAGAAATGTTACTTGATATAAACCACTCTGAAATATTACTAAATGCAGCGTTAAAGACTGGTCTTCCTATATGGGTTGGTCTAAGTTGTTGTGAAAGTAAATTTGACAACAGTATAGTTGGGAGAAATTTTAGAGCAGAAAAAGAAAAATCATTAATTTATGATGAGAAAAAGTACAAGGAGCAACCAAAATTTTTACCCGAAGATGAAATTATTCAATTTGAAGACATAATAAAAACACTTACAAATATAGGTGGAGATGTTTATGGTATTATGCACACATGGTTTCAAGATAGTTCTGGTGGATTGAAAATAATAAAAGATCATTGGAAAGGTCCAATGATGTATTATCCAGAAATACATAAATTTGATACTAGTACTCATGAGGCTATTGCTATGAGCACAGAAGATGAGTTTGCAAATTCCTGTTTAGAGTTCATTGATGATCAAATACAAATAATTGGTGGGTGTTGTGGTGTAAGTGACACACATTTAAAGAAATTAATTGAAAAATTTTAAATAAATAAATGAGTTTTTTAAATAAAGTAGAAACCTGGATTTCCAAGTCTATACCAAGTGATGATGGATGGTCGCAAATTAAACCTTTTATATTTCTTAAGCTGACTACCGATGGGGGATATTATGGATGGGGTGAAGCATTTACATTACCTACAAGAGAAAAAGGTATTGTAGAAATTGTTCATAATCTTGTTAATTCACTATCACATATAGAAAATTTAACACCAGATAGATTTCATAAGGAAGTTGAAGTGATAGCAGATGGGCATCGTGGGATTGATTTTTCTGCTGCAACAAGTGCTATTGAAATGAGTCTTTGGGATATTGAAGGTAAAAAGAAAAAAAAACCTCTCTATAAAATTTTATCGAGTAAATACAGAGATAAAGTTCCTGTTTACGCTACTATTTGGAGTGAAGATTTTAAAAATGATGAAAAATTATCATCTAGATGTGAAGAAATATTAAATCAGGGTTATGGAGGTATAAAAATATATCCTCTTCAAAAAAGAACAATTGATCAAGCTGCTATCTGTGTTTCAAAAATAAGACAGACATTGGGATTTAATATGCCTCTTATGTTAGATCTAGCATGTCCTAAAGATATTAATATTTCTTTAAAATTAGCTCCTCTTATAGAGGAATTTAAACCTTATTGGTTTGAAGAGCCAGTTGATGGTGAAGCTACTTCAGCACTAAAAGAAATTAAAAATCAAACAGGTTTGAGAATTGTTACAGGAGAAAAACAATGTGGAATAAATCATTTCATTGAAACTCTAGCTGCAGATGCTGTTGATATATTTAATCCAGATATTTCAAGTGTTGGAGGAATTATTGATATGATAAAAATAATAGAACTATCAAATAAAAATAATGTTAGAGTTTCTCCTCATTGTTGGAATTCTATGTCAATAGCAGCATCAGCGATGGTCCATTTATGTATGAGTTTTCCTAATACAGAGATGGCTGAATTTTTCCCTGAGTATATTCCCTATACTTTAAAGTTTTGTAATAAAAACTTCGAAATAAATAATGGATTTATTGAATTAGATAATAGAGAGGGATTAGGAGTAAAAATAGATACGAATTTACTAATGGAAAATACATCTTCTTATAAATTTTCTATCTTAGATAAGAATTAATTTTTTAAATTTGATAGTGCTTTGATATGGTTAGGACTAATTCCACAACAGCCCCCTACTATTTGGGCACCATTATCAACCCACTGTTGTGCTTCTTCTAAATAATCTTTTGGGGAAATACTTTCTATAACATTCCAATTAGGTTTTTTAAAAAAACCATTATTAGGGTATACACCAACAATTCCACCGTAGTTTTTTTTAGCAATCATAACTGCTTGATTAGCAACCTTAATATCAGAATGAGCTATTAAAATAGGTCCATTATGAATATCTTTAAATTTAATTATTGTACTTACAAAATCATCATAAAAAAAAGCTTCAGAGTTATTTAAACTTTCTTGATAGCCAAGCATAAGCTTATTACTTTTTCTATCTAAAGCACATGATATTGAAAGCCAAACTGGTAGATCAAATTGAGCAGAACTATCTAATAAAGACTCAATAGTTCTCGTTGATGAAGTCATTGCCTCAAGAATAATTAAATCTACACCAGCATTAGATAAAATGTTTATCTGTTGGATAAAACCTGGTTTTAAATATTTAGGTTCAATTTTATCCCAACTACCATATGTTGATACTGAACCAGCTACAGCTATTTCACGATCAGAATTATTTGCCACTGATTTAGCTATATTTACACTGGCATTGTTCCATTCTTCAATGTGATGTTCATAACCATACTCTCTCATAGAAATAGGAGTGCTAGCATATGTGTTTGTGGTTATGATATCAGCACCTGAATTTATAAAGTTTTGATGTGCTTTGTATACAATATCAGGTTCATCAATAGAGCATCTCCCCGACCAAAGATCTTTATCCATAGAAGCTCCAAGGTTTTCTAATTCTGCTCCCATTCCACCATCTAATAGTACAATGTCACCAGAATTTAATTTATTTTCAATATTAGAGTAAGACATTGAAATTAATTATATTTCTACTTAGTGAAATACGTGTAACCACAAATCTTGTTACCATCTAAATCTCTAAGGTATGAATAATACTCGCCCTCATATCTTTCACCAGGAGCGCCTTCATCTTTAGCGCCTAAGCTTATTGCAGTTGAATGAAACATGTCGACAGTCTCTTTTTTGTCAATGTAAAAAGAAATTTGAGTTCCATTACCCACAGTAGCATTTTCTTTATTGTGAGGAACAGTAACGTAGAATTCTATTGCGTCGGAATTTGATTTTGGGGCATAAGACCCGTATGTTTCTGTTTTTTCAACTCTTTTTAAATCGATTATTTCAAGAATAGTGTCATAGAAATCAATAGCTCTGTCTAAATCATTTGTTCCAACCATGACAAATCCTATCATCTACTTCCACCCACTTATCGCTTTAACTTCCAAATATTCATGTAGGCCCCATGTTCCGCCCTCTCGACCATTTCCAGATTGATTGTATCCACCAAAAGGTGTTCCTGAGTCTGGAGCATTTCCATTAATTTGAACTACACCAGCTCTGAGTTGTTTCGATACTCTTCTAGCTCTTTCTTTATCTTCTGTTTGTAAAAAATTACCAAGACCATAAGGGGTATCATTAGTGATTGAGATTGCTTCTTCTTCAGAGTCAAATGGAATAATAGACAGAACTGGACCAAAAATTTCTTCTTTAGCTATTCTCATTTCATTTTTAACATTCGTAAATACTGTTGGTTTAACATAGTAGCCTTTTTCAAAATTAGATGGTCTACCAGCTCCACCAGCTACGAGTGTTGCCCCCTCATCAATACCACTTTGAATTAATGACTGTATTTTATCAAATTGTGATTTATTAATCACAGGTCCAATGTGGTCACCTGGTTTAGAAGGTAAATCTACACCTATCTTATTAGCTTCGTCTGCAGCTTCTTGAACAGCTTTTTCATAAATAGATTTTTCAACTAACATACGGGTCGGGGCATCACACGATTGACCAGCATTGCTCATAATATTTCTTACACCATCTCTAACAGCATTTGGGTATGCATCTGCAAAAATTATATTTCCGCCCTTTCCACCAAGTTCTAAACAAACTCTTTTAATTGTATCAGCAGCATTCTTAGAAATCAGTTTTCCAGCACGAGTTGAACCAGTAAAAGAAACCATGTCTATATCTGGATGACCTGAAATTTGTGATCCAACACCAGCACCGTCTCCATTTACTAAATTGAAAACACCAGCAGGAAAACCGGCTTCATGTATCATTTCAGCAAATAATAAACCTGATAAAGGTGCCATCTCAGATGGTTTTAAGATCATCGTACACCCAGTAGCAAAGGCAGGTATAACTTTTAAAGCAATTTGATTAATTGGCCAATTCCAAGGAGTTATTAAACCGCAAACTCCTATTGGTTCATAGACAATATAATTGTCAGAGTTCTCATCAAAATTTGACTCAAATTCAAACTCTTTTAATCTTTTAATAAAGTCCTCTATATGAGACTCACCAGAACCCATCTGTGCGGACGATGCCCAGTCTAAAGGTGCCCCAAGTTCTTTTGATATTGCATTTGTCATTTCTTCAGAGCGATTTCTATAAATTTTCAAAAGTTTTTCTAAAAGTTCAATACGCTCTTCTTTCGGGGTATTTTTCCATGTTAAAAAAGATTTTTTTGCAGCTTCAACAGCTTTATTGGTATCGTCTTTACTTCCTAGTGAAATAGTAACGTATGGTTCTTCTGTAGATGGATCAATTACATTACAATCATTTTTATTTACAGGATCTACCCAATCACCATTTATATAAAATTTCCTTTTATCAATCATAGGAAGATTATTAACATAATATATTCAATGTTAAAATTATTAATAAAATCTAAACTTAACTATAATAAAATTTCTCTCTTATCATTAAGAACAGTTATTCTGTTCATAACTCTACGATGTGGTAGGTAATCGCCAATAGCATAATGCATGGTACATCTATTATCCCATAAAGCTAAAGTATTTGGAGTCCACTTAAACCTAACTTGATACTGTGGCTTTGTCATAAAGTTAAATAGGTAAGAGAGTAAATTATTAGAGTCAGTCATGTCTAGACCGATTATATGACGTGTAAAGCTCGGATTAATATATAAAAACTTTTTTTTAGATATTGGATGAACCTTAATGATTGGATGAACAGCATTTCCAAATTTTTCAAAACCTGCATTTAATTTTTTTGAGTATTCTTCATTATCTTCGCTGCTAAAGTTATTTCTAAATGCGCCCATATCATGTACTGCTCTTTTTGTCTCTAAGTCAGATTTAATATTTTCTGGAAGATCGTCATAAATCGCTGTTAGTGAACACCATAATGTATCTCCACCCGATGGTGGTATTTCTTTACTATAAAGTATGGAAGTGAAAGGTGGTTTTGTTTTGAAAGTTACATCAGTATGCCATTCATCTGTGTCAGGGGGGTTAGAAGGATCGTTCTCCAATAAAGTAATTTCAGGGAAATTTTCCACATGTGGATAGATAGGATGTGGGGGTTCAATATCACCAAAGCTCTTAGCAAATGCGATGTGGTCCTCTGGTTTTAAGTTCTGATTACGAAAAAAAATTACTTTGTGTTGTATTAAATTTTTGTAAATGTTGTCTAAGTTTTGTGAATTGAGATCTTTGGATAAATCTATACCTGAAATTTCTGCACCTATTGTTGGAGTTAAATTGTTAATTTGGTAATCAGTCATTTAAATAATCATTATAATAAAAATAATAAAATTAAAATTAAATATTAACCTTTTACAGCGCCAGCAGTTAAACCGCTAATCAGTTGACGTTGAAAAAACCATATAATCATGAATAGTGGTGCCGTCGCTGAAACAACACTAGAGACAGCCCACATATAATTACCACCGTATTCAACTGTTCCTAAATAAGCATTGATTTTTGGAACCATTGTGTAGTTCTCTTGATTTAACAATAAAGCAGTAACAGTAAAATCGTTATAGGCTAACATCATGCTAAATAAACCCGCTGTAACAACACCTGGCCACATAACAGGCATAATTATATATCGAAAAGCTTGGAAGTAAGAGCAACCATCAATTAATGCACTTTCATCTAATTCTTTTGGCACAGTTTTAAAAAATGAATAAAGAAGCCATAATGTAAATGGTTGATTAATTGCAACAAGCACAATGATTGTAGTTGGTAAAATTCCCCAAATATTTAATTGAAAAAATGGAAATAGATAACCTGAGACTAAAGTTATATGAGGCATTGCTCTAAATATAAGTGCAGCAATTAAAATATAAAAAGTATACTTATAGGTTGATCTTGATAGAGCATAGGCACCTAAAGTTCCAAGAAACAATGAAATGGATACAACAGATACTGTTACGATTATTGTATTCATAGAGGCTCTCCAAAATTCACCTTCTGTCCATGACTCGATATAAGCTTTAACTGTAGTAGTTGCTCCTGTTTCTATTAAAGTATTGAAGCCACTTAGTGCATAAGTCCATTCAGCTCTAGAAAAGAAATCTGCTTTTACTTTGAATGATCCCCATAAAGTCCAAATAAATGGAAAAATTGAAATTGTCAGCCAAAATAAAATAAAAATACTGTTTATGATTATCAGCTGTTTTGAATATTTATGTATTCTAGTATCCATTTATCTCTCAGTTCTAAATTCTTTCCATGTTCTTATAAGCACAGGGGTTAGTAAAATTGCTATACCAATTATAGTTAACATAGAAGTGGCACCTGCAGATCCAAAAAGCATTTTGTTTTCATTTCTTAAATCTTGATAAATCATCCATGAAAGAGACTGCGCTACTCCTTCTGCAGAGAACCCAATTATGGGTTCAAAAACTCTAAAATTATCCATCAAACAAATTAACATTATAAATGTTGCAACAGGGTATAAATGTGGAATTACAATGTAACGAACTCTTTGAAATCTCGAAGCGCCATCTATATAAGCTGCTTCAATTGGATCTTGAGGTACAGTTTGTAGGGCTGCGTAAAATACAACAAATGCAAAAGGAGTATTATGCCATATTCCATAAATAATAAGTGTAATCCAAGTTAGATTACTTGAGGCTTTTAAAGAAAGATTAGGGTCATCAAAAAGAATTTGAATACTTGCACCAATTATACCTTGTGAGTCAATCATCCAAAACAAAACAAGAGAACCAATTAGAGGTGTAACAATCATTGGTAAAATTGTTCCAAAGACTATGAGACCTTTAATGATTTTTGCTAAAGTATTTATACTTAAAGCTACTATGAAACCTAAAAAGATTACTGGTGGTGTGACAGCAAAACAAAAGGTTAAAGTAAATAATAAAGCTTTATAAAATGGAAGATTTAATACTATATCTTTAAATTCACCCATTGATGAAGAACTATTCCAAGCTTCTCCTATTTCATCAAAAGCTAAATGATTTCTATCTAAATAAGTACCAAATCCATTAAATCTCCCTAAAGGGTTTTCTTCTCTTAATTTATCAGTTGCCTCTACATCAACACGAACATTAGTTTGGCATCCGAAGGGATCACAGTTCTCAACTTCCATTAAAACTTGCTGGGTCTCAATATGAAGAGATTGAAAAAAACTTGATACTATAGGAAGTCCTATGAAGAGTATCATTGCTAATCCCGTAGGAAAAATAAACCAAAAGAAAGTTTTATGAGGCATTAAGATTATTCAGAAAAAAAGAGTGGATCATTAAGATCCACTCTATCAAATTTTATTTGTGTTAGTTTATAAAAAACCTTGCTCAGTAGCTTTAGCTACATAAGCAGCTTCAACGTCTGCTAAAGCTTTTTCTGCAGACTCATTACCCTGAAGAAATTCCACTAGTTCAGAACTTAATGCACCGTGCATTAAACTCATGTGAGGAAAACTTGGATAAGGAGTTGCACCTCTATTAGCTGCATCAACAACCGGTCCAGCTGTATCACCTGGTGTGTAGCCTTTAATTAACCAAACTGTGGCGTTTGGGTTGTCATTAGCTAGTTCAGATGATGAAGCAGCTCCAACAAGAGCCCTAAAAGATGCTTCAGCATTTTCATCAGATGTGTTAGTTGAAATACCTATACCGTCCCACCAAAGAGTTGTAGCTGGCTTACTACCACCACCCACACTTGGAGAAGGAGCTAATCTTGTATCTGCTTTGATAGCTTGATCTCCTTCATCGTCAAGTAATGAAGCTGCTCCTGAATTCCAAACGTGCATCAATGCTACATTGCCTGATTCCCATTCCTCTTTAACAGCGTTTGTATCTTGTGTTAAAAAGTCAGGATTGCTTAATTCTGTTAATTTTTTGATTACGTTAAGAGCTGCCACTCCTTTTTCATTATTAACATTTGGTTGGGCAGAGCCAGATTTAAAGAATTCTCCACCATGACCTAGGTACATGTTTACGAATTCTTGTCCAAGATTCCATCCAGATTTAAATGCACCTGCGTATGGGTTAGGCATTACTCCAGCAGCTTTAATTTTTTCTGCAGCAGCAATTACTTCTTCATATGTAGATGGGACATCAATACCTAGATCGTTAAGAATACTCTCTCTGTACCAAAGATGTTGAGCGTTTGCCATAAAAGCAACTGCGTAAATTTTACCATCAATAGTAATTTTTTGGTTTTCATTCAAGTTGGCACCATATTTTGCGACTAGATCATCTAATGGACGAATTAAACCATCATTCATCAAAGGTGTTATTGATCCGTTAGTAACTAGTTTTGCAGAAAATTCTGCAGGGTTAGCTGATAATGCTGCTACTTGTAATTTGTTATGATCGACAGAGTGCGTAACATTAAAGTCTGCATCTGGTCCAGCACAACTTTTTACTTCATCCATAAAAATTCTGTATGTAGTAAATTCGTTAGCTAGAATATTTATTGAACCGTTGGTAACACCACATGGTGAGTGACTACCAGCAAAAGCACTAGCAGATACAAACGAGAACAATAAAGCTATTAGTAGTTTTTTCATTTATTTCCTCTTCTATTTAAATATATTTATTTAACATAAGCTATTTATACAAAATTAAATAAATTAAGAATGTTAGAGAAATCGTCGCGGAAAATTAAATGTGGTTCTTCGCTATTTTTTTTAATTACTTAAAATTTAGACCCATCTGTTCAAAAACACCATGGTTATCAACCATCACATAATTGTCCATAAATTTACCATTTTTTATTGTCCAAAAGTCTGAAAACTGCATTTTAATGGACTTACCAGTTGGCTCTACTCCAAGATATATTCCACTATGAGTTCCAGTTAAAAAACCTGTTGCACTTATCCAGTCACCTTCTGCGACAACAATATCATTTTTTACATGATAGTCTGGAAAAGCTTCATAAAAAGGCTTGAGAACTTTATACTTAAAATTTTCTATACCGTGTATGTCACCAAAACCAGGAGGTCCATGCCAAATCATATCATCATTCCAATATTGATGTTGTGCTTCTAAATCCTGAGCATTCAAAGCGTCATACATTTTTTCCAATAAAATTTTACTCTCATCTAAATTCATTTTTTTTCTCCTAAAATTTGTATTAAAATCGCTAATTCGTTAAAACCAGTCCATTCTTTTATGATTTTATTATTTTTTATCTCCCATTGAGTAATACCCCACAAATAGCATTCTTTGTTTGATGGATCTCCGTATATACCATTTCCTTTGTGAGTTCCTATCGCTCCCCAACGTATAGATACTAAATAACCTTCTTTATCATTCCCCATCCAATAAAGATCTTCGATGCTAAGTGCGAGGTCAGGAAAAGAAGCTATTAGTGAAATTATAAAATTTTTAAGTTTAGGTAATCCTTTAAACTTACGACTTGTTGATCCTTCAAATTCTATATTAACTGAATAAACTTTTTTTATTGCGGAAAAATTTCTTCTATTCCAAATCGTATCGAAAACAGCATGTACAAATTTTCTTAAATTTGTAATTTTATCTGGAATTTCATAACTAATTGGCTTTAATTTTTTTATATTCCTTCTTGGTTTTGAATTTTTAAAATTAGGAGCAAAA
>CABZUC010000009.1 GCA_902528805.1 uncultured Alphaproteobacteria bacterium
AGTCCACTCCCCCTTGATTAGCTCGTTGATTACGCCATTATAATTACTCATGATTTATATTTCTCTGTAAATTCAACAAGAGATTTGTTAATTGATTTATTAGAGTCATATACATTTTGATAAATACTAATCAGGTCCTCATATCTTGACCTATTTTCAGGGTTTGGTTGAATTAATCTTGTTTTTCCACTCATTTTATTTGCAGACTCTTTTATACTTCCATACCACCCAGCACCATAAGCAGCGATCATAGCTGCTCCTAAAGAAGAGGCTTCAACTGTATCTGCTATTAATACATTTTTTCCTGACGCATCAGCAAGCATTTGAACCCATGCAGGACTATTAGCGCCACCACCAATTGCTAAATATTCTTTTACGTGTATACCTGTCTCTTTTTCAATATTTTGAGTTCTAAAAACAGAGTCTAATGTCAATCCCTCTAAAATAGCTCTATACATGTGAAAGGGTGTATGGCTTATACTTAATCCAGCTACAATCCCTCTTGCATATGAGTCCCAATATGGATCCATTACTCCTCCAGTATAGGGTTGTAATATTAGACCCTCGCTTCCAATAGGTATTTTGTTTAGTTCTTTTTCCAGATTATTAAAAAAGTTTTTATCTTTCCTATCCCCTTGTATGAATTGATCTACAAACCAATTTACAAGGATAGCCCCTGACAGTAGGACATTTTCAAAAATATATCCCTCCCCATGTGCAGCTATTTCTGTCCTCCAATACTTAGAGATTTTATAATTCTCAGACCACACTCCTGATACAACAGCTGTGCCAAGATTAATATATGCACGATCAGACTTTGTACAATTTGTTCCTAAACCAGCTAATTGACCATCACCTCCAGCAGCGTATATAGACAAACCCTCCCTAAGTCCTGTTTCTTTTGATGCTTTTAATGAAACTTTGCCAATCAAGGATCCAGGTTTATAAGATTTAGGTAACTTTGTTTCATCAATTTCTAAATTTTTTAGAATTTCATCTGACCAACACTTATTGACAACATCAAACATTCCATGAGGATCTGAGCTTATCCAACCTGTATTATATTCACCTGATAAACGATGAACCAAAAAAGATTGAACATCTGCAAAACAATTTACTTGGTCGAATATTTTTTTCTCATTTTTTTTTAGCCAAAATATTCTATATAAACAAGGGCAAGGATCTTTTGGCCTTCCAGTAATCTCATGAATTCGATTACCGCCCATAATTTCATTTAATTCCTCTACCTCATCAACTGATCTTTTATCCATCCAAACTGTTGCTGGATAAAGTTGTTTACCGTTACTATCTAATTTTGCGAGAGTTTCTCTTTGATTTGAAATTGCTAAAGCATCAACCTCATCCATATTGATTTTTTTACTTAACTCATTGCACGAAAAACAAAATGCGTTCCACCAATCTTCAACATTTTGTTCAAATTTTTCTAAGCTAGGATTATTAAGGGGAATATCACATCTTCCTTCTGCAATGTTTGATCCATCTTTATCCCAGGCTATAGCTTTAGTTGATTGTGTAGAGCTATCTACACCAATGACAAGGTTGCCCATATTTAATAGTCTTGTTTTGTTGGAGTTACTACTATCTCTTGCATAATCACTTTTTGTGGCATTTCATATGCAAAGAGTATCATTTTGGCAACATAATCAGGGCTAATTCTTCCACCTATTCTCACAATATTTTCTTTATATGCAGCTAGTGTATTTGGGTCTGTAATGCCGTTTAAAACCTCCGCCTCAATGTTTCCAGGAGATAAAACAATTACCCTTACATTGTGAGGAGATAGATATCCTCGAATACTCTCAGAAATAGCATGAACAAAATATTTGGTTCCACAATAAACTGTGTGGTCTCCATAAACTTTACGTCCTGCAATCGAACTCATATTAACTATGGTGCCTGATTTACGAGCCTTCATATCTTTCATGACCGCATATATTCCATTCATCACGCCTTTGGTGTTAACATCAATCATCTCGTCCCACTCTGATGGGTCTTGGGTACTGATATCAGCAAGTCTTGCCACACCAGCATTATTAAACATCATATCTGTCGGACCATATTGTTTTTCTGCTTCTCTGATTGCAGAAACTAAAGCATCTCTGTCACGAACATCAATTTTTTTACAAATAGAATTTTTTAAATTAAATGACTCCATTATTTCTATGCGTCTAGCTAATAGTAAAGTTGGGTAACCAGCATTAGAAAATGCTTTTGCGGTAGCTTCACCTATTCCAGAACTAGCGCCAGTAATTACAGCAAGAGGTTTTGTCATTTATAAATCTATTAGTTTATTTATTACTAGGGCGATTTTATCGCCCTAGTAATTTAGTTATTAACTAGACTCCTACAGTTTTGTTGAAGTTCTTTGCAATAGTGTCAAGACAATCTTTTGCAGATCCGTATTCACCAGCAAAATATCTTCCAAGCTCAATAGGTATCATGTTACTTGACATGTCAGCCCATTCTGGAAGATCTGGCTCTGAACCCATATCGTTAAAGATAGCGTCTCTAACGACGTCTAGGTGACGAGTTGTACCGTTACCGCTTCTATTATTAGCTTTAACCCTCTCATCATCGTAAACAGCAGATCTAGTTGGTCCTGTTCCACCACCAAGTGCAGTGATGTAGACTTGTGTCTCATAGCTTGTTGCCCATTGAGCAAATAACCATGCAGCATCTTTGTTCTTTGAGTATTTTGAAACAGCCAGTGATGATCCACCTTGGTGTGCAACACCTGGTATTTCACCATATCCACAGTCTCCAGTTGCCCTTAAGGGACTTGCTGGTGCTGGACAAGCAGCTGCCATCATTTTTCCTTGAACATTAGACTCATCTGAGTCCCACCAAGGGAAAAACTCACCCCAAGAAATAGTTTGAGCAGATCCTCCTTGGAGAATGTCTTGGCCTTGCCCGTCCCAAGTCCAACTTGTTACACCTGAAGGCATATACTCTTTAAGCTTTGTCCAATAATCCATACCTGCAAGACCGTTTGCATCATTACCTGCAAAACTTCCATCAGGGTTGGTTATTGAACCACCGAAAGCCCAAGCAAACATAGTCCAGTCACATTCTAAACTGTAGTGACCAGATTTCATTTGACCGTTTGTTCCGTATATAGGTCTTCCATCAGGATTCAAGTGTCCAAGTTTTGCTGCTTGGATTTTCTGAGCATTGCTCATGTACTGATCAAATGTTTTTGGAACACTTAAACCAAGCTCTTTATAAACATCGTCTCTGTACATCATGATAAAGACAGGAATGTCGTACGGCACACCTACCATAGTACCATCGTACATGGAAATACCATCTACGAGTGGGCCTAAGAAATCGTCAAAGTTATAATTAGGCATAGCTAAAGTAGGATTCGCTGCATAAAGTTCACGAGGATCTTCTGCATCCCCTCTAAAAGCTGCCATCCAACTCTGGTCTAGGTAGTAAGTGTCGTAAGTTCCTAATCCTGAAGCAACATCTAAAGTTAGTTTTTGTAAAACTTGCTCTAAAGGTAAAACCTCAATGTTTACTTTAATACCTGTCACTTCCTCAAAAAAAGGTTTTAAAGTTGTGTTGATCGCATTGGATGGAGGAGTTGACTCAGTTGCCAAAGATACTGTTTGGCCTCTAAAAGGAGATGATACATCTTTTAACCAATCCATCATATCCCCTCTCCATTCAATTCCATGAGAACCCGCATGAGCTTGAGGAATAAATTTCCTACTCATAGTCCCCATTGTGCCCAAGCAACCAGCTCCTAGACCAAGCATACCGGCATTTTTAAGAAAATCTCTTCTCTTCATATTACCGTTCACATACTTGCCTACAATGTTTGCAAGGTGCATTTTTCTATACATATCGCGCATATGAATATCCCTCCGTATCAAAATTTTTTCATAATACGACTGCCATATCAAGGTGCATTCAAAAGTTACTCACAAATTATTAATTTATTATGTTGACATCCTCTAATAATATAAAAACAGAGTGAATTATTTTCGCTAATATAAATACATTTTAAATAAACTCTTTTAAATTTAAGTGTATAGTTTCGTAATGACCTCTCAAAAGTCTTATTCTTTGCCAAGTTTTATGAATTCTGACAGTTCTCTTCCTTGGCTTTTACCATTGATCACAATGTTAATAGTCTTTGCCATTATTCCCTTTTTTTACAATATATATCTAAGCTTTCATGAGTTCGTTCCAGCCAAAAGAGCGCTACTTTTTGTTGGTTGGGATAATTGGATTAGGTTATTTACTGATGGAGTTTTTTGGGGCTCATTAAAGGTGTCCTTATATTACACTTTTATGTGTTTAGTAATTCAGCTTGTTCTGGGTATGGGAATTGCTCTATTAATTGACTCAGACGATCCAGGATTTGGAATTATAAGATCCTTGTTAACACTAACTCTAGTCATACCTCCAGCGATTGCTGGGATGATATTCTTAATTATGGAAGATGCCAATTATGGTTTAATACCTTGGCTTTTGAAATCAATTGGACTTATAGGTCCAGAAGATACAATTCTTGCTGATCCAACTCTCGCACTTTGGGGTGTGATGATAGTTGATATTTGGCAATGGACACCTTTTATGGTTTTAATATTAGTTGCCGGATTAAGGTCTTTACCAAGTGAACCTTTTGAGTCGGCAGTTATTGATGGAGCAAGGCCTTTTCAAGTTTTTAGAAGATTAACATTACCAATGCTTCACAAAGTAATTGCTGTAGCAGTTTTAATAAGAGGAATAGATTTATGGAGAATGGTAGATTATGTATTTGTGCTAACGTCAGGAGGGCCTGGTACTGCTACTTACACACTAAGCTTATACTCATGGCAAAGATTTACCTTTGTTCAATGGGGTTACGGTGCAACAATTAGTTTATTTTCTCTAATAGTAATTTTAATAGTTGGAAATGCATTTATTCATTTTGCGAAGGTTAAATGGTAAGGATTTGAATAAAGTTTTTAAACAGGTTTTAGGCTGGTTAATTGCAGCAATTTTCTTTTTCCCAATTTACTTCTGGATTACTGTTTCAATAAAAAAAGATAAAGATATTTTTGCCTTACCCCCAAAATTATTTAACTTTGAAGTTTCCTTTTCTGCTTATGAGGAAGTATTTGGGATATCCCGTTTTCTTTATGTGGAGGATATGGGAGCAGTTAGACCAGGTGGTGGTGATTTTTATATGATGCCTAACCTTGTAGACAGTATAATTATTGCACTAGGCTCAACAGGTTTAGCAATGTTAATATCAATTTTAGCTGCGTATTCTCTTTCAAGAATACCAATTAGGGGTCAACAACATTTTATGGGGTGGATTTTATCAACAAGAATGATGCCACCGGTAGCTGTAGCAATTCCCATGTTTTTTATATACAAAAATATCGGTTTAATGGATACGCACTTAGGTATCATTATTATTCATGCATTAATGAATTTGCCCCTAGCTGTTCTACTTATGAAAAGTTTTTTTGATGACATTCCAAAGGATATTGATGAAGCTGCTTTATTAGATGGGGCAACAAGATTTTTTGTATTTTGGCGATTAATAGTTCCTCTAGCTATAGGTGGCATAGCTGCAACCGCAGTTCTTTGTTTTATTTTTAGTTGGACAGAATTTATCTTTGTCTTAATGCTTACACAAACAGGGCTTAAAACAATTCCTGTTGTTTCAACATCCTTTGTCACCTCTACTGGAACAGCTTGGGATAATATGGCTGCGTTAGGCACTGCTGCAATTATTCCTGCTTTTATTTTCATACTTCTAGTTCAAAGACACTTGGTAAGAGGACTGACATTAGGTTCAGTGAAACAGTAAGGTAGTTTGATCAGAAAAATTTCATCCTATATAATACTTTTAATTTTTATTTTCCCGATATTTTTTTTAATTTCATCTTCATTTAAAAATAATAAAGATCTTTTTGCACTGCCCCCTAAATTATTTTTCTTTGATATAGATTTTTCAGCTTATGAAAGAGTCTTTGGATTTTCAAACTTTTTTAAATTTGACCCTTCCTATAGTGAGTTATTTTTAACATCTAGAATAATAGATAGTTTAATTATTGGTTTAGGGTCATCTTCACTAACATTAATAATTGGAATTTATGCTGGGTATTATATTTCTAGAGTAAATTTTAAATTTAAAAGATATTTAATAATTTCAATATTGAGTGCGAGAATGATGCCATTGATATCTATAGCTATTCCCATATATTTTGTTTATGAAAAAATCAATCTACTTGATACTTACATTGGAATTATATTTGTTCATACTTTTATAAATTTACCTTTAGCTGTTCTTTTATTAAAAAGTTTTTTTGATGAGGTTCCAAAACAAATTGATGAAAATGCTTATATAGATGGTGCTAGTAAAATAGAAATCTTGCATAAGTTAGTTGTACCTTGTGCAAAAAGTGGAATAGCTGTTACATTTATTTTATCCCTAATATTTAGTTGGACAGAATTTATATGTGCATTAATGATTGGACAAATGAAGGTAAAAACCATTCCTGTACAGGCATCTATACTAAAAACTATTCCTAGTTGGGATATGATGGCTGCTTTTACAACTATTTCAATAATTCCATTATTTATATTGATTTTAATGGTTAAAAAACACTTTGTAAGGGGGCTGACTCTAGGAACTGTTAAAGAATAGTTTCTTACTACTTTATTAATTTCAAAGAAATGAAAAAAGTTTTATTCTTTATCCTTAACTTGAAAAGATTTTAAAATTTTATTAAAAAAACTTTTATAATTATAAATCTAAAAACTATCTATCTAACTGATTAATTTTATCAACTTTTTTTCCAGATCTCTCAGACTGAAAATTATTTTTCAACCAAATATCTGTATACATAATTGCATTGGGAGTGCCTGTTATTAAAGCGCCAAAGGTAATAATTTGAGCATTGTTACTCGAAATAGATCTCTCTGCAGTGTAAGCATCGTTCACACAAACCGCTCTCACACCTGAAAACTTATTAGCGACAATAGCCATTCCAGCACCAGTTCCACAAACTAGAATTCCCCTCTCAAATTCACTATCTTGAACCTTTTTAGATAATGTTTTACCAACATCTGGATAATCTACTTGTGAGTCATCATTGACTCCTACATCCAAGACTTCAATACCTTTAGACTCTAGATGCTCTTTGATTTTATCTTTAAGATTTTTCCCTAAATGGTCTGCACCAATAACAATTTTTTTTAGCATATTTAATTATATATTTAATTCACTCCAAGGTATATGCAGTTTTTCGTTTTGACAGATACATCTCACTAAACTACCCAAAATTGGAAGATTGTTTTGTTTTACCAGTTTGTTTAATAAATGACCTAATTCCCAAATGGTTTGTGCTCCTTCAACAGTTTCGTCTTTTAACTCTTTAGAGATGATATTTTCATATGTTCTGTTCTTTGCTAATAAATTACCTAAAAGACCGTTTCTTCCAGTCCCGGAGGTAACATGTAAGTCTCCAATCCCAGATAGCCCAAATACTGTTTCTTGAAGACCCCCTATTAATTTTACAAAATGGCTCATCTCATTAACGCAGTGTGAAAATAATGCAGATTCAGGATTAAAAATTTTTTCTTCGTTGGAGAAATACGTTTGTGCATAGCCAACAGCTATTGCGTATATGTTCTTAAGAGCTGCGCAAAGCTCTGAGCCCAATAAGTCAGTCTGTAAATTTACTACATAGTATTCATTTTTGAATATATTGGATAAATTCTTAGCAATCTCTAGATCAGGATTTACAAAACATATATTTGTTAAATTTTTTTTTGCTAGCTCAACTGCTTTACAAGGGCCAGTAACAGCAGTTAAAGTGAAATCTTGATTAATTTGTTTTTTAATTTTATTTGGAAATATATCTAGCTCTTCTTTTTCATTAATATACAGACCTTTGGTAACGATAAGGAAGTGTTTATTTGTAACATTAAAATTTTTAATGAAGTCAATAAACCAGTCGACACCTGATGAACTAATTCCAATGATAATAACATCAGATGTATTAATGTCCTCTTGAGACATTTGATTAAATCGTATTGCTGATGTATTTGTTAATTTAATATCGAGTTTCGGGTGAAAAGAATTTTTATTAATTGAGTTAATTGTGTCCTCATCAAGACTAGTGCCAACGAGTTTTACTTCGTGACCATTTGAAATTGCTGGAATAGTGATAGCTGTACCCATGACGCCCGCACCTATAGATAATATCTTTGACATTAAGAAATAAATTGGCCCCCATTTACCTCTAAAATTTGTCCTGTAATATAACTGCTCATTGTCTCTGAGGATAAAAAAATTATTGGCCCTACACAATCCTCTGCCATGCCAAGTCTTTTCATTGGTATTTTTAATCTTGTAGCTTCTAATTTTTCTGGGGAAGAATATTGCTCATGAAACTTTGTAGTAATTGTGCCAGGTGAGATAGCGTTTATTCTTATATTGTAGGGTGATAATTCTGAAACTAGCGATCTAGTAATTGCTGATACAAAAGCTTTAGATGCAGCGTACACACTCGACCCCGCACTGCCTCCTGTTCTCGCACTGATAGTTGATACATTAATAATATTTCCATATTTTTGTTTTTTGAAAATTGTGCACGCACTTTTTGTTGCAAAATATGCTGATTTAGCATTGAGATCAAAAATTTTTAAAAAATCTTTTTCACTGATTGTATCTAATTGATATCTTCCTACCATTGTCCCAGCATTATTGACTAATATATCTAGACCATCTAAATAATTTATGGCATCATTCATAAAGTTATCTACTTGAGATAAATCTGTAAAATCAGATTTAAATAATTTAAAATTTTGACTTTGAGATTTAGTTTTTATCCTAGATTCAAGATCATTAATTGATTGGTTACCATGAAAAATTACATTAGCTCCTAAGTTTAAAAATTCTACACCTGTCTCAAAACCGATACCTGTACTTGAGCCCGTAACAATAATCTTTTTGTTTTTGAATTCACTAAAATCAAATGTCATTGAAGTCTATCCATTATATAATCTGGCTTTCCAGTGATTTGGAAGTCCGATTTTATATTATCAATTATATCGTTAGTTGGTATATTTTGCATGAATTCTTCTTTATGAATTCCAGAGGTGATCAATAATGAGTCTATACCAAAACTATTGGCGCCTGCAATATCATTAAATAGAGAGTCTCCTATCATCAAAGTTTTCGATTTATTACTATTGGATAACTCTTGAACATAATGAAAAATTTCAATATTTGGTTTACCAATAAAGAATGCTTGTCCTCCCATTTTTTTGTACTTAACTGCAAGGTCTCCTGTTGAGGGATGAATATTTTCACCAGAAACACCAAGAATATCAGGATTTGAGCAAACTAAAGGTAACTTCATTTCTAAAGCTTTCGTATAAATTTCGTCAATTAAATCAGTTTTTTTTAGACCAGTAGTAGAGGTTAGTAGAAGAAAATTAGCATTTTCTAAAGAACTCGTTTTTTCAAATGTTGTGTTTTGCAGTAAGGGGTAATCTGTTGCAACAACAAAATATTTATTTCCAATATTTTCAAAGGGGCTCTTTTTAGATTTTAGATATTCTAAGCATACATCTCCTGACGTAATTAAATGAGATTTTAAAATATTTTTTGCACGCATTTTTATCAAACGGTCAATATTATCTGAAGATTTTTTTCCTGAGTTACTAATTATATAAATTTTTTTATTTTGTGACTGTAAATATGAAAAAATTTGTTCTGCTTCATTAAAAATATTTATACCATCATGAACAACTCCCCATTGATCAAAATAATACGTATCGTAATATTCTGAAATTTCTTTAAGAGATAATAATTTTTTTATCATTTAAAAAATATTACCTAATGCTAAAAGAGCAGATCCATAAGAAGCATCATTTGATAAGGGAATATTTAGTTTCACACCTAGAATTTTTTTTCTTATTTCATTCCACTTCAAATTTTTTCCTCCACCTCCTATTGTGAAAATAGTTTTAGGATATTTGCCACCTATCTCTGATATCTTTTCGTAGCTCAATTTTTCAACATTAGTTATACCCTCAAGTACAGCTTGAAAAAATTTTATCTCAGAATTAGGACGAGGTTCTAAAATTGGTAATTTGTTAGGGTCATTAAAAGGAAATCTTTCGCCTTTTTGTGCCAGAGGATAGTAACTTAAATTCAATAAATTATTTGTGTCTATGTCTTTTGATAATTCATCTATTCTATCTGAAAATAGTTCTTTTAGAATTTTTCCTCCAACATTGGAGGCTCCCCCAGCTAGCCAATTTTCACCCAAACGATGACTGTAAATCCCAAATTCCTTATTATAAATTGGCTTATTTGAGATAGCTTTTACTACCAGAGTAGTGCCAATTGAGGAAACTGCTTCTCCTATATTTTTGGCTCCGGTAGCTAAAAATGCTGCAATACTATCAGTAGTGCCTGCTATAACCTTGGTTTTGTTACTAAAACCTAAATCAATAAGTTCAGAGTTTCTTAATTCGCCTATAGACTGTCCTGGTATTTTTATATTTGGTAAGCTATTCATTTCAATAGGTAGCTGATCAAACCATTTTGGCCAGGATCTTTCGACACAATCATAACCTAGTTTAAGAGCATTATTTTCATCTGAATAAATATAATTGTTAGTTATTTTACAAGCTATCCAATCTGCCTGATGAAGAATCCTATATTTTTCTTTTTTTAGTTTATTGATTAATGACAATGCTCTTACTAATGCATTAGTAGAGGTGGATACAATTGGATGATTATCAGATATTCTCTCAACTAACTTAGACTCTTCTACAGCTGAAGCGTCATTGTACATTAATGCATTATCTAAAGGGTCACCAAAATGATCGGTTATAAGCACTGTACCGGATGTTCCATCGATTGATAATCTATCAATTTTATCTAATTCTATTTTAGTTTTTAAAAATGTAAGATTTTTAATTAATGCACTCCACCATAAACTTGGATTTTGATAAACCAATGACCCCTTACTTATCGGGCTGTCAATAGAAACTGAAAAATTAATTAATTCTTTTTTATTTTTATCAATAATAGAAGTTCTGACACCAGTTGTTCCAAAGTCAATTCCTAGAAAAAATGACATTAGTTTATCGATTGACGATATATCTCAATATCCCAATTCAATAATTCACTCTCTTGTAGACTTGATAAAAATTTTAAAGACTTTGATAAATCAATTCTTAACAGCACTTCCAAAAAACAGTCGATCATTTCTTTTGCAGCTGGAATAGCTAGAGTGTTTTCAAAAAGACCTTTATATTTTAAAATTAAATAGGGAGGAAGATTAATATTATTTCTTTTTAGATTTTGAATAAATTCATTTGCTTCTTTCACCTCTAAAAATGTAGGTATGCCAGGACCTAAGAAAATTACATGATCTGGATAAAATGATTTATGGAAAAGTGAGAATAATTTTTCATTATGTGTTGAAAATAATTTATATTTATCAGTATTTTTATGATTATAACCATCGATATTTTTAATCTCCTCTAAATAATCGAAGGCTAATTTTTCATTTCTGATTAAATCTAATTTTTTATGAATTTTTAGAAGCAATTTATAGGTATCCTCAATATCATCACCCGCAACTATCAATCCATGATTTTCAAGAATTAATATGTTAGTTGAGGGTAAAATTAGTTTTTTTATTTCCATTGTTAAAGTAAAACCAGGTCGAAAGTATGGAATAAAGATGAAATCTTCATCGAGGTATTTTTTCAAATCAGACTCACTACTTTGTGAAACTGCATTTGCAATTGTTGCAGTAGAGTGAACATGTAAAACATATTTATGCTTAATTAATGCATGAAATGAAGTTTCAGATGATGGGTGTAAATTATTTTTAGATATTATATCATCTATAAAATTATCTTCTTTTCCATTATTTATTTTTTCAGTAATGGAATTTAAATCAACTTCAACAAAAATATCTTTATCTAAAGAATTAATTAACCAAGTTCCAGATGCTTTAATGAGCATTTTTCCATCAGACTTAATTGATGTATTTCCTCCAGCGGCTTGTACTAAATGACTATCTGAGCCAAGTTTAAAAGAAATATCTTTAAAAGATTTTAATTCTTCCTGAGGAAATGAAAAATTAGTATTTACCATACATTTTTATAGCCTCAATTATTTTTTTCATATGTTTTTTTTCGACCAATTGGGGCTTACCGTTTATTTTTGCAATAGTAATTTGCTTACATAAAATTTCAAATTCTTCAGTCAAAAACATTGCTTCGTCTATATTTTTACCACATGTAATTGTACCATGATTTGCTAATAAACATGCTTTCCTTCCTTTAAGAGCCTTTATTGCTGCATCTGATAATTCCTGTGATCCTGGAACTGCAAAAGTAGAGCATTTAATCGTGTCACCTCCTAAAAAGGCAATCATATAGTGATAGGCTTTTATATCCTTTCTTAGTATCGACATACCGGTACCATAAGCAGGATGATTGTGCACGACTACATCAAATTCTTTTCTTACTTTTAATATGTCAAAATGAAATCTCCACTCACTTGAGGGCTTCCATATTCCATGAGGTTTAGTCTTAGAGTCTACAAAAACAATATCTTTGGCTTTCATGCCCTGATAGGAAATGCCAGATGGGGTTATAAGCATTCCATCTTTCCATCGAACGCTAATGTTGCCCGCTTTACCTTGATTCAAGCGTTTTTTTTCCATTAAAAGGCAAGCTTCTATTATCTGTTTTCTAATATTAATTTCATTTTTCGTCATTTAACAGATCCTATTCACATGTTGCTGATTATACAAGGACCTTAAATTACTACTCAATAAACGTTGAAATATTAATCGATTTGTCAATAAGTTTATGGTCTTTTTTGATTAAAATAGACTAAAAAAAATAGATAATTTGAAAAAATTATTTTTTTTTCTCTAAAATTAAGACGATTTGCAAGATTTATTAATTATTGGTGGTGGGATTAATGGAGTAGGAATCGCAAGAGATGCGTCTGGGAAAGGTTTAAAAGTTACATTAATTGAAAAAGGTGATCTGGCATCAAAAACTTCATCTTGGTCAACAAAATTAATACATGGTGGAATAAGGTACTTAGAAAATTACGAATTCAGATTAGTAAGGGAGTCTTTAAGAGAGCGAGAAGTGATTAGAAAAATAGCACCTCATATTACAAAGCCAATAAGATTTGTTTTACCCCATGTCCCAACTTTGCGTCCTACATGGTTAATACGTTTGGGTCTAATTCTTTATGATTGGATGGGTGGTGTTACTACACTCCCAAAATCTAAGGTAATAAATTTAGAAAATGATTATGATGAAAATCCTATAAAGTCAGATTACATAAAAGGATATGAATATTCAGATTTATTCGTTGATGATGCTAGGTTGGTTCTCTTAAATGCACAAGACGCTATAAGCAAAGGAGCTAAAATTTATACAAATGTGATTATACAAAAAGTTATTAGGAAAAAAAATAATTGGGAAGTTTTTTTAAATAATGGTGAAATTTTATATTCAAAAATTATCATAAATGCATCTGGTCCATATGCCTTAGATGTTCTAAATAATCTTATTGGTATTCAGTCTAGAAAAAAAATTCGACATGTTCAAGGTAGTCATATTATCACAGAAAAACTTTATAAAGGTGAGCAAGCCTATATTCTTCAACTAGATGATAAACGGATAATATTTTTGATACCCTATTTAGATAAATATACACTCATCGGAACAACAGATCATGAAGTTAAATCCTATGACAATCCCAAAATAACTGATATTGAAAAAAAATATCTCATATCATCAGTAAATAAATTTATAAAAAATAAAATTACTGAAGATAATATTATTTGGACTTATTCCGGTGTACGGCCATTAGTAGAGGATTTAAATGAAAATGCCTCAAAGATTACAAGAGACTACACTTTTGAGATAGACGATAAAGATGCACCAATATTGACAGTTTTTGGTGGAAAGCTCACAACATTCCGAAAATTATCAGAGCACGCATTAGATAAAATTTCAAAATATATTAAAATTTCTAATAAATCGTGGACTGGAAATGAAATTCTACCAGGTGGCGAAAAAACAACAGATTTAAATTTTTTAATACCTGAGGGAATATTACCAAGACTAATAAAAACTTATGGTCATAAAATAACAAAATTAAACCAATATTATCAAGGTTTTAACGACGGTGGAGAACATATTTTTAATGATCTTTATGAGTTTGAGATTAAATATCTTGTTCTTGAAGAAATGGCTAAGACCGCAGAGGACATTCTCTTTAGAAGAACTAAGTTGGGTATAAATTTTCCAAAGGAAAAATTGCAAAATTTAGAAAATATTTTAAAAAAATATTTGTAGCTCATTTGTTATATAATATTTGAAGAAAATGAATAAATATATCCTTTCAATAGATCAGGGCACTACTTCGACGAGATCCATAATATTTAATAATAAATTTGAAATAGTTACCTATGATCAATTGGAGTTAGAACAATATTTTCCCAAAGATGGATGTGTTGAACATGATCCTAATGAAATCTTCGAGTCGGTCTTAAGCACTGCTAAAAATGCGATAAAAAAAGCTAACATCAGCCCAGATGATATATCTGGAATTGGTATTACCAACCAGAGAGAAACAACTGTTCTATGGAACAAAGATACAGGTGAGCCTGTTTACAAAGCTATAGTTTGGCAAGATCGCAGGACGGTAAATTATTGTAAAGAGTTACAAAAAAAAGGTTTTACAAAAAAGATTCAAAAAATTACTGGCTTAGTCATTGACTCATATTTTTCTGCAACCAAGATAAAATGGATTATTGATAACATAGAGTCCTCTAAAAAACTTTTAAAAGAGAATAAACTTTTATTTGGAACAATAGATACTTGGATACTTTGGAAATTAACTGAGGGAAGATCTCATTTTACTGAAGCAACCAATGCGTCCAGAACTATGTTGTATGATATAAATAAAAATTCTTGGTCTAAAAGTCTTTTAGAAATATTTAATATACCTATGAAAATTTTACCTAGAGTGAAAGATAGCGTAGATGAATTTGGGTACACTGCACTTTTTGGTTCAAATATAAAAATTGGAGGAATTGCAGGCGATCAACAAGCTGCAACTATAGGACAAGCATGCTTTGAACCAGGTTCTATAAAATCAACATATGGCACCGGCTGTTTTATGATTATGAATATAGGGAAGAATATAAGAATATCTAAAAATAATTTGTTGACGACTATAGCTTACCGAATAAATGGGAAAACCACTTATGCACTCGAGGGGTCAATTTTTATAGCTGGGGCAGCAATTCAGTGGTTGAGAGACTCGTTAAAAATAATTAATAGCGCCGAAGAAACTGAGGATTTATATAAAAAAAATGACAAATCTCAACAAGTATATCTAGTACCTGCTTTTGTTGGTCTTGGTGCACCTTACTGGGATGGAGAGGCAAGAGGAGCAATCTTTGGAATGACAAGAAATACTGGTGTTTCGGAACTTGTTAAATCAGCAATAGATAGTGTTGCTTATCAGACTAAAGATTTAATTATTTCAATGGAAAAGGATAGTGGTATTAAAATTAATAAAATTAAAGTTGATGGGGGAATGGTGAAAAACGAGCAGTTCCTTCAGTTTCTCTCCAATATATTATTATCAGAGTGTGATCGTCCTAAAATTACAGAGACTACATCATTGGGTGCAGCATATTTAGCTGGACTTTCTGTAGGGACGCTTAAAAATACAAAAGAAATTTCAAAAAAATGGCAAAGTCAAAAATTATTTAAACCAAAACTTCATAAAAAAGAGGTTAAATATCTTTATCAAGGGTGGTTAAAAGCAGTCAATAAAATAATTGTAAAAAAGAATAGAAAATAAAATAAATTTTGATATTTATGTTATATGCGCATAAATATTGAAATTGGTGATATTGAAGCATTTATTGAATTAACAGAAACTAATTCATTTGCAAAAGCAGCAAATAATTTAAATTTGTCTCAACCTGCACTTTCAAGGAGGATTCAAAAACTTGAGCATGAATTGGGTACGACACTGTTTGATAGGACCACAAGAAAAGTTCAACTCTCTTACTCTGGTAGAAATTTTTATGATCGAGCTAGAGGAATAATAGAAGCAGTCAAAACAGCTACAAAAACTCTTAATGAAAAATATAGTTTTCCATCCATAATAAAAATTGGGGTAGTCCATTCTGCTCTAAGAAATATTTTATTTTCTGCTTTAAAATCTTTCAAAGAAATTGAACCAAGATGTAAGGTTCAAATCATAGAAAGATCATCAAATAATGTTGTAGATAGTGTTTTAGGAGGAGAGTGTGATTTTGGTATAAATTTTACAGGTATTCAAGAACCGGGAATTAATTTTGAAAAATTATTCGTAGAGGATTATGTAGTGGCATTCCCAAAAGGAGATAAATTAGAAAAAAAAAGAAAGGTAAAATTATCTGAAATTAAAGATAGAAATTTTATATCTATATGGAAAGGTTCAGGGAGTAGAATTTATATTGAAAATGCTCTTGCACTTCAGAAAGAAGACATGGATTGGGCCTATGAAGTGAGACATATTCCTACTGCCTTAAATATGGTCGAACAGGGATTGGGCATAACATTAGCCCCTAAATTGGCTATTTCTAAGGACTATACCTCTTTATCTTTCAGACCACTGATAGATCCATCCGTAACAAGAACAATTGGTTTAATAAAAAGATCAGGAAGAGACCTTAGTTACGACTCTCAAAAATTATATGACTTACTAAAAGATAAATTTAAAAGATAATTAATCAGTATTATGCATAAAAAAATATACTAATTAATGATATCAAATAATCATGTTGTCAGTTAATAGTTTTCAGACTCTAGATAAGTTCTCTTTAAATGGAAAGGAATATAACTTTTATAATTTATCCTTGTTAGAAAATGAATTTCCAAAACTAAAAACTCTCCCTAAATCAAAAAAAATACTTATTGAAAATTTATTAAGATTAGAGGATGGCAAAGATGTTAATGTAAATCTAATTAGAAATGTTCTTGAAAACCCTGAAAGAAAACATGAAGTTTTTTTTCTTCCATCTAGAGTTTTAATGCAAGATTTCACTGGGGTACCTGCAGTTGCTGACTTAGCAGCAATGCGAGATGCTGTCTCAAAAAAAGGAAAGGATCCCTCCAAAGTAAATCCCATGTCACAGGTAGATTTAGTAATAGATCATTCAGTAATGGTTGACTATTTTGCCAGTCCAAAGGCATTTCAAAAAAATGTTGATATGGAATTTGGAAGGAATATAGAAAGATATGAATTTTTAAAATGGGGACAACAAGCTTTTGAAAACTTTCGGGTTATCCCTCCTGGTACAGGGATATGTCATCAAGTTAATTTAGAGTATTTAGCGGAGGTTGTATGGAGTTCAAAACAAAATAAAAAAAATTATTTATATCCTGATACATTAGTTGGAACCGATAGTCATACGACCATGGTAAACGCACTAGGAGTACTTGGTTGGGGAGTGGGTGGAATTGAAGCTGAAGCCGCTATGCTTGGTCAATCAGTATCTATGCTTTTACCAGAAGTGGTTGGTTTTGAGATAACGGGAAAGATGAATGAAGGTGTTACAGCGACAGACCTGGTTCTTACAATTGTTCAAATGCTTCGAGAAAAGGGTGTGGTTGGGAAATTTGTTGAATTTTACGGTGATGGTTTAAAAAATTTATCACTTGCTGATAGAGCTACTATTGCCAACATGGCTCCTGAGTACGGCGCAACCTGCGGGTTTTTTTCAGTTGATGAAGAGACCATTAAATATTTAAAGTTAACTTCTAGAAGCTCAGACCTGATAGATATTGTTGAAAAATATCATAAAATTCAAGGTTTATGGGCTGATGATACTTGTGATTACAACGACACCATTCATTTGAAACTTGAAAAAGTTCAAGCGTCTTTAGCAGGGCCTAAAAGACCTCAAGATAGAATTAATTTAGAGAGTGTGAGTTTAAATTTTAAAGAATTTTCAAAGAACAAACCTGTTGAAAAGGAAGTAAAGAATCGTAATTACAAAATGCAAGATGGAAATGTAGTTATTGCTGCTATTACTTCATGCACCAATACCTCAAACCCAGATGTTTTGGTTGCAGCAGGACTAGTTGCAAAAAAAGCTTGTGAAATAGGATTACAAGTAAAGCCTTGGGTTAAAACGTCATTGGCACCTGGTTCAAAAGTTGTTACTGATTACTTGGATAAATCTGGCTTAAATAAATATTTAGATCAATTGGGTTTTCATTTAGTAGGTTATGGATGTACTACTTGTATTGGAAATTCAGGACCTCTTGATGAGGATATTGCGGGGTGTATTACAAAAAATGATTTAACAGTAGCTTCTGTACTTTCAGGGAATAGGAATTTTGAGGGAAGAGTTAATCCACATGTTAAAGCAAACTATCTTGCTTCACCCCCTCTAGTTGTCGCCTACGCATTAGCAGGATCTGTATATACAAATTTAACAAAGGATCCCTTAGGTATTGACTCAAATGGTAATGAAGTTTTCTTGAAAGATATATGGCCAAGTAATAATGAAATTCGAGATGCAGTTGAAAAAAACGTCTCACCAGAAATGTTCAAAAAACAATACTCTAACGCTTTAGATGGACCAAAAGAATGGCAAGGGATTGATACATCTACAGGAGACTTATATAAATGGGACTCTTCTTCGACCTATGTACAGCAACCCCCTTTTTTTACTGGTCAATCTGATGATAAAGAAATTATACCAATTGAAGATGCGAGACCCTTATTGCTTTTGGGGAATAGTGTTACTACAGACCACATCTCACCTGCAGGTGCTATTAAAGCAGAAAGTCCTGCGGGAAGCTATTTTATGGAGAGACAAATACGACAAAATGATTTTAATTCGTATGGCGCCAGAAGGGGTAATCATGAGGTAATGGTTAGAGGCACTTTTGCTAATATAAGAATTAAAAATCAGTTACTGTCAAATGTAGAAGGGGGGTACTCAATTCTAGAACCTGAAAAAAAGAAAATGAGTGTCTATGAGGTTGCCATGGAGTATGCAAAAAGATCAGAAAACGTTGTTGTTTTTGCAGGACAAGAATATGGAACGGGCTCCTCTAGGGATTGGGCAGCAAAAGGAACAAAACTATTAGGCATCAAAGCCGTTATAGCAGAAAGCTTTGAAAGAATACATCGATCAAATTTAGTTGGAATGGGTGTGCTTCCTATACAACTTAATAGCCACAAACTCGATGATCTAAATATAAAATCTTCCGACCTTGTAAATATAAAACTAGATAATGAAATTAAACCTCTACAAGATTTGGAAGTGTCCATTAAAAGTGATGAGGGTACTAAAATTTTAGAATGTACATTAAGAATTGATACCATCAATGAGCTACAATACTACAAGGCTGATGGTATATTGAATTTTGTTTTGAAAAATATTTTAAAAAATTAAATTATAACTGGATTTTCTAAAAGCTCTTTAAGTCTTACTAAAAAAGTAACTGCTTGCTTTCCGTCAATAAGCCTGTGATCATAACTCAAGGCTATGTACATCATTGGCTTTATGACAATTTTCTTTTTTACTGCAATAGGTCTATCTATAATAGAATGCATACCTAATATAGCACTTTGAGGAGGATTAATAATAGGTGTGCTCATCATTGAGCCATATATTCCTCCATTTGTAATTGAAAAAGTTCCACCTGATAAGTCTTTCATTGTAAGTTTATTTGAATTTGCCTTTTGAGCTAAATCGATGATACCTTTTTCAATATCACCATTTGATAAATTTCCAGCATCTCTAATTATTGGAACAACCAAACCTTTTTCTGATCCAATTGCTATTCCTATATCAAAATAATTTTTGTAAATTATTTTATTTTCATAAATTTCTGAATTTATCTCTGGTATTTCTTTTAGGACATCCGTACAGGCTTTAACAAAAAAAGACATAATGCCTAGTTTGACACCATATTTTTTTTTGAAAGATGTTTGCTCTTTTTTTCTTAAAGACATAATAGCAGACATGTCAACTTCATTAAATGTTGTAAGAATTGCAGCAGTATTTTGAGCATCTTTTAATCTTCTAGCAATGGTTTGTCTAAGCTTGGACATTGGAATGGTTTTTTCATTTTGATTTTCTTTTTCAATATCAAAATTTTGAAGATTATTTTCAGAGCTTGGAGAGCTCTCAGTTTTCTCAATAATATCAGGCTTATTAGGTAGTTTTACTTCCTTTGCAGTTTCTTTCTTCTCTTTAATCTGATCAATTTTGCTTTCAGAGCTTTCATCAATTGATACCTCATCAGTAATCTCAGCAATAGATTGACCAACATTTACCGTAGCCCCTACAGGTGCAATGATCTTAGTTAACTTTCCTGAAGATTGAGCGGGAATTTCAATTGTAATTTTTTCAGTCTCTATTTCAGCTAAATTATCTCCTGATTTAAAATTTTCACCCTCTTTAACTAACCATGATGTAATTGTCCCCTCAATTATAGACTCACCAAGCTCAGGTACAGTTATATTTTTCATTATTCTTTTGGAAGGTTTTTAAATTTCATAAAGCTCACACCAGATCTTTCCTTTATAACACGTTTTAATGATGATTTAAGTGCTAATTCTTTAATGAGCATTTGGTTAGTAATATGTCTTTTTGAAATACCAGTTGCTGGAGCTGCTGCGGGACGCCTACCAACATAATGTATTTTTTTCTCGTAATTATTTTGAACAAATACATGTCTTATTCTACTTTTTACAAATCCCCAAGTGCCCATATTTTTTGGTTCCTCTTGAGCCCAAATCATTTCACAGTCTTTATATTTCATAAGTATTTCTGATAATCTGTCAAAAGGGAAAGGGTATATCTGTTCAATTCTTATAATTTTAACATCTTTTATTTTATGCTCAGATCTATAATCGTCTAACTCATAGAATATTTTACCAGAGCAGAAAACAACTCTTTTTGGATTTTTAATATCATCGTCAATTACTCTATGAAAAGATGTTTTACCTGTAAATTCCTCAATATGAGAAATATTATTTGGATGGCGTAATGTAGACTTTGGTGTAAATACTATTAATGGTTTTCTAAAATTTCTATGTATCTGTCTTCTTAGAGCATGGAAATAGCTAGCTGGGGTAGTACAATTTACAATTTGAATGTTGTCTTCAGCAGCCATTTGCAGAAACCTTTCTACTCTTGCGCTTGAATGCTCAGGGCCCATGCCTTCGTGACCATGGGGTAAAAGCATAACCAAACCACTCATCTGCATCCATTTTCTCTCACTTGAGGTTATAAATTGATCGATAATAATTTGTGCACCGTTAGCAAAATCTCCAAACTGAGCCTCCCACATAACAAGTGTGTTGGGATCAGCTAATGAATATCCATATTCAAAACCAAGTACCCCTAGTTCAGACAAAAAACTATCTACTATTTCAAATTCTTTTTGTTTTTTTGAAATATTGTTTAAAGGAATATACCTCTCTTCAGTTTTTTGATCATAAAAAACAGAGTGTCTTTGGCTAAAAGTACCTCTCCCAGAGTCTTGGCCTGCGAGTCTAACTTGATATCCCTCTTTTAGTAAACTTCCTATGGCTAAAGCCTCTGCGAAAGACCAATCAATCCCTTTTCCAGTTTTTATAGCTTTGATGCGAGCATTATTAAATTTTTGCAATTTTGGATGCAAATTAAAATTATCTGGAATATTAGTAATTTTTATACCTGTATTTTTTAAAGACTTTTCAGACTCAGAGGTTTTTCCCCTTCTTAAGGGGTCTTTAGGAGCAAGACTTAAACCACTCCATTGACCGCCCATCCATAATTTTGTTTTCAATTTATAATTTTTTGCCTTCTCGAATTTTTTTTCAAGATCAGACCAAATCTGATCTTTTAAGTAGTCAATTTGTTTTTGATTTACAACCTCCTGCTCTAAAAGCTTATTTGCATAAATACTTGCAACTGATTTTTTCTTTTTAATAGTCTCATACATCAAAGGTTGCGTAAATGAAGGTTCATCTCCTTCATTATGACCGTGTTTCCTATAACAAAACATGTCAACCATTGTGTCTTTTTTAAAAGTATTTCTAAATTCTGTTGCAGCTCTTGAGGCCAATACTACAGCCTCAGGGTCATCACCATTTACATGAAAGATTGGTGACTGAACAATTTTTCCAATTTCTGAGGAGTATGGTGCCGAACGACTATATTGAGGACTTGTGGTAAAACCAATTTGGTTGTTAATTATGAAATGTATTAATCCACCAATTCTATAGCCATTTAGCTGTGACATTGTAAACGTTTCAGCTACAACTCCTTGACCAGCAATTGCAGCATCTCCGTGAATTAAGAGACCAGAAACTCTTGTATTATTATTATCTCTAATAAGTCTTTGTTTTGCTCTAATTTTACCAGCAACTACTGGATTTACTGCTTCCAAATGTGAGGGATTTGCTGCCATACTAACATGAATTAAATTACCCCCAAAACTTCTGTCAGAACTTGCGCCTAAATGATATTTTACATCACCAGACCCTTGGTCACTTAAAGCATTTTCCCCACCGTGAATAAATTCACCAAATATTTGTACATGAGGTTTTTTTACTATATTTGCTAAGATGTTTAGTCTGCCACGATGAGCACAAGCAAATGAAAAATCTTCGACGCCGTACTCCGATGATCTTTTTAAAATTTGTTCTAAGGCAGGTATCGTAGACTCAGCACCTTCAAGACCAAATCTTTTTGTTCCTCTGTATTTGGTATCTAAAAATTTCTCAAAGTATTCTGCTGAAACCAATCTTTCTAATATCGTCCTTTTACCCCTTGGAGTAAGTTGCATATCCTTTTTCTCTTCAATTCTATCTTTAAGCCATTTATATTCTTCAGCCGATTGTATGTGCTTGTATTCAATTGCTAGTGTTCCAGAGTATATAGATTGTAACTTTTCAAAAACTTCTTTGACAGTTGCCTTTTCGAAGCCTAAATAACCAAATAAGAAAATCTTACGGTCGTAATCTTTTTCTTGAAAACCATAATACTCAGGGTCTAAACCTGATGGACTATTTTTTATCATTAAACCTAAAGGGTCTAAGTCAGCAATTAGGTGGCCTATTTCTCTGTAGGCTCTAATCATCATTACTAGTCTCAAAGAGTCAGTAATTGCTTGGTCGAGCGAAGTCTGATTAAAGTCTTTACCTCTTGAAGTTTGTGACCAATCAATTTTTTGGTAATCAGCTAAGATGGAAATCTCTTCAGGTGCAAGAGTATTAAAAAAATCATGCCAACTTTTATCAACTAGACTTGGGTCTTTTATATAGTCCTTATAAATAGAAATAACTTGGGAAGCATTATTAGTTGTGAGAAATGAATTATAATATCTCATTAATAAGATAAGGTATACGCTTATCTCATAAAAAAGTCATTTTATTTTTAATTATAAAAGCTTATCGACTGCTGATACCAATCCCTCAACAGATTTAACAGATTTTTTTAGCATTAAATTTTCTTTAGAGGTAAGTTTTACCTCAATAATTTTTTCAATTCCTTTTTTTCCAATAACTGTAGGAACACCCATATACATATTGCTAAGACCATATTGTCCATTAATAAAAGCTGCGCAGGGTAATAGTTTTTTTTGATCGAATAAAAATGCCTCTGCCATCAGAATGGCTGAACTAGCAGGTGCATAAAAAGCAGAACCTCTCTTAAGTAATTTCACTATCTCTCCTCCACCCATTCTTGTTCGATTGACTATTTTCTCAATTTTTGAGTAAGGAAGTTTTTTAAGCTTTAGGAAGTCCATTAAAGGCACACCTCCGATTGTTGTATAGTTGGTAAGAGGAACCATGTCATCTCCGTGTCCTCCTAATACAAATGTTTCAACATCATTTACAGAAACGTTCAAAGCATCTGATAAGAAATATTTCATTCGAGAAGAGTCTAATACTCCTGCCATTCCAACACACATATTTTTTGGAAGTTTTGAATATTTTTGAAGTACGTATACCATTGCGTCTAAGGGGTTTGTGATACAAATAACAAATGCTTTTGAGGCATATTTTTTTATATCTAGAGCTATTTTTTTAATTATTTTCCCATTGGTCTCTAAAAGATCATCTCTGCTCATTCCGGGTTGACGAGGTAAACCAGCAGTTATGATAATGACGTCAGATCCCTTCATTTTGGAAAAATCATTTGTACCCTCTATCGACCCTGTAAAACCTTCAACAGCAGAAGATTGGCTGAGATCTAAAGCTTTTCCTTGGGGCATTCCTTTTACAACATCTATTAGTGTTATATTTCCGAGTTTTTTTAAAGCGGCTAAATGAGCGAGGGTACCGCCAATGTTTCCAGCGCCAATTAGTGAAATTTTATTCACTATTTATCCATTTTGGATATCTCATGCTTTATTTCAGCTATAGCTTTAGCTGGGTTTAGTCCTTTCGGACAGGAGTTGGTACAATTCATGATTGAGTGACATCTATATAGTTTAAGACTATCATCCAACTCATTCAACCTTTCTTTTTTCTCTTCATCTCTACTATCTTTTATCCAGCGGTTTGCTTGAAGTAACACAGCAGGTCCTAAATATTCATCTTCATTCCACCAATAGCTTGGGCAAGAGGTACTACAAGAAAAGCACATTACACATTCCCATTTGCCATCTAGCTTATCTCTATCTTCGACTGACTGTATATTTTCTCTTTCATTATTTGGAGATTTTTTATTTAACCATGGTTTTATAGATTTAAATTGTTCAAAAGCTTTTTTCAAATCTACCACTAAATCTTTTAAAACTCTCATATGGGGAAGAGGGTATATATTAATTTCATCAGAACATTCCTCTATATGTTTCTGGCATGCAAGTGTATTGACACCATCTATATTCATTGCACATGATCCACAAACACCTTCTCTACATGATTTTCTAAAAGTTAAGCTTGGATCAACCTCAGCTTTAATTTTATTTAATATATCCAAAACCATTGTCCCTGCTTTAGCTACATCAATTTCAAATCGATCTATTTGAGGGGGCGTATCTTCTTCACCTGACCATCGGTAAACATTTACAATCCTGATGTCATGGTTTTGTTGGGACTGTTCATCAATAAGATCAACATTAGAATATGATTTTCCTTTAACTGGAATTGAGTTTTTAGGAAGAGTGAGTTGCACCATTTAGTAAACCCTTACTTGTGGAGGTATGACAGAAATTTGATTGCTTAATGTTGTCATTCTTACAGGCCTGTGAGTGACCTTATAATCTGTAGCATCTCCCCAAAAAAGTGTGTGTTTGAGCCAATTTTCATCATCTCTTTCTGGAAAATCTTCTCTGGCGTGCGCACCTCTACTTTCAGTTCTTTGTTCAGCTGAAACACCAACACTGCCAGCGACCTGCATTAAGTTATGAAGCTCTAAAGCTTCAACCAAGTCTGTATTAAAAACATCTGACTGGTCTTTAACTTTAATATGTTTAAGATCTTGGGACATTGAATACAATTCGTCGTTGCCCAGTTTTAAAGTTTCACTCTCTCTGTAAACACCAAATCTTTTTTGGACAGTTTTTTGCATCTTTTCTCTTAACTCTCCAACCGATACATCGCCTTTATTATTTTTGATTGACTCAAGTCTTTCTATTATTAAATTAGTTTGTGAGTGGGATGGCATCCTCAATGACTCGTTACTATCAATGACTTGTCCTGCTTGTATGGCTGCACCTCTTCCAAAAACAACAAGCTCTGCTAAAGCATTTGTTCCAAGTCTATTTGCTCCATGAACTGATGCACATGCTGCTTCACCTATTGCCATTAATCCCTCACATACTTCTTCCGTATTCGTATCATTAGGTTTCAAAACTTCTGCTTTAAAATTTGTTGGGATACCCCCCATACAGTAGTGAACAGTTGGAATAACTGGAATTGGCTCTTTGGAAATATCTCTTCCGCAAAATGCTTTAACTGACTCAGAGATACCAGGTAATCTTTTAGCAAGCATATCAGCATCAAGGTGCTCTAAATGAAGATTTATATAGTCTTTATTAGGTCCACATCCTCTACCAGCACTGATCTCCTTACTTATGAATCTTGAAATAACATCTCTAGCTGCAAGGTCTTTGGCATTTGGAGCGTACTCAAGCATAAACCTTGTACCCTCATTATTTTTTAAAATACCCCCCTCACCTCTAGCTGCCTCTGATATTAAAACGCCAACACCATATATTCCAGTGGGATGAAACTGAATAAACTCCATATCAGATAACGGAAGTCCTGCCCTGAGAGCAATACCTGCGCCATCTCCTGTACAAATATGTGCACTTGTGGAGGATTGAAATATTCTTCCATAACCTCCAGTAGCTAAAATTGTCATTTTTGCAATAAAACGATGTAATGACCCATCTTCAATATTGATTGCTAAGAGTCCACAAATTGCGTCGTTATCATCTTTTAATAAATCTATGGCAAAGTATTCGTTATAAAAATCAACGTTATTTTTGAGGCTTTGCTGATATAACGTGTGAAGTAATGCATGTCCAGTTCTATCAGCTGCAGCACAAGCTCGACTTGCAGGTTCGCCTTTACCATTTTTTGTCATATGCCCACCAAAGGGTCTTTGATATATCTTACCATCCTCAGTTCTAGAAAATGGCATGCCGTAATGTTCCAACTCAACAATAGAGTCAACTGCATTCGCACATAGATATTCAATACTGTCTTGGTCTCCAAGCCAATCAGAACCTTTTACAGTATCAAACATATGCCATTGCCAACTATCTTCGCCCATGTTAGCAAGCGCGGCGCCTATACCCCCTTGAGCTGCCACAGTATGGCTTCTTGTAGGATAAACTTTTGAAACACATGCAGTTTTAAGACCTTGCTCAGAACATCCCAAAGCAGCTCTTAGGCCAGCTCCCCCAGCACCTAGAACAACGACGTCTAATTTATGATCAGTGAAATTCATGTTAAAAAAATAATACCGGTAAAAAAATTAAAAACGAGACTCCAATAACTACATCAGTTACAGAGGAATAAGTTTTCATTTGATTAAATTTAAAATAATCCTCGTAGACTTTTCCTAACTGAATTCTTATGTGAAACATGGATACAACAAAAAAAATTAGTAATAAAATCTTATTAGTCATATTTGATAATGACATATTTAGAGAATTTATATCAGAATGAGTGTTTATAAAAAACAACACAAACCAATAACTAATTGGAATTAATGCAAGATACAAAATTCTTTCAATTTTCCATTTTTGTGAAGCTTTCATTACAATACCATCCATGTAAATATTAATGTCATTATTATATTTGCTACTAATATAATATATGTAACTAAATAAACATTTTTTATTTCCATACCAATTGCGAAAGACCATAGAAAATATTTAAAACCGTTTAATAAATGATGGTTGAAGATAAAAAACCAAAAAATAAATATCAACTTTACCGGTAAGAAGTTGATGAACATTGTTAATAGAAGATTGAATTGAGGAAGTATATTTGCACTACCTAACCAGATTGCAAAAAAAGGAATTGAAAATGCAAATGCTATGACTCCTATTCTGCTTGAAATAGAAAATATCATAGTTAAAAAAGGCCTATAAATCTGTAAATGTGGTGATAACGGAGCCATAGAGGGGAAATATATTCAAAAATATCTTATAGTAAAAAGCTATTATTTTATTAATTCATGCATAATATCAATTAATCGAATTGTGGAAAAAATGTTGATCAAATTCTTAATTTGATAAATTTCAAGCCTGCAAATCTAAATAAATTGACTATTATTCAATTTGGTCGATCAAGAAAACATTATGTTTTGTAGGTGCCGAATCTCACCCCGCATGGGAAAAAGCTTTATTATTATATAAAGTAGGCACCTCGACCTTTAATTAAGTTACTTTAATATGTTATTTCTCTATATATAATTCTCGGCTATGCCCTTTTTGATCAAGCTAGCAAAGATCATGGATACCATTAATAAAGCTGTAGGGTATCTATGTGGATTATTTGCAGTTCTTATGGTTTTGGTTGTTTTTACGGTAGTGGTCCTTAGGTATGGCTTTGGTATCAGCTTTATATGGATGCAAGAAAGCTATGTGTGGTTACATGCATTTATATTTATGTTGGGAGCAGGTTTTACTTACCTCTCAAACGAACATGTAAGAATAGATGTGTTTTACAGGGATGCCTCAAAGAAGTATAAAAGCATTGTAGACATTTTGGGAAACATAATTCTTGTTTTCCCATTTCTATATATAATCTGGAAATACAGTTTTACTTTTGTAACAAGATCTATTCAAATAAACGAAATATCAAGAGAAGTAGGAGGGTTGCCTGCATTATACATCCTTAAGAGCGCAATTTTATTTTTTTGTATATTTTTATTTATTCAATCAATTTCAAATATTATCAAGTCAATAAATAATATTTCAGAGCGTAATGACACCTGAAGTTTTAGCAATTATAATGTTTCTTAGTACCTTGGTGTTGCTTCTTTTTGGATTTCCAGTCGCTTTTACTCTAGCGGGTTCAGCACTAATCTTTGCTTTCATCGGCGATACTCTAGAAATATTTAATTTTAGAATGCTTGGTTTTTTTCCTCAAAGAATTTTTGGAACAATGACAAACGAGGCTCTAGTTGCAGTTCCTTTATTTATTTTTATGGGAATAATGTTAGAGAAAACAAAAATAGCTGGAGAATTATTACAATCAATCGGTGAGTTATTTGGATCTATTAAGGGCGGCTTAGGTATTGGGGTAGTCTTAGTTGGTATGATGCTTGCAGCATCAACCGGTATTGTTGGAGCAACCGTAGTCACTATGGGCACACTTTCATTACCTGCTATGATTAAAGCTGGATACGATCAAAAAATAGCTACAGGTACTATTTGTGCTGCAGGGACTTTAGGTCAGATAATTCCTCCTTCGATAGTTTTAATATTACTTGCCTCCATACTACAAGGTGCAAATGAAGAGGCAGCTATGATGACCGGTAGCTTAGTTCCAGAACCCGTCACAGCTATTGATTTATTTGCAGGTGCATTGATGCCTGGTTTGATGTTGGTGGGGATGTTTATTGTATTGATATACTTTTATGCAAGAATTAATCCTAATAGCTGTCCGCCCGTTAAGACTGAAAGAACTAGAGGTGAAATTTACACCAATGCTATTACCTCAATTCTACCTCCATTAATATTGATACTTCTGGTTCTAGGGTCTATTTTAATGGGTATAGCAACTCCAACTGAATCTGCATCAGTGGGTGCAGTGGGTGCAGCTGTAATAGCAGCTTTAAAGGGTCAATTAAATTATAAGAATGTCAGAGATGTATCTCTTAGCACTGTTAAATTAAGTTCTTTTGTATTTGTGATACTTATTGGCGCCTCAATGTTCTCTCTAGTTTTTAGAGGCTTCAATGGCGATGAAATGATTGAACATTTCTTAGGAACGCTGCCAGGAGGATTATATGGTGCATTATTTATTGTAATGGCTTCAATCTTTGTTCTAGGTTTTTTTTTAGATTATATTGAAATTATTTTTGTAATAGTGCCCTTAGTTGGTCCAGTTTTAATTGCCAATGGTGCCGATCCTTTATGGCTAGGAATTTTGATATCCTTAAATTTACAAACTAGTTTTATGACTCCACCATTTGGTTTTTCACTTTTCTTTCTAAGGGGGGTAGCTCCAAAAGAAATAGAAACTCAAAATATGTATAAGGGAGTTATGCCTTTTATAGCAGTTCAAATAATTGCTTTATTTATAGTTGGTTTTTTTCCAGAAATAGCTACTTGGTTACCGGATAAATTATTTTAATAATTAAATCGGAGGGGCTTTGTCGCCCCTCCAAATTGAATTGCTTATACAGAGTCTGGGAATTTGAAAGGTAAATTTCTAATTCTTGCGAATTCTGATTCACCTTTTGTAGACCAATCCATAATATTCTTTCTAAATGATAAAATATGATTACAGATAGCTTTAGTTTGAGAGTCAATTGATCCTCTCTC
>CABZUC010000010.1 GCA_902528805.1 uncultured Alphaproteobacteria bacterium
AGAAAAATATATAAAATTAATTCTATAGAATACGGTGATATTGAAGGTAGCTTTTCAATAAAAGATACAGAAAATTTAAATAAAAATATAATATCTAAAAGTCTAAAAAGTATTAATCAAAGAGTTTCAGAAATGTAACTAGTCCTTCCAAAAAGAAGGAAGAATCAAAACAAAGATAGTGAGAAGTTCTAGCCTTCCTAAGAACATTGTTGCAATTAAAATCAACTTCGAATAATTATCCAATATTCCATAATTTCCATCTGGTCCTATAACTGAACCTAGTCCTGGACCAACATTAGATATAGTAGATGCAGAGGCTGATATGCAAGTTAGAAAATCAAGACCACTAAAAGATAATAATAATGCAGATACAAAAAAAGTTAAAATATATAGAAAGAAAAAACTCATTACAGACTCATAAGTAGTTTCATTTATATTCTTACCATTAAAACGACTCGCAATTACTGAATGAGGTTTGAGCATTTTCTTTAGGTGCAAATTTAAATATTTAAATAAAATCTGAAATCTAAAAACTTTCAAACCGCCAGTTGTTGAGCCAGCACAACCACCAATAAACATAAGTATCAGAAATAAAACAGAAGCATAATTACCCCAATTTTCAAAATTTTCACTAATATATCCTGTACCAGAGATAATAGAAATTGTATTAAAAGACACGGATACTATTTTATTTAGATAACTCCCATCTATATAACTATTTGCAAAATAAAATATTAAAATAATAGCCGTTGACAGAATCAATATGAATACTCTTACTTGATGATCTTTAAATATAGCAAATAAATTCTTGCCGGAAGTTTGTACAAGTACCAAAAAAGGTAAACTTCCTAATATCATAAAAAATATTGCTACTATAAGAATTTTATCATTATTAAAAGAAGCAAATGAGTCATCGTATGTAGAAAAACCCCCTGTAGAAATAGTAGTAAAACTATGAGATATAGCATCAAATAGTATCATCCCACATATGTAGTAAAGAAAAATTAGAGTAATTGTCAGTGTTAAGTAAATAATAAATATTTTTTTTACAACTGATGAGATCTTTGGTAGGGATTTATCATAAGGATCATCTCCTTCTAAATGAAATAATTGCATTCCTCCAATACGAAGAAATGGCAATATAAACAAAGCAATTACAACTATACCAATACCACCAAGCCATTGTAAAAAAGCCCTCCAGATTAAAATACCTTTTGGAAGTGACTCTAAGTTAGTAAGTGTTGTTGCTCCAGTTGTTGTTACGCCACTCATAGACTCAAATAAGGCATCGATAATTCCTAAGTTTACCTCAGTGTATAAAAAAGGAACTGCGCAAAGAAAAGTCATTAAGAGCCAAGATAATACAGTTATTATGAATGCCTCTTTAAGTGATATCTTTAAATCGACATTCCTATTTGTTATGACTAATGATCCTCCCACGATTAAATAGAGTAATATTGGAACAGCATATGATTGCCATGTCTCTGTTTTATAAATTAATTCAGTTATTAGAGGTATAAATAAAAAGAAACCAACAGCACATATAACCGTTCCGCTTACCAGTGCTATAGGTTTAAGATTAAACATTTTGACGTTTTTTTAATGAACGTTTTTTTTGTTATAAGGACTGTCTAATGAAAAAGTAGGTATATCAATTTTAAGTTTTTCTCCATTATCCTGAGAGACTAAATAAAAACCTTGCATGATACCGTTATTTGTTTTTAAAGGCGTACCGCTGGTGTATTCAAAAGACTGCCCAGGTTCAATTGTAGGAAATTCTCCAACAACTCCCTCACCTTGAACATTCATCACCTTACCGTTTGCATCAATGATCAACCAATTTCTATGATTTAATTTAATAGATGAGCGTCCAGCATTTTTAATATTAACTTGGTATGCCCAAACGAAGTGACTTTCTTGTGGGGATGACTGATCATCTAAAAAATACGGTGTAACAGTTACCGTGACCCCATTGGTTGTTTTAGAGTACATGAAAACAATATACCCCATAAATTGGGTATAGAGAATTAAATTGATAAATTAAAATAATCCTTGAATTAATCCTTTTTCATCTAACATAATAGAATTAGCACTAGGAACTTTAGGTAAACCTGGCATAGTCATAATTTGACCTGTTACAACAACAATAAAGCCAGCTCCTGCAGATAATCTTACCTCTCTTACCGGAACTGTAAAACCGTTTGGAGCACCTCTTAAAGATGGGTTTGTTGAAAAACTATATTGTGTTTTGGCTATACAAATAGGTAGATTTCCATAACCACTTTCCTCAAAACCTTTAAGCTGATCACTCACAGATTTATCAATAACAATGTCATCAGCTCTGTATATTTTTTGGGCAACAGAACGAATTTTTTCCTCTAATGATACGTTATCTTCATACATAAACTTAAAATTTGAAGGGTCACTTGACTCACTAATTTTAACTACCTCTTCAGCTAGCTCTAAAGTACCGTCACCACCATTTGCCCAGTGAGAACAAAGGATCGCTTTTACTCCTAATTTTTCACAACCATCAGAGATAACTTTACCCTCTGCATCAGTATCAAGAGTAAAACTATTAATTGCTACTATTGGTTGAAGACCAAAAGATTGAATATTTTCAATATGTCGTTGCAAATTTTCAAAACCCATTTCAACCGCGGATACATTTTCATTATTGAGATCAGCTTTTTCAACACCACCATGAGATTTTAATGCTCTTACCGTAGCCACAATAACAACAACACTTGGTGTTAATCTAGCTTTACGACATTTGATATCTAAAAATTTTTCTGCTCCGAGATCTGCTCCAAATCCAGCCTCAGTTACAACATAGTCAGCAAGTTTTAAGCCAGCTTTAGTTGCAATAACTGTATTACATCCATGTGCGATATTAGCAAAAGGACCACCATGGATTATGGCAGGGTTATTTTCTAATGTTTGAACTAAGTTAGGCATTAAAGCATTTTTTAATAAAACAGTCATTGGCCCATCAGCTTTTACATCTCTAGCATATATAGGAGATTTATCTCTTTTATAAGCAATAATAATGTCACCTATTCTTTTTTGTAGATCATCAATGTCATTTGCTAAACAAAATATTGCCATAATCTCACTTGCTACTGTGATATCGAATTTATCTTCTCTTGGAAATCCATTTGATATACCCCCAAGATTGACATTTACCTTTCTCAAAGATCTATCACCTAAATCAACGACACGTCCCCAAGTTATTCTTCTTTGATCTATTTGTAATTCATTACCCCAATAAATATGATTATCAATTAATGAAGACAATAGATTATGAGCAGAAGTGATAGCGTGAAAGTCTCCAGTGAAATGAAGATTTATTTCTTCCATGGGCACTACTTGAGCATAACCTCCACCTGCAGCTCCACCCTTCATACCAAAACAAGGGCCAAGACTAGGTTCTCTAAGGCAAACTATAGATTTTTTTCCAATTTTATTTAATCCATCATTTAAGCCAACAGATGTAGTTGTTTTTCCTTCTCCCGCTGGTGTAGGATTTATTGCGGTCACTAATATTAATTTTCCATCAAAGCCATCTATTTTGACATTATTATTAAACCAATCATTAACTAATTTTTTCGTAATTTCTACTTCTTTGCCCTCTTGATTATTTGTAAATTTTAAATTCTTGGATACAGCATTAAATTTAATATTTTCATAATTTATATTTTCAGACTTAATTAACTGCTCACTATTAATTTCACATCCGATTAATAAAACAAATAATAATAGAGTTAAATGCTTAACCATTTAAGAATACCTTTTTGAGCTACTAACCTATTTCTGGCCTGCGCGAGAACAATTGATTTTTCTCCTTTTATGACATCTTCACTTACTTCAGAACCAATTTTAGCAGGAAGACAGTGCATAAATACAGATTTTTTATCTGTCAAAGACATTATATCTTCATTAACTTGAAATTTACTTAATAAATTTTCTTTATCTTCTTTATCATTCATGGAGGTAAAAACATCAGTCATTATACAATTTGCTTTAGCAATGATTTCTTTGTTAATATTGAAATGGAAATTTATATTTTTATTTAGATTAAAATTATCTTTATTTAGAGAGTATATCGCTTCATCTGTAAATACATCGACTTTTGTATTATTTGTAAAACTTATAGCCTCTAACAGACTAAATAAAACATTATTCATATCCCCCATCCAAACAATGTTTAAATTATTTATAGATCCAAAATTTTCTTTAAGTGTGTAAAGATCTGAAATGGCCTGGCAAGGATGTGATAAATCTGATAAGGCATTAATTATTGGTTTCTTAAAAAATTTATTAGCTAAATCTAATTTTTTATGATCAGTTGTTCTAAAAACTAGATAATCAAGGTAACAAGACATCACCTCAAATGTGTCTTCATAGGACTCAAATCTATTTAAGTTCAATTCTTCAAATCTCACATCAATATAATTGCCGTCAAGTTGATTAATACCGACTTGAAATGAAAGCCTGGTCCTAGTGGAATTTTTTTCAAAAATTAAGCCTATATTTTTATTAGTAAGAATTTTCTCAGTTTGATTATCTAAGTCATCAGCAAACTGGAAAATATTATCAAAATCATTTTGATTTAAGTCAGATATATTCAATAAATTTTTCATATTAAAAATGAAACTTATACATCAATAACGCCTACTAATAAATTTAAATTCAGAATTTATAGTTCTTGTGTCTTCTCTATATATATTGACTGACTAGGGAATGCAAAATTTAAACCAATTTTTTCAACACTATCCTTGATTTTCATTGCTAATTCCTCTTTAATTTCTAAATATTTATCCCAGTCTTTTGTGGATGTAAAACAAATCACTAATATGTCTATAGAGCTATCATTAAACTTCTCTATCCTGACAAAAGATTTGTAGTTATTATCAACCATAAAGTCATCATTGTCTTTAAAGTAAGAGGATATCATTTCGGTAAGTTTTTTAATTTGATCTAATGTTGAATTATATTCAAGACCTATGGTCCAGTTAATTCTTCTATAATTTCTATTAGTGTAATTTAATATAGGTGCCTCAGCAAAAATATAATTTGGAATAGTTATCGGGGTTGAGTCAAATTTTCTTATTAATGTTGACCTGAAACCTATATGCTCAACTGTTCCCTCAGTATGACCAGGAACATTAATAACGTCGCCTATTTGAAATCTTTTTTCAAGTAATATCATAATTCCTGAAATTAAATTTTTAAATAGATCTTGAGCTCCTAAAGCTACAGCTACACCAAATAAACCTAAGCCTGCAATCACAGGCCCAATTTTTATACCCCATACCTCAAGAACTGCAACGATACCTAAAAAAATGATTAAGTATTTTAGTGATTTAACTATCCACAGAACCAATCCTTTGGATAAAATACTCTCCAATTTATTAAATAAATTTGAAAATGGAATTAATGCTTGGTGGATCAACCAAAAAACAAAAATTGTTGATAGTGTGTTATTTATTTTTTGTAGGTAAAGACCAAGGGTTGACTCGATATCGAAGTACAATGTAATAGCAAGAAAAACAACTACAATTGGCAAAAGTCTAAAAGGTGGGACCAATGCTTCAAATAATTTATCATCAATTTTATTACCAGTTTTAGATACTATTTTTTTTACTTTATTTACTAAGACTCTAGCGACTAAGCTTCTTATCAAAAGAGATACAATTATACATAAAATAATTATTGCTAAGTTGCCTAAACTTACACCAAATACTCCATCGCTAAAAACTCTAATGATTTGTGTGTAAAAATTTTCAATAAAATTCATCTAACAAGATTATATTAGCTTAAAAAAAAAGCCGCATAAAGCGGCTTTTTTTTACTCTAAAATTTTTGACTACATCATACCAGGCATTCCACCGCCCATTCCACCCATTCCGCCCATATCAGGCATCGCAGGTGTAGATGATTTATCTTCTGGTTTATCTGTAATCATTGCTTCTGTAGTGGTTAATAAAGCAGCAACTGACACAGCATCAATCAAAGCAGTTCTCACAACTTTGGTAGGATCAACAATACCAGCTTTTACTAAATCACAAAATTTACCAGATTGAGCGTCAAAACCATGAGAGTTATCTTTGCTCTCAAGAATTTTTCCAGCAATAACTGCACCATCAAATCCAGAGTTCTGTGCTATCTGTTTCAATGGGGCTGAAAGAGCTTTTCTGACAATGTCTACACCATATCTTTGATCATCATTGTCGACTTTCAAGTTTTTTAAGACACCTGTAGCATAGAGAAGTGCAGTACCACCACCAGGTAATATTCCTTCTTCTACAGCAGCTCTGGTTGCGTGCATAGCATCTTCAACTCGGTCTTTCTTTTCTTTAACTTCTACCTCAGATGCTCCACCTACTTTGATTACAGCTACGCCGCCGGCAAGTTTTGCCAATCTTTCTTGAAGCTTTTCTCTGTCATAATCAGATGTTGTTTCATCAATTTGTTTTCTGATTTGATCACATCTCGCCTCAATATCTTTTTTCTTACCAGCTCCACCAACGATTGTTGAGTTTTCTTTATCTACAACAACTCTTTTGGCTTTACCTAACATATCCATAGTCACTGTCTCTAGTTTAATACCTAAATCTTCACTAATAACTTGACCACCTGTCAATATTGCGATGTCTTCTAACATTGCTTTTCTTCTATCACCAAAACCTGGTGCTTTTACTGCAGCAATTTTTAATCCACCTCTTAGTTTATTAACAACTAAAGTTGCTAGAGCTTCACCTTCAACATCTTCAGATATAATAAGTAATGGCTTTGTTGACTGAACAACTGACTCTAATAATGGTAACATTGGTTGAAGACTAGCTAGCTTTTTTTCGTGTAAAAGAATTAAGCAATCTTCCATTTCTGCTTTCATTTTATCGGCATTAGTCACAAAATATGGGCTTAAATAGCCTCTATCAAACATCATACCTTCTACAACGTCTAATTCTGTGTCTAAGCTTTTGGCTTCTTCAACAGTGATGACACCCTCTTTGCCTACTTTTTGCATTGCTTCAGATATCATTCCTCCAACTTCACGATCACCATTTGAAGCGATAGTTCCAACTTGTTGAACTTCTTTATCTGACTTTACAATTTTGGAGTTTTTTTGAAGCTCAGAAATAATTGCATCTGTAGCGGCGTCCATTCCTCTTTTTAAATCCATTGGGTTTAATCCAGCGGCTACTGCTTTCATTCCTTCAGTAGCTAAGGCTTGACACAATACAGTTGATGTTGTCGTTCCATCTCCAGCAGAGTCATTTGTTTTATTTGCTACTTCTTTAATCATCTGAGCGCCCATATTTTCAAATTTATCGGCTAGTTCGATTTCTTTCGCAACTGTAACACCATCTTTTGTTGTTCTTGGTGAGCCAAAAGATTTATCTATTACAACATTTCTGCCCTTCGGTCCTAATGTTACTTTCACAGCATCAGCTAGTATGTTTATGCCTTTAAGCATTTTTGCTCTAGCGTCTGTACCAAATTGAATTAATTTTGCTGACATTTATAAAATTCCTTTCAATTACTTTTCAATAATTCCCATGATGTCTGACTCCTTCATAATTAGAAGCTCTTTGCCATCAATTTTGACTTCTGTACCAGACCATTTACCAAACAGAATTCGATCACCTTTTTTTACATCTAAAGCAACAACTTGTCCGTTTTCATTTCTAGCACCACCACCTACAGAAACAACTTTGCCTTCCATAGGTTTTTCTTGAGCAGTATCAGGAATAATGATACCGCCTTTAGTACGATCTTCTTGTTCAACTCTTTCGACCAAGACTCTATCGTGTAAGGGTTTTAAATTCATTTTTTTACCTCTAATTCTAAAATTTAGTTTTTAGCACTCACTTTTATAGAGTGCTAAATCTTATAAGTAAATGGTAAATATATTTCTAGTTTCAAGCGAACAATGCTTAAAATAATGAAAAATATTGAATTTTCCTCATATTTACATAATTATCCCTATATGCAAAATAGCTCAAAATTAAACAACTATGCTGAATTATTAAAAGTTTATAGTCTATTTAAAGATTGGCTTTCTTAATTGTTTGAAAATAATTTCACTAAACAGTTAGTTTTGATAGGTGGTGGGCATGCAAATGTTCAGGTTCTGAGGAAGCTATGTATGAACACTATAAAAGGTCTCCATACAATTTTAATTAATGAAAACTTTGAGGCTACTTATTCAGGCATGACGCCTGGATATATTCATAAAGATTTTAGTAAAAAGGAAATAAGTATAGACCTTCAAAGATTATGTTTTAATGCAGGAGCAACATTTATCAGAGATAAAGTTATAAAGATAGAAACCAACTATCAAAAATTAGAATTGCAAAGTTTACCCTCAGTGCATTACGATTTATTATCAATCAATACTGGTTCGATTTCAAATACCAAAGGAATAAAGATTAAAAATTCATCTAAATGTTTTTTTGTAAAACCTATCAGTTTACTTGTAAAAAATCTAAGTGAGATCGATCAAATTTTAAAAAATAAAAAAAGTAAGATTGCTATTATAGGTGGAGGAGTAGCTTCTTATGAATTAGCTTTTAGCTTATTAAGAAGGTATGAAAATAATTTAGAAATAAATATTATAGGAAAAAATATTTTAAAAGAAAAAAACTTAAATAAAAAAACAAAAAAATATCTAAAAAAAATTTCAAATAATTTAGGTATTAAAGAAATTCAAGGAGAAGTTGTTTCAATATCGGAAACTCATTTAACTTTAAAAAATGGTGTTATATTTGAATGTGATTTAAGTTTAGTTTCTTCTGGTGCTGATATTGAAACTTGGTTGTCTGAGAGTAGTCTTAACAAAGACGAAAATGGATTTATAGCAGTTAATGGTAATCTCTTATCCACAAACGATGAAAGTATTTTTGTTACAGGTGATGCCTGTAGTTTAGAAAATAATTTTAGACCAAAATCAGGTGTAATGGCAGTTCGTCAAGGAGAGGTATTAAAGGAAAATATTTTTTATAAATTAACTGGTAGGCCTCTTATTAAATTTAGGCCTCAGAAAAATTGGCTTTATTTAGTTGGTACTTATGAAAATTATGCATTATTAAACTATTTTTTCTTATCTTTTCATGGTCGATGGTGCTGGAAATTAAAAGAATGGATTGATAAGGGATTTATTAAAAAATTTAAATTTACAAATAATATTAGTATGTCAAAAAAAAATCTAGAATTAGAAAAATCAAAAAATATTAAAATGTATTGTCAAGGTTGTGGTTCTAAAGTTTCAAAAAATACCTTAGTTAATTTTTTAAATGCAGAAAATTCAAATCCTGAATTATCAGACTCATCAATAATTAACACTAGTTCCTCATCTCTACTACAAAGCATTGATCACATTAAATTATTTACATCACTCAATCCTTATGATTTTGGAATTATTAGCTATCTACATTCTCAAAATGATATTTTATCAAGTGGAGGCTCCGTTCAAACATTAAGTGTTTCACAAGCCTTACCTTTCTCAGAGGGGATAATAGAAAGCTTTTATATGGAATATTTTATGAAGGGTATAAAATCTGAGTCTATTAAAGACAACTCAGTTATTGTTTCAGGACACAGTTATCAGTCAAAAGAACCAGGTATTACAATTACTATGAACGGGGTCTTTGAAAAACAAATTTCTAAAAACCAAGGACAAGAAAATGATCTTATCTATCTTTCAAAACCCTTGGGTACTGGATACCTTTTAGCTGCATATTTTAATAATTCAGACTTTCTATCAAGTATCGATTTTCAAAATTTACTTGAATGGCTCAAAAAAGGAAATAGTAAAGCATCTGAAATTTCAAAGAGTTTTAAAAGTAATATCACAACTGATATTAGTGGATTTGGCTTAGCATCTCACTTATTAGATATTTGTAAATCTTCAAAATTATCTGCTGAAATTAAACTCAATGAAGAGATACTGATTAATAAAAACATTGGAATATTAGAAAACTTTAAAAGCACAGGTTTTAATAATAATTATTCCTCTTCTGTAAATGAAATTTTAATATCTAATAGTAATAAGTTAAAAAATATTCTCTATGACCCTCAAACTAATGGCCCTCTTTTATTAACCATAAATAAAAATGATCAAGTTGAGTTTGAGAAGAAATTTCAATTAAAACTAGGATTTAGCCCTATACTTATTGGTAAATTCAAAAAGTCTGGGGATAAATTAATCAATGTAATTGATTAATAGACTTACCTTTCAAACTTTTTTTTAAAAAGGATTATCATAATTATTAAAAAAGCTATAAATCCGATAGGTATTAAGTACTCTGGCTGTGCTATAAGAGATAAGCTAAGTTCAGTTTTGTTAACAAAAATTTCTTCTAAACCTTGACCTATGCTTCCAAAAATAAATGACCATGGGGCCAGTCCAATTGAAGTGGTATAAATAAATTTTTTATTATTGGCTCCAAGACCAGCTAAAATTAAATTTTGTAAAAAAAATGGAATTGCTGGGATAATTCTAATTAACATCATTAACTCTAGATCATTTTTATTAAAGTAATTTTCTATATATGAATATTTATTCAAGAATTTGTTTTTAATAAAATCTAAAAAAAAGAATTTAGCAATTAAAAAAATAACGAAGGCACCAAGTGTTCCTCCAAGTATAGATATAGCCCCCCCTATCCATGTTCCAAATAGAAAACCATTGATCATTGATAACAAAGAAGCAAATGGAAAATTACACATTATTAAAAAACTATATGAAAGAATAACTATAAATATTGAGATAAAGAAATTCTGTGATATGAAGTTTTGTATAATTTCTAAGTTAGAAAAAAGTGTTTGAAGTTGAAAAAAATCTTTATTTAAAAAATATATTGTCCATAAAATTACAATTATTGTTAATAAAATAAAAATTAATAATTTTTTTGATAAATTCACTATATTAGAAGCATTTCTAATGAAGGTAAAATTGAATTAAGTTGAAAACCTAAAGATTGAATTGACCCATTAAAAATTAACACACCTGTAATGAGTAGAATTACTCCAGTAATAAATTGAAAATAGCGAATATATCTATTTAAAAAACTAGTCATGATCAATAATTTACTCATCATAAGACCAACAATTATAAAAGGTACTGCCAAACCCATTGAATAAAAGGACAATAATATAACTCCATTTACACTATCTTTAATAGCAACAGCCAATACTGATCCTAAAATTGGTCCTATGCATGGGCTCCAACCAAAAGCAAATGCAACTCCTATTAAAAAAGGAAAAAAATGATTATTTTGAAAACTTTGTAAGTTCAATTTCCGTTCAAAATCCAAAAAACGAATTTTAATTATACCAATAAAGTAAAGTCCCAAAGTGATAATTAATATGCCTGATATAAAATTTAACTGCCTTTTAAAATCAAAAAAAATATCACTTAAAAAATCGACCGAAGCTCCCATAATTATAAAAACACACGAGAAACCTAGTGTAAATAGTAAGACATAGGGGAGCAACTTAAGACTATTCACACTTGATGAATTTTGCAAATCAGCAAAAGATTTACCAACTATGTATGATATAAATCCTGGAACAATAGGTAGGACACAAGGAGAAAGAAAGCTTAAAATACCAGCTAAAAAAGCAATAGTAAGGGGAATATCTTGAACCATGAAATTATAATATCATTATACTATACTCACAATAACACAGATGTTTGATCGCCAAATTCAAAAATTCACTCAAAAACCATTAACAGTTATAGCAAAAATTTTCATAAAATTAATAGAACCAAATCATATGACCATATTAGGTTTCATATTTGGTCTATTTATGTGCATTCTAGTTTTTTTTCAATTTTATCTTTCTGCTCTTGTACTCTTAATACTTAATAGATTTTGCGACGGTCTAGATGGAACAATGGCTAGACTTATTATACCTACGCCTTTGGGAGGCTACTTAGATATTGTCTTTGATTTTACAATCTACTCAGGATTTGTTTTAGCTTTTGGATTGAGCAATAATAATTACACCATCATATCCATGGTTTTACTTTTTTTATATATTGGCACAGGTACAACATTTCTTGCACAAGCAGCACTACAGACGCAGTTAGATAAAACGCATCATAGCTCAGAGTTAAATCAAGAATTACCTAAAAGTTTTTATTACTCATCTGGGTTAATTGAAGGAACTGAAACAACAATTTTTATGATTTTGTGTCTATTATTACCTAATTTTTATATTTTAATATCAATAATATTTGGAATTTTATGTTTAATAACTTTCGTCTCTAGAATTGTTGTTTATTACAAAGAGTTTATTTGATAAAGGCTAAATAACCTTCCATAAATATTTTTGCTATAATTAAAGTAATAAAAAAGAATATTAACTTTAAAAATATTCTTGCAATTCTTCCTGGTTCAAAACCAGCGTAATAAGCTTCAAAAATATTAAATCCATCAAATAGATATCTGATAACAATTTTTTTTGATTTATGAAGAACGTAGGCTAAGGGTTTGCAAACTAAATGATATCCTAGAATACCGAATAAAATTACTATAATAAGACTTATATTCATCATAAAAGACCATATAATTAAAGAAAGTATCCAGTATCCGAGAAATGTCATACGTTCAACTTGATCTGGCCGAGAAAATATTTGAAAGTAATTCAACTATTGAAATCCTGCCTCAGCCAGTTCATTCGAAGAAACAGTTGTGAGTTGGTTTTTTTCTTTTGAAAGAGTTAAGATTTTAATTAGCTGGTTTTTGATACCAATAAGTTTGTTTTTTGCCTCAATATCTAAATACTCCATATCCTCTTTAATGCTTGAACGTAATGCTAAAATAATTACTCCTCCAGCATTTACACAATAATCAGGACAAAAAGTAATACCCATATCAAATAAATTTTTCTCAATAAAATTATTTTCTAATTGGTTATTTGCCGCACCAATAACACAATCGATTTTAACAGAATTTGCAAACTCAATAAATTCTGTATTTAAATCTCCACCTGTTGCACAAGGAGAGAATATATCTATGCTATCGAAAGATGTATTCTGATATTTTGAAAGGAATTTAAATCCTGCGTTCTCAATAAGACTTCTATTAAATTCAAAATCAACAACCTCTACTATAGCCCCTACCTCTTTACAAAAATGAGCTAATCTAGATCCAACTTTTCCAAAACCTTTAAGAACAATTTTTTTATTTTCAATTGAACTTGAGTCATATTTAAATTCATTGTAGCCCAATATCGCATTAAAAACACCGTATGCTGTGCTTTGACCTGAGTCTGTTCCTTTTGTACTACAAACATAATTAGTATATTTTTTTAGTTCGACCAAATCTTGATCTACTATGCCTATATCTCCAGCAGTAATGTAAGAACCATCAAGATGATCCAGCATTTTTCCATAAAGTTCATACATTTTATTTTTAGAAACCTTAGAGTTAATAGTAGCTTTTCCACCTCCAAAATCTAAGTCAGCTAAAGAATTTTTATAGGTCATAGCCTTTGAGAGTTTCAAAACATCTTTTTTTTGATCATCTTCACCATGGTAACCAAAAAAACGACATCCCCCTAGAGCAGGACCTCTTTTTGTATTATGAATAGCTATTATAGAATAAAAACCAGTTACACGCTCTTCAGCTAGTAATACTCTTTCGTATCCATCTTGTTTTAAGTCAGTAAATTTTAAGCTCATTATTGATAATTTGATCTATAATTTTTCTATCACCATCAAGAAAATCATAGCTAGGTAAGTCCTCTTTTTCAATCCAATTCAGATTATTATGCAAATTATTTTTAATTTCACCTTTATACTTTGAAATCAAATAGAAATTTAAATGAATGTGCTTATCTAAGTCTTTGTATGTGTAAAAGTAGTCTGTCAAAAAACTATAATTTTGAATAGTTATTGATAACTCCTCTTGTAGTTCTCTAGTTAGTGCTATTTCCATTGTTTCTTTATCTTCAATTTTACCTCCAGGAAATTCCCATTTTAAACCATGATCTTTATTCTTATTCCTTTGACAAATTAATAGTTTTTGATTTTTAATAATCAAACCTCCTACAACATTTATAATGTTATTTCTCATATTTTGTTCGAGCGATATAAATTCCTATTAGTATTAATGCACTTCCAAAAAACTGAATTGTTGTCAGTTTTTCTTGAAAAAAGAAGTAAGCTAGAACTGTTGCGGCGATGGGTTGAATTAATAGACATAGAGATGAGAGAGATGCTGATAAATATGCCAAAGAATAGGTAATAAATGATTGTCCCATAAATTGACAAATAAATCCTAAAAGAAATATTATCGTAATTGTAAATAAGGATTGTGGAATCAAACTTTGCTCAAAAAGTATTGAAACAATTAAAAGAATTATTGCTGTAACTATTCCTGAAAGAAACATAATAGAAGTTGAGTTATATTTTTTTCTTAATTGACTAATTGTAACTAAGTAGCTTCCGTACCAGACTGCTGTTAACACTCCTAAAAGATCTCCTATAAATTGTGATTTGTAAAATTTGAAGCTCTCACCAAGCAACATAAACATTCCCACCATAGACAGTAATGCTGCTAAATAAAAAAATTTAGAAAATCTCTCTTTTAAAAAAATTAAGGAAAAGATAATAACGACTATTGGAGCGAGGTTTGATAAAAAGGTAGCTTTCGAGACAGTGGTAAGTTTTATTGACCAGTGCCAACAAATCAAGTCTAGAGCAAAAAAAATACCTGAAACTAGAAAAATTACGTAACTATTATTATATTCAGGAAATTTAACTTTCTCAATTAAACTGAAAGATGAAAAAAATAAAAAAAAGGGCAAGCTTATAAAAATTCTATAAAAAGCAGTCATTATTGGATCTACATCAGAAAATCTTACAAAGATCGGGGAGAAAGCAATCGCAATGGCACCTATTATTAAAATAAAGAATGGGTTAATTTTAGGCAAAAACTTCTTCTGATTTATCTTTTTCTATAATAGGTAGGTGAATAAAAGCAGAGAATAATGAGATAACTATTGCCATTATCCATGCTAAGTCAAGAGAACCATAAGCATCTATTACTAAGCCACCCACAAAAGATCCAAAAAAAGCACCTGCTTGATGAGAAACCATTACAATGCCAAAAAGAGTTGATAGGTATCGTGTTCCAAATCTATTTGCAACAATACCTGAAGTTGGAGGAACTGTTGAGAGCCAGAGTAAGCCAATTAGACTACTAAAGCCAATAACAACAAAATTATTAGTTGGTAAAATTAATAGAAAGAATATTACTATGCTCCTTGAAAAATAGATAAAAGAAAGAACATATTTTTTTTTTATAATTCCAGAAATCTTTCCTGATATTAAAGTACCCATCATGTTAAATATTCCAATTAATGTTAATCCCGTTGCGGCAATTGTAGTTTCAAGTCCTTTTAATTTTGTAAAAACAGGAAGATAATTTGAGATTAAAGCTACATGTAAGCCGCAAACAAAAAATCCTAAGATTAAATATTTATAACTTTTATCTTTGAAAGCCTCTTGAAGAACATCTGAGATTTTTCTTTTGGTAAATTCTTTTTTATTTTTCTTTTCAGGTTTAGGTAGTAAAAAAATTAAGGATAAGGGTATCATAAATAAGAAAAAAATAGATGTAATTTGAAATGATAAACTCCATTGATATGTGGATACTAAAAATTGATTTATCGGTGTAAATATGAACATACCAGAGGCAGCAATAGACATTAATATCCCTGTGACAGTACTTTGTGTTTTATCATCTGTATAAAATTTTGACACACCTCCAATAATAACTGGTACAGAAATTACTCCAGCAGAAAGTCCACCTATAACGCCAATGCCAAATAAGAAATGAATTGGGTCAACAGCGGATGATGCTACATAAAATGATAAAGAGACACCGATAAATCCTACACAGAGAGTTTTTACATACCCTTTTTGTTCAGCAAATGCCCCTGCAATAGGTGACATAGATCCCCACAGTAAATTAAAAATTCCATACGTTAGTCCGATTAATGAAGCACTAAAAACAGTTGAACCTAATAAATCAGGAACGTAAATACCTAAAGACATTCTAAAACCATTCCCTACACATAGTATTAATCCACTGATTAAAATGAGAAAAAACGATTTCATCTGCATAAATTATATTAATGGTAGAAAAAAAATATGTTTATTTTTTAAGTTAAATATCTATTATACGCCGTCATGGGTTATCCTAAAAAACATCGTGGCAGACGTAAAATCGGTTCTCGAAAACGTCGCGCCAAACGAAGAGCAAAAAAGAAATAATTATATTCATTTTTAATTTTTTATTCTTAAAATAGAACTAATATTTTGAATAGAAGATTTTTTTTAACTTTTACTTTAGGAGGGTGTTTAGTTGGGTTGAAACCTTTATTATCCATGGAAAAATTAGTGCTAACAGAAACAGAATGGAAAGCAAAACTCACAGAGGAGGAATATTATATACTTAGACAGTCGGGAACAGAGCGCCCTGGTACAAGTATCTTAAATAACGAAAAAAGGAACGGAGTCTATCAGTGTGCTGGATGTGATCTTCCTTTATTTAATTCTGATATGAAATTTGATAGTGGAACTGGTTGGCCATCATTTTTTGATTACATTCCAAATTCATTAGGTTTTAAAACAGATTTTAAAATTGTAATACCAAGAAAAGAATATCATTGCGCCAGATGTGGCGGTCATCATGGTCATGTCTTCAAAGATGGTCCAGAACCAACTGGACTAAGATACTGCAATAATGGTTTTGCTTTAAAGTTTATTCCAAGTTAATTTTTTTTTATTAACAAATAAGAAAATGAAATAGCTAATGCTATTTTTAAAAGTTCGCTGTAAATAAAAGGATATAAACCGGCTTTAATTGATTTTTCAAAACCAATAAAACTAGCAAGATGAGATAAGCCACAAACAAAAATAATAGCCGCCCCAATCAATATTGAAAAAGCAACCTTTAGTAAATTTTTATTAAATAAATTTTTTGAAAAATAAGCTATTACAAAAGAAGCTAAAACCATGCCATACAAAAAGCCAAAGGTTGGTGACATCATATAGCCAAATCCTCCACCAGCAGCAAATATAGGTAGTCCTATTAACCCGAGAATAACATAAGATAAAGTTGAGTAGAACCCAACCATGCCCATAGAGGCGGCAATAAAATAAACCACAAAGGTTTGAAGAGTCATAGGAACTGGGTAAAATGGAATACTTATTTTACTAGATAAAGACAAAAGAATAATGCCTAATAAGAAAAAACCTAATTTCGAAATATTGCTAGATAAATATTGACTGACAATTGTGATATTTTTTCTATCTTGCATAGATATTATTTATAATTTTGTTTGAAGTTTGGCAATAATTATAATTGTTCTCTAATAGTTTCCTTGAGTTTTAGTAGGTCTTTGTTGAATAATCTAATTCCCTCAGCTAGCTTAAAGGAAGCCATTTGATTCTCATTTAAATGCCAACGAAAAGAACTTTCGTTTACGTTTATTCTATCAATGACAATTTGGCTAGATTGATCTCGTGATAGTTTTTGATCCAAATCCCCTTCTGATTTATTTAATTCTTCAAGTAGAGATGGGCTTATTGTTAATTTATCACATCCTGTTAAGTTAATTATTTCTTCTTTGTTTCTAAAAGATGCAGCCATTACAATCGTATTATAATTGTACTTCTTAAAATAATTATAAATTTTCTCAACACTTTCTACACCAGGATCATTAGTTGAATCATAGTCTTTTGAGCTGTTTGCTTTGAACCAGTCAAGAATTCTTCCAACAAATGGTGATATCAAAAAAGCACCCGCCTCTGCACACGCTACAGCTTGGGTTAAAGAAAATATTAATGTGCAATTACATGATATTCCCTCCGCTTCTAATTTTTTAACAGCTTGAATACCTTCCCAAGTTCCGGCTATTTTTATTAAAATTCTATTTCTAGGAACTCCGGATTGTTCGTAACTATTTATAATTTGTTTGGCTTTTTCAATTGTTGCCTCTGTATTAAATGATAAATCAGAGTCCACTTCGGTTGAAACGTAACCTGGCACTATTTTTGTCAATTCTATTCCAAAAGCTATTGCAAGTTGATCTGCAATATAATCAACTTGATCATTTAATTGATTAAATTTTCTACTTTTTGAATTAGCTAATACTTCATCAAAAAGTTTTTTATATTTATTTGATTGAACTGCTTTAAATATTAAAGATGGATTTGTCGTACAATCATCAGGACTAAATTTTTGAATACTGTCTATATCTCCGGAGTCAGCAACAACTGAAGAAAATTTTTTTAGACTTTCTAATTGAGATATCATGAAAATAAATATTGTTTCTTAATACTTATTAAAGCTATATATTAATAAAACTTCTTATGCAAAAAAAAATAATTATATGTGGATTAGCAGATATTCAAGATTGTGTTGACAAATACAAACCGGATAAAATGTTAACCATCATTAATAAAAACTTTGAACCTGAGACACCCCTAGGTATGGATAAAAGTAGACACCTTAAAATGTTAATTGATGATATATCTGAGCCTAGAGATGGATTTATATTACCTGAAAAACATCATGCTCAAAAATTATTAGATTTTACTGATGACTGGGATAAGACCAAACCTATATTAATTCATTGTCATATGGGTATAAGTCGCTCTACCGCAACGAGTTTAGGGGTTGCGGGAAAATTTGCACCTGAGAACATTGAATTAATCATTGAAAATCTTAAAGAAATAGCACCACATGCTAGTCCAAATGAAATTATGATGAAGTATTATGATGAAATATTGGACTTAAACAACAGACTTTATGGGTCTGTCCATTATTTTAACCCTGAACCAATTGAAGAAAGTAGAATTGTAGAATTAAATTTTTAAGATAATTTTATGAATAATAATTGTGAAGTATGCAAAAAGAAAATTATAGAACCACTATATTGGGCCGATCCAAAATTTTATAATATCCCAAAAAAGGTATTTTTTTGTAGTGCTGATTGTTCACTAATTTATTATAAGAAAATTAAAAAATTATTTAAAATTCAATAAAATCAATATTTATAGCTATGCGTATTTTGCACAGCTACTTTTTAATTTCTGCAATTTAATTTTTAACAGAATATTAGTATTTATACATATTCAAAAAACTAGCTCCAACCTTATTCCTATCCTTACTTATTCCTCCGGAGCTAGTTTTTTTTAAATTTTCAAAATATTTAATTCTTTTTAAGTAGAACTTTATTATGCAAATTGAATGCATATAATTTTTAAAATATGAGTGATCGTTTTATTTTTTGGGATCTGGAGACGACAGGGCGAAATGATAAATTTAATCAAATCACTCAAGTAGGTGCTGTATTAACAGATCATAACTTTGAAGTTAAAGATAAATTAGAAATACACAGCAAATTAAGAGAGGGAAAATGGTTTGAGCCAGGTGCGTTAATCACAACTGGTGTTGATCCAAGAAGTTTAATACAAAATAATTATCCAAATTATTACGAAGCAAGCGCTCAACTGTATGAAACTTTTCAAGAATGGTCATCATCATCTGCAATTTTTGTAGGTTTTAATAATATAAACTTTGATGAACCCTTTTTAAGGCAAGCACTTTATCAAAATTTGTTGCCTGAGATTTATATGACAGTAACAAACAATAATGTACGTATGGACGTTTTTGATATATTAAGATTAGTCGCAGTATACAGCCCAGAACATATAAAATTTAATACTGACGATCAAGGTTACCCCATACTCAAATTAGAAGAAGTTTTTAAGCTCAACAATATTTCAATAAGCTACGAAGCAGGACCACACGATGCTGTTTTTGATAGCCTTGTCACCCTAGAGCTTAATAAGATACTAAATGTGAGATGTCCAAAAATTTGGAATGCAGCCTATGAATTTCGTCATAGAGATACTCCTAAAAAATTTATGATAGAAAATTTAGTATTCACCAATACTACTTTTTGGGGAAGAAGACCGACGATTAAATCTCAAACTCTTATAGGTGGTATTCCAGGAAGAAATCATCACTATCTAGTTTACAATTTGCATACTGATCCAACTAAGCTTATGGATTTAGATGATAAAGATCTACTTAAAAAGATGAATGATGGGGCTAGGAGAATTTGTGAGGTTTTTGATGGCTCAAAATCAAAAACACTTTTGAGTGAAAGTTATTCATTCAAAGATACTAAATATGCAGAATTAGGTGTGGATGAGTTAAGAAATAGAGCAAATGTTATAAAAAAAAATGAAGAGTTTTGCTCAAGGTTGATCAAACTCCATCTTTCTAATCAAAAAGAGTGGCCTGAGCCTTTTAATGTTGAAGATAGAATTTTTGAAAGCTTTCCATCACATCAAGATAAAAAACTAATGATTGATTTTCATACTTCTCCGAATGAAAAGAAGTATGAAATTGCAAAACATTTTAAAGACGACCGATACAAAGAAATTGCAATAAGAATTTTATATGAAATAGCTCCTCATACTCTACCTGAAAATGATAAGAGAAATTATGAATTTGAAATAAAAGAACGTTTTAATGATGATGATAAATCTAAATGGAATTCCAAAAACAAGATACTTTCTAGCTTAGACACTGACTTAGATAAAATGATAATAGATGAAAATGAGAAAGTTCAGTTTAAACAAAAGGTTATAACCTTTTTAAACAATGAGTCAGCAAAATGGGATTAAAATTAGATATTAGTTAAATATTCTTTAATATATTTTCCGTAATCAGATTTAATTAATTTTTCTGCTATATTATTTAATTCATTTTTATTGATAAAGCCCTGTTCAAAAGAAGCAATTTCATAAGAACCAATTTTTAATTCATTATTCTCTTCATATAATTTTACTTTTTGGCCTGCTTCTAATAAAGCATTCGCATTTCCAGTATCGTGCCAGACAATTGAGTTATCTAAAATTTCTAAAGCTAGTTTTTTTTTGGATAAATAAATCTCAATTAAATCAGTTATCTCTAACTCGCCTCTATTCGACGGTTTTAGTGTCTTTGCATACTCTGAGGCATCTGAATCAAAAAAATAAAACCCTGGAATTATCAAATTACTTTTAGGCTTCGATGGCTTTTCTTCTATACCAATAATATTATTATTTTCATCTAATTCTATGACACCAAATTTTTCTGGATCCGGAACTGGTAATCCAAATACACTTCCGCCCACATCTTGCATCTTAAGAAGAGCTGAATTAGCATAATCAAAATATTTTTTGCCAAGAAAAATATTATCACTTAATGCTAAAACTGAGGGGTTCCCATCTAAATACTTATCAGCAATAAAATATGCATCTGCTATACCTCTTTGTTCATTTTGTATTTCGTAAGAAAAATTAAGACCTACATCAGAACCAGAACCAAATGTTTTTTTAAATATTAAAAGGTCATCCTCCTGAACGATAAATAAGATATCCTTAATACCTAATCTAATTAATGTTTCCAAAGGATAATAAATCATTGGCTTATCATACAATGGCAATAATGGCTTTGAGGCAGGAATTGTTGCTGGCATTAATCTTGTACCCTTACCAGCGGCAAGAATAATCCCTTTAATTTTCATATCCAGCCAAATGATTTAGTCAAAAATACTATTGGGATGATCATACAAATAAACGTAATCAAAATTATATTTAGCTTAGTACTCCCTCTTACAGAGCTAATTAAGTCTCTGTGAGATATAAAGTTAATTAATTTATTTTGATCATCAACAACTGGAAGGTGTCTAATATTATTTTCACCCATAATTTTAATTGCTATTTCTGAGGACATTTTTAAATCTACAGTTATAATTTCAGTGGTCATAATGTCTGATGCTGATACTAAATCAGGATCTCTTCCATCTTTAACACATTTCCGGACTATATCCCTCTCTGATACAACACCTAATAATATTTTTTGATCATCTAATATAGGAACTGCTCCGATATTCTTTAAATCCATACTGTCAGCTATTTCACTAACAATTGACTCAGGGCCAAAATATACATACTCATCATTTAATTTAATTTTTTTAATATCTTTAATACTTGGCATAGTCTAATTATATAAGTAATTAGGCATTGAAATAAATTAAGCGTATTGAAGCACTTAACTCTTCAAAAAATGTAATTTTTCGCATATTGTTTCAAAATAAATGTTTAGATTTTTTAATTCAAAAAAATGGTTTTTATGGGCTTGGGCTGGATCAGCCGCGATTTTAGGAAGCCTATGGGTTCAGGTAGAAATCGATGTCAAAATCAATGAGTGGTTTGGAACTTTTTACGATATGATTCAAAAAGCTCTTGCTGAGCCTAATTCAATTACTATTGAGGAATATTGGGCGGGCTTAATGTCTTTTATAACTCTTGCTGGCATTTATGTTGCTATTGCTGTTTTAGTGAGTTTCTTCACTGCCCATTTCTTATTTAGATGGAGAACTGCAATGGTGGAGTGGTATCACAGTGTTTACAATTATGCTCGTACAATTGAAGGAGCTGCTCAAAGAGTTCAAGAAGACACAATTAAGTTTGGAAGAATAATGGAAGGTCTTGGAACTAGTTTAATTGAATCTGTTATGATTATTGTACAATTTTTACCAATTTTATTAGGACTCAGCGCTGGTATTCCAATATTCTTTTTTGGCGATTGGGAATACGGTTTAGTTGTTGGTGCTTTAATATGGTCAGTTGGTGGAACTATTTTTTTAATTCTTCTTGGAATTATTCTTCGCCTTGTAGGTGTAGAGTATGATTTACAAAAACAAGAGGCAGCTTACAGGAAAGTTTTAGTTATTGCTGAAGATGATGAAACTGTTCGTCCTAAAACAATTGAAGAATTATTTGACGATGTAAGAAAAATTCATTTTGTTTCATATATCCGTTACCTATACTTTAATATTGGAAGAATAGCTTATTTACAGGCTAATGTTTTAAGTGCTTATGTGTTTTTAGCACCAGCAATAGTTGCAGGAGTGATTACTCTTGGTGTTATGCAACAAATTATCCGTGCCTTTGGAAGAGTTGAAGGATCAATGCAATATTTATTAAAATCTTGGCCAACAATAATTGAGTTAGCTAGTGTTTATAAAAGGCTGAGAGAATTTGAGAGAAAGCTTAAAGCTACTGCAAGTACTGCCAAGGTGTCTGAATAAATATTTTTGACATTACATAAACTGAACTCAAAGTAATTAAAATAATTATAATCCATACCCATCTATTTTTCTTATCATAATTTTCACCATTTTTATCGGGATCAGCCATAATATTTAAATATAATATAAATTAATCAAAATCAATTATGCTTTTTTAGATATCTCGTCCTGTTAATTACAGTATAATTTTTAAAAAGCTTCTGAGCGAGTAAATTACTTTTTTCTACTCCTTTAATAATGAGATCAAGCTTTTGATCTTTTGCGATTTCTTCTATTTTATTCATTAAAGATCTTGCTACACCTATTTTTCTAAAATCTTGCAATACGTATAGAACATCTAGAACAATATTCTTTTCATAATAAGTCTCATTAATTTTAGCCACAACAATTCCCATAAATTTATCTTCATTTTTTGCTGCAAAAGCAAAATAATCATCCTGAAATATACACTGCCAAAATAAACTAAAATTAACTTCATTAAATTGAAAAGAATTTGATGAGGCACTCTCATTGATTATATCTTTCCAACTTTTGAGGTGTATTTCTTTTGGTTTTTCTATTGTGAACATTTGACCATCAATCTAACAATTAATTGCTTTCATTTACATCAATTATTGATTAAAAACTTGATCTTAGAGCGATAAGCCTTATCTGTATAATAGATATGTTTGAGAATTTAAAAAAATATATTGAGTCCATTAAAGCCAGAGATCCTGCAGCGACCTCGTTATTACTTGTTATTTTAACATACCCGGGAGTTAAAGCAGTGTTCTTTCATCGGATAGCAAATTTCATATGGGAACATAATTTAAAAATTTTAGGAAGAATAATCTCACAATTATCAAGATTTTTGACAGGAATTGAAATTCACCCTGCTGCAAAAATTGGAAAAAATTTTTTTATTGATCATGGAATGGGTGTTGTGATCGGAGAGACAGCTGAGATAGGCAACAACGTCACTATTTATCATGGAGTAACTTTAGGTGGAATATCTCCTGCAATTAAATCCTCAGAACAAGTAGGCATTAAAAGACACCCCACTCTTGAAGATGATGTGATTGTAGGATCTGGTGCTCAGATATTGGGCCCTGTATTGGTAAAGAGTTGTGCACGTATTGGCTCAAATGCTGTTGTTACTAAAGATGTGCCTAAGGGTGGAATAATGGTTGGTATCCCTGCTAAAAATATTAGTTCAGGAACTAAAAAAACTGATGCTACGTTTGCTCCATATGCTGTTACAAAAAAATAATTAAATTTGATCGATACGACTCATAAGTTCTTCTGAAATAAAAATATCTTTATTTATATTTTCTTCAAATGCTTTCAATCGCTTTGAACCAGGTACTCTGGAACCTTCTTGAGATGAAATAGAAATAAGAAGTTGCTCTAAACGAGACTCAAAATCTTGATTAAATTTTTTTGGATTAATAGCTATAAAAAATTGACCTATAGAGGGAGGGCCACCATCATCACCTGCAAATGATGAGGCTTGTGTGCCTAAGTTTCCTCCAGCTACACATGCAGTTAAGATTTCAACCAATAATCCTGTGCTAAAACCTTTGTAACCACCACTAGGAGCCATTGTTCCTTTAAGAGCCTCTTTTGCATTTGTTGTGACTTTACCATCTTTATCATATGCCCATCCCTTTGGTATTGGCTCATCAGTTTTTGCTCTCACAGAAATTTCACTTTTTGCTATAACGCTAGCTGATTGATCGATAATAATTAAAGCCTTACCATTTAAGGGTGCAGCCATTGAATAAGGGTTAGTTCCTATTACTGGCTTAATACCTCCAATGGGGGCTATTGAAGCTGGTGCATTTGTAAAACCTAATCCTATTAAATTTTGTTCAGCAATTCTTTTGGTGTGAAAACCAAGAACTCCACAGTTATATGAATTGTAAATAGACATGCAGGAAATTCCCTCGTTGGAACTCATTTCAATTAAATGCTTTAAACCGATATTAATTGCTGTGTGTGCAAAACCATTATCTGCATCAACTTTGATCGATGAACTAGAAATTTGTTCAAATGTTGGATAAGCGTTACCTTTTATCTTACCTATCTTGAGATGATTGCAATATATTGGTAAATAGTGAAAACCGTGACTTTTGATGCCACAATATTCGGCATCAATTATACCATCAATTATACCCTCAGAGTTTTTGAGAGAGCATCCTGATTTTAATAGCTTTTCAGAAGCTAAATTTTTGGCCAGAGTTTTTTTAAAATAAGGCAATATAATTTATTAAATTGCTTTTATTGATTGAATCAAGACAAATAGTGTAAATAAGACAATTTAGACTCAAATACTATTTGCATGATTATGTCCTAAATGATTATATATTAATAGATATATCTATATAAGGAGGAAATATGTCAATTTTACGATTATTTACCGCGCTCTTCCTTGCATTAGGGATAACCTCCATTTCTTCTAATGTTAAAGCTGGGGCACACTGCAGTAATGTTACAATTGCAGAAATGAACTGGGCTTCTGCTCAGGTCATCGCGCACATCGACGCTGTTCTCTTAAGAGGACTTGGATGTGAAGTGGAATTAATTCCTGGAGATACTATGCCAACAGCAACATCTCTTGTTGAAAAAGGTGAGCCTTCAATAGCTCCTGAATTATGGTCTCAAAATATTAAGCCAATCTTAGATCCTGCTGAAGCTGAGGGTTTAATCAAAAACGTTGGTAAAGTGTTTGAGGATGGTGGTGAAGAAGCAATTTGGATACCAACATACATAGCTCAAGAACATGGTATTGTTACGATCGATGATGCTCTTGCAAGACCTGATTTATTCCCACACCCTGAAGATTCAAGTGTAGCTGGTTTCTACGGATGTCCTGCTGGTTGGAACTGTCAGATTACCACAACTCAAATGTTTAAAGCATTTGGCATGGCTGATGCTGGATTTGAATTTATTGATCCAGGTTCAGGTGGAGCTCTTTCAGGTGCAATGGGTGAGGCATACAACAAAGGTG
>CABZUC010000011.1 GCA_902528805.1 uncultured Alphaproteobacteria bacterium
TATTTAGAACAAATAAAAATTCTGATTTCAGCTCGATAAAAAAAGTAGCATCTGGTGGAGAATTGTCCCGGTTACTTTTGATAATTAAATCATTATCAGCTAATAATGATAAAGATCTCACTCTTATTTTTGATGAAGTAGATAGTGGTTTAAGTGGCAAAATTGCATCTAATGTCTCTGAGAAAATCAATAATATATCCAAAAAAAACCAAGTTATAGCCATAACACATTCACCTCAAGTTGCATCAAAAGCTGACAAACATTGGAAAATTGAGAAAGTCATTAAAAATGATGAGATGACAAGTGAAATTATTGAATTAAATGATAAGTCAAGAGTTAATGAAATAGCAAGTTTAATAAGTGGAGCTAAAATTACTGAGACTGCTAAAAAGGTAGCTTCAGATTTACTTCAAAATTAAAGTAATGAGTACAAAAGATAGTTTTATAAAACTAAGAGATAAGTTGAAAAGACATAATAATGAATATTACAACTCTAATCCATCAATTGATGACTCAGATTATGATGATCTAAAGAAAAGGTATGACTATTTATTATCAAATAATCCTGAATTAAGAAAATTAGACAATTTAGGCATAGGTGCTTCACCCTCTTCAAAATTTGCAAAATTTAGACACTATGAACCTATGCTATCTTTATCTAATAGTTTTAATTTAAGTGACTCAAAGGATTTCTTTAATAAAGCAACAAATTTTCTAAAAAAAAAAAATTCAGATTATATATTTAATGTAGATTGTAAAATAGACGGGGTATCTCTGTCTATAATATATAAAAATAATAAATTATTTAAAGCAATTACAAGAGGTGATGGAATAATTGGAGAAGAGATCACAGAAAATGTTTTGGGTATTAAAGGGATTCCTAAAGTTTTAAAAAATTGTAAATCTGATCTGATAGAAATCAGAGGTGAGGTATTTTTTTTAAGAGATGATTTTGAAAATTTAAATAATCAATTTGAAAAAAAAAGTCAGTTTTCAAATCCGAGAAATGCTGCCTCAGGATCTCTTCGTCAAATAGACAGTAAAATTACAAAAGATCGACCTTTAAGATTTATACCACATGGATATGGTAAATTTTCTTACGAACAAGAGTTTTTAAACTTTGAAGAATTTTTAATTTTTTGCAAAAAAAATAATTTTGATCAAACTGGCTATGCTAAAAAATATAATAATTTAAATAATATTTATGCTTACATTTCAGAGATTGAGAGAAAAAGGTCATTAATTAACTTTGATATTGATGGAATGGTAATCAAAATTAGTAGCTTAAATTTACAGAGAATGTTAGGGAATACCAATAAATTCCCTAGATGGGCAATAGCTGCAAAATTTAGTTCTGAGGAAGCATTAACTCAAGTTAAAAAAATAGAACTGCAAATTGGAAGAACTGGAGCTATAACACCTGTAGCTAGACTAAAACCAATTAATATTGGAGGGGTAATAGTATCAAATGCAACTCTTCATAATTTTGATGAAATTATCAGAAAAGATATAAGGATTGAGGATTTTGTTTGGGTAAAAAGAGCTGGGGATGTAATTCCCTATGTTTCAAAAGTTGATATAGAGAAAAGAAAAAATTCTAATAAAAAATTTAATATTCCAAAAAAATGTTTATGTGGACATAAAATAATAAAAATCAAAGGTGAGGCAGTACAAAGGTGTAGTGTAGGAAAAAATAAATGTAAATATCAAAACTTGGAGACTTTGAAGCATTTTGTATCTAAGAAAGCAATGAATATAGACGGACTTGGTGAGAAATTGATTGAAAAATTTGTTAGTCTTAATTTAATTTCTAATAAATATGATATATACGAATTAGAAAATCATAAAGATAGAATTATCAAACTAGATGGATTTGGTGAAAAATCCTTTTTAAATCTTATTGAATCAATAAATAAGTCTAAGATTACTTCTTTATCAAGATATTTATTTTCTCTTGGTCTAAGGTATTTGGGTGAAAATAATTCTGAGCTTATATCTTTAAATTTTAAAAATAAAACTAGATTTAAAAAATTCATTCAATCAAAGAAACTAAGAGAACAACTTGAAAATATTGATGGACTAGGCGAAAAAGCAATCAATTCATTTATTAATTACTTTTCTAATAAAGGTAATCTTAAAGAGTCATTTGCAATCCTTGATATAATTGAAATAGAGGAAATTGAGAGTAATTATAAAAGTCTAAATAAAAATATTTTATTTACTGGAACTCTTCAAAAAATGTCACGTGACAGGGCAAAAGAATTAGCAAAAAAAAAAGGATATAAAATTGCCTCGAATGTTTCGAAAAATTTAGACATACTTGTATATGGAGAAAAATCTGGCTCTAAACTAAATAAAGCTAAAGATTTAAAAATTAAAATTTTAAATGAGAAAGATTTTTTAAATCTTATTAATTAAATTTTTTATAAAATAATCTCTATAATATTTACTCAATCTTGGTTTAAGAGTTTTGTAAATTTCTGTGTGATATTTTTTAATATAATTTCTCTCAAAGTTTGTGATTAACTTAAAATTAACTAAGTCCAAATCGTAAGGTACTAATGTAATGTTTTTTAGTTTCAAACTATTATTTAAATTTTTTGTCACATATAAATTTTCTATTCTTAAACCAAATTGACCTTCAACGTAATAACCTGGTTCAATAGAAAATAAAGTATTTTTAACTAAAATGTCATTAGATCTTGAGGAAATAATAGGATATTTTTCATGTACGTCGCCAAAATTACCTACACCGTGTCCAGTCCCATGATTGTAAGATATATTAAATTTAGATAGATATTTTCTAATAAATAAATCTATTTCTAATGTTCTAATATTTCTTGGAAATATTTTGTTTTCTATTCTGATTAAAGACTTTAACAAATAAGTATATGAGAACTTAATTCTTGTAAGATTTTTAGCTCCAATTTTAATTACCCTTGTAATATCTGTAGTTCCTTCAAGATATTGAGCACCGGAGTCAATTAATAATAAATTTTTATTTTTAGACGATAAAGATTTCTCTGGGTGTGGTTTGTAATGAACAATGGCAGCATTCGAGTCAAATGCACTAATATAATCGAAAGAATTTCTAAAAAAATTTATACCCTCTTTTCTTTTATTGTATAAAATTTCTGAAACTTCATATTCATTTTTAGGATTTATTTTTTTTTGTTTTAATTCGATAATGAATTTAAGAAGAGCTAAACCATCTTCAATATGACAAGATTCTATATTTTTTATTTCTTTTGATGTTTTAATACCCATGTATTTAGAAATATTAATTTTTGTCTCAGATAAATTTAAAAAAATAGATAATCTCATGTATATATTTAGATTTAAGAATTCATAAGCAGTCTCAATGTTTTTTAATTTTGATAATTTAAGATATTTAATAAATTTTTCTTCTTTAAAAATATTAAAATTTTTACTTAATTTACTTAATTTTTTTAAATTTAAGTTATTTGTTATTAAAATAGGTTTAATATTTTTTTTAGGAATGAATAGTCCTGCAAAGGGCTTAGTAGAATTCCAAAGCTCAAAAGACCTTAGGTTAAGTAAATATGCAACTTGGGCATTATTCCAAATTAGTATTCCATCAGTTTTAAGTTTACTTTTGATCCATTTTAAATTTTTAATAAATGGTCTTGGTATTAAATATTTTGGCATACTCAATGGGTAAGAAATATTGAAGTTTGGATAATAATTCTTTGAGAAAAAGTTTTTAGATTGGGGGGTAATAATAATTTTATTTTTCTCTAACTTAGAGTTAATTTCTCTAAATTCTTTAATTGAAATTAACTTTGAATCTAAAATGCCTGATAAATTTTTGTTTTGTGATAAAAGATAATCCACAATAGAAGTTTCACTCAAATCATATATTTCAAAATTATTCCTGAAAAAGTTTTTTGCTGCTAAAATATAACGAGAATCAGTAAAAAAAATAAATTTATTAACAAACAAAAGTGTGTATCCCCTAGTGCAATCAAATTTAAATAATTTATATATGTCTTTTAGATCTAAATTTGGACTTTCATTTAGATGTAAATCATTATTTGTTATTAGATAAAAATCTAATTTATTATCTTTTAAAAATTTATTTATAAGCCAAGACTTCATTTACTATTTTTTTTTAAAAATTCTAGCATCCTTTTTTTGCCAGGACTCAATTGAATATTATCAGAGGTAATCTTTTTTTCTAAGTTAGACGGGGAATTTTCATCAATTAAATTATTTGTATTTTTATCAATTTTTGAGATTTCATTCAAAAATCTTGATGGTAATGAATAATTATTCATTCCATATGTATATCTTGAAGTAGCATAACTTAAGTTTAAATCAAACTTTGCTCTAGTAATTCCTACATAAGCAAGACGTCTCTCTTCCTCAAGTGATTTTGAAGAATTTTGCTCTAACGCTCGAGAGCTTGGAAAGATACCCTCCTCCCAGCCTGGTAAATATACATGATCAAATTCTAGACCTTTAGCAGCATGCAAAGTCATTAGTTTGACAGAATTTGGATGAGTTTTTTTTTGATTTTCGTTTACCAAACCAACATGTTCTAAGAAATCATCTAAATTTTCAAATTCAGATAGAGCATTTACAAATTCTTTTAAATTGTCTATTCGTGACTCATTTTCTAATTGTTTCAATTTGTTTTTCTCATTTTCGAGCATTTTTAAATAACCTGACTCTTCAATAATAAAAATACCTATATCTTCTAAAGTAATTTTCTTTAAGAGATCAGTTGTTTTTTTTATAATATCAATGAATGGCTTGGTTTTTATATTTAGGGATCCGGGTAAGTTATTTTCATTAGACAAAACTTCTAAAGACTCAAAAAAAGAAATTTTATTTTCTCTTGCGTTGTTAATAATTAATTTAACTGATTGGTCTCCTATGCCTCTTTTAGGTAAATTGATTATTCTTTCAAAAGATAGATCATCTTTATAACTATTTGCTAGTTTTAAATATGCCAAGATATCTTTTATTTCCTTTCTCTCAAAAAATCTTGGCCCACCAATAATTTCATAAGGCAAGGCGTATTTTATTAACTTGTCCTCAATACTTCTCATTTGGGCAGTCAGTCTGACTAAAATACCAATACTATTATTTTTCTGAAACTTCTTAGATATGTTATCAGATATCCATAATGACTCCTCTTCCTGCGAATAAAATGAATTTAAATTAATTTTTTGCTGAGGTATTTTTTCATTAAAACTTACTAAGTCTTTACCTAATCTATTTTTATTATTGCTTATTATGCATGCTGCTGCTTCTAAAATTGAGCTATTTGATCGATAATTTTTTGTTAAGCGAACTACAGGGGAATTAAACTCTTCTGGAAAATTGATAATATTTTCAATGTTTGCTCCACGCCATGCATAAATTGATTGATCGTCATCTCCAACGCAAAATAAATTTTTGTCTGAATTTAAAATTAGTTTTATTAAATCATATTGGATTAAGTTTGTATCTTGAAACTCATCTATTAGAATATGTTCAATAAAATTTTGGTAGAATTTTTTTATATCAGAATTATTAGAAAGTATGTGATAACTATGTAGAAGGATATCACCAAAATCTACAGCATTAATTTCAATTAATCTTTGTTGATAATATGAATAAATATCGTCCAACCTTTCAATAGATGAAAATTTAGAAATCTTTTTATTTTCATTAAAAAGTATTTTATTATCTTTTAAGTTTTGAATTTCGTTATGATAAATTGCTTCACTTACATCTTTATCAATTTTACAGTACTCTAAAACTTGTTTTAAAAGTTTTTTTTGATCCTCGATGTCTAATATTGTAAAGTTGGATTTTAAATTAACTAAACCTGAGTGCTTCCTTAAAAATTTAGCAAATATGGAATGAAAAGTTCCCACCCATGGAGTATCAATATTATTCTTGAGTTCAGTGTTTACTCTTTCTTTAATTTCATTAGCTGCCTTATTTGTAAAGGTAACAGCTATAATTTTGTTAAAATCAACATTTAAATGTTTAACTATATAAACAAATCTAGATGTTAAAACTCTAGTTTTCCCTGTTCCAGCTCCTGAAAGTACCAAAAGTGGTCCATTTTTATGTTCAACTGCTATTTTTTGTTCTTTATTTAATTTACCTAGATCCATAAATTGATTGTAATATAATGAATCAAGATTTTACGTAATGAAAAAACATTTGAAAGTAATTCTTTTTATAATATCTGTATCTTTTTTTCAAATACCTCTCTCTTACTCAAATGAGGTAGAAACTGTATCAGGAATTTCGTACGATGAAATATATGATCCAATAGAGCCAATAAACAGAGCAGTTTTAAATTTTAATTTCTTTATTGATGATATTGCTATTAGACCTATTGTCAAAACTTACAAATTTATAGCCCCAGAACCTGTAGAGAAAGGAGTATCTAATTTTTTTAGTAATTTAAAGGAACCTATAAGATCTGTATCTTTTATTTTTCAAGGTGAATTTTATAAATCATTCAATTCATTGGGAAGATTTACAATTAATACTATTACTAGCTTAGGTACGATTGACGTGGCCTCAAGAGTAGGAATGGAAAAGAATGAGACAGATTTTGGAATTACTCTTGCCAAAGGTGGTGTATCAAGTGGTCCTTATATAATTGTACCAATTATAGGCCCAAGCAATCTAAGAGATTTTAGTGGAGATGTAGTTGAATATTTTGTGGATCCAATTTCAAATAGTTTTCCAAATAGAGAATATGTGGCAATAGGAAATGGATTGAATGAGAGAGTTGAGGTAGACGATCAATTAGATAAAGTTAGAGGCGCTTCCTCAGATAGATACGAAATGATAAAATCTATTTATTATCAAAACAGAAATGCTCAACTTGAAGAGGAATATATACAGAATTTACCTGTACCAAAAATTTATATTGAATAGTTTGTCAAAGTATATTTACTTGGCTTTATGAGAATTTTACTAATTCTATTTAGTATTATTATCTCTTTTTCTAACCTTCAAGCCTCAGAGGTTTCAGAATGGTTTGAAAAAGAGTCTAATCAATTTCTAGAAATTATTAATAATAATGAGGGAACTGAGAGTGAGAATTACGAAAAATATAAATATTTTGTAAATAAGAATTTTGCTATTAAATCAATTGCATATGGTCTTATTGGAGAGAGTATAATAAAACAGAGCACAGATAATGAAATATCATTATATATAGATGTTTTTACAGATTATCTTATAAAGACAATATACAAACTAGCTAATTCTAGTACTTCTAGTTCAATAATACTTAAAGATGTCGATGTAAAAAATGATATTTATATAATTAAATCAGAAATATCTGATAAAAAATCTTCAGCTAATCTTTATTGGAAAGTTATAGACACAGGTTCATCTTTTAAAATAATTGATGTAATAATTGAGAATACATCTTATTTCGTCACCAAAAAATCAGAGTTTAACAAAATATTAAGAAAAAATAGAGGAAGTTTAGAAGCTTTAATAATCGAAATACAAAAAATATAAAATAATTTTTATGTTGGTGGGCCCGGCAGGACTCGAACCTGCGACAACGGCGTTATGAGCACCGCGTTCTAACCAACTGAACTACAGGCCCATGATTAGAATTGTTACTATTATAATCTTATGAAAAAAAAACAAGAATTTTAAATAGCGATAATTTTAAGAGTCCATAAAAGACTTAAGTTTTTTAGATCTTATAGGGTGTTTTAGTTTTCTTAATGCTTTTGCCTCAATTTGTCTAATTCTTTCTCTAGTAACACTAAATTGCTGACCAACTTCCTCTAGTGTATGGTCTGATGACATTCCAATACCAAATCTCATCCTCAGTACTCTTTCCTCTCTTGGTGTCAAAGTAGAAAGTATTTTGGTTGTAGTTTCTCTAAGATTTAATTGCATTACTGCATCTTCAGGTATCACTGCATTCTTATCTTCAATGAAATCTCCAAGAAAACTATCATCATCATCTCCTATAGGTGTCTCTAAGCTTACAGGTTCTTTTGCTATTTTTAAAACTTTTCTTACCTTTTCAATTGGCATCTTTAGTCTGACAGATAATTCTTCTGGGGTAGGCTCCCTTCCCAACTCCAAAATTAATTGTCTACTTGATCTAACAATTTTATTGATTGTCTCAATCATATGCACTGGAATACGAATTGTTCTTGCTTGATCTGCGATAGATCTAGTAATTGCCTGTCTGATCCACCAAGTTGCATAAGTAGAGAATTTATAGCCCCTTCTATATTCAAATTTATCAACCGCTTTCATTAAGCCTATATTTCCTTCTTGAATAAGGTCTAAAAACTGAAGACCCCTATTTGTATATTTTTTTGCTATTGAAATAACCAAGCGTAAATTAGCTTCAATCATTTCTTTTTTAGCTTGATTAGCGGTTCTTTGGCCGGATTGTATTTCTCTGACCTTCTCCTTGAATTCAATTGTATTTTGATTTGCTATCTTAGATAAACTTAAGACTTCTTTATAAATTACTTTTAATTTATCACTATTTTTTTGAAATAAAGCTTTAAAAGAGTCATCTGCAGAAATCATATGTTTTTGGTACAGTGTATAAGTGTCTTTTAAATTATGGTGTTTTAAAAAGACATCTCTACCTATTTTATTTTGTGTTGCCAAGGTTAATAGAGAGACCTCTTTTGACTGTATTTCCTTGTTAATTGAATAAAGATGCGTAATTATCTCTTCTAACTTATGAGGCTTAATTTTTATTTCATTAAAGTAATTAAGTATCTCATCCTGATTTTTTTTAAGTTCTTTGAGTGATTTTAAATCAGAAATTTTAGCAATATTCTTATTTTTTTTAATTTTAGTTATGTTTTCAGACAGCACTAAAACTCTGTCTAATTTTTTTAAGATTTCAGGTTTATAAAATTCTTCTATTATAGAAATAGAAAAACTCTCATTTTCAATATCTTCCTCATTTGATGTTTCTTGAAGTTTTTCCTTATCTATTTCTATCCCCTGTTCTTTCATCAATTGCTGCTTTTCTTTTAAAAGAGCTTTTTTTTTGTCATTAATTATTTTCTGGATTTCTTTTCTTTTTGAAGAATTAGAATAGGGGTCGTTGTCTTCATTAAAATATTCATCAAAGTCAACTATTTCTCTCAGATTAATTTCATTATGTTTCACTTGGTCAATCCATTTTTTAAGAATATCTATCGAAGCTGGGCACTCAAGAATTGAATTCATCATTCTATCCAATCCAGACTCAATTCTTTTTGCAATTGCTATTTCACCTTCTCTGGACAGCAACTCAACGTTACCCATTTCTTTAAGATACATTCGAACAGGGTCATCACTTTTTACTCCAGTAGATTTTTCTTCTTCTTCTGTATCGTCATTTGAAGATGAGGGGTCTGAGTCTGCAGAGGAAGTATAAGCTTTGAATAATTTAAAGAGATCTTCATCAAGATTTTCAATGTAGTTTAGAAAATCATTTATAGAAATAATAGAGTCCTCAATTTTAGTGTAAGACTTGATATATGTTTTTGATTTTGAGGCTATATCTTTATCAAATTCTTTTGTAATTAATGTAATAAGCTGATTTTCGTTTTCTTTATAAATTAACTCTAATAGATTTGATGAACTAACAGATTTTTTATTTATTTTTGATGTTTTTTCTTTTTTTTCTAAGACAGCTTTTTTTTTAATAATTTTTTTTTTGGGGCTTTTTGTTGTAACTTTTTTTTTTGTCATTTTTAACTATTTATAAAACTAATTATTTTTTCAATTTCATTATAAGGATCGTGATTAAATTTAGGTGATGCAAATCTACACAGCCTTCGAACTTCATTAGAAAATAGTAAATTTTTTGCAAAATTCAATCCCTTAGAGTCTAATTCTGTATAAATCTCAATAGTTGTTGATTTGAATAGAGTTTTTTTAATAACTAAGTCTCGGATTTCTTTAAATTTACCATCAAATTTAGCAGTTGCTATTAAATCATAAACCCTTTCTCTTTGAGATTGATTTTCAATAAAGAATATAATCAAAGCGGCAGAAAATTTTGATTTCAAATCAAATTTAAGTTCTAGGTTTTGAGTATTAGAATTACCACTGGCTTTTTGATTAACTTTTATTGAATTTATATTATCAAAATGTTTAGTAAGAATTTTTTTTAAATCAACATTGGATATATTTGAAAGTAAACTTTTTAATACTTTTGACCCTTTAAACTGGCTATCAATATCTGTACTTTTATTAAATTTTTCTAAATACTTTTCTATTAGTTCTTCAATAGACAGTGGTTGATCTATAAGTCTACTCAGTGTATCAAACATTTTAGATTCTATTAATAGATCTGGATCAAAGTTTTTGGGTAATAGTACAAATTTAATCCCAAGTTCAAAATTTTTATCACCAAGTAAATTATTCATTAATCTTATAGTTGCATTTCTTCCAGCTACATCTCCGTCGAGGCATACTATTATCTCAAAACCTTTTTTAGTTATTTCAATTAATTTCTCATGATTTATAGATGTTCCTAGAGGGGCTATGCAGTTTTTAAAACCACATTGTTCTAATTTAATAACGTCAAAATAACCCTCGACGATAATTATTTTTTTACTATTTTGTTTATTAAGTATTTTTTCATTAAATAATATTTGTTTTTTTTTAAAAATTTTAGTTTCAGCTGTATTAATGTACTTTGGTAAACTGTCATCAATCACCCTGCCACCAAAACCTAGAGTTTTATTTTGCATATTAAGTATAGGAACCATAATTCTATTTGAAAAAAATAATTTTGAATTTTTATTCTTACTGAAAATACCAGCTGCTACTAAATTATTAACATCAAAATTATTTAAGAATTTTTTTTGAAGATTAAATGAATTTATTGATGAACCTAATTCAAATTTTTGAATCATATCCATATTAAATTTTCTTTTTTTTAATAGGTAATCTAAATGTTTGTTAGAATTAAATAAATTTTGATGAAATATATCTTTTGTAAATGCGTTAATTTCATAAATAATATTATTTAATTTTGATGATTTAAAACTTAATTCAATACCCGCCTTTTCGGCTAGTTCATATAAAGCATCTTTAAAACTATATCCTTTCACTTTAATCAAAAAATCAATTACGTTACCGTGTTCTCCTGTACTAAAACAATGAAATATTTTCTTTTCTTCATTAACAGAAAATGAAGGTGTTTTTTCCTTTTTAAAGGGACTTAGGCCAAAATAATTACTTCCTTTTTTCTTTAAAGGAACTGATGAGTTAATAATTTCAACTATAGAAGTTCTGTTTATAACTTCTTTGATGTTATTATCGGTCATTTTTTAAAAATATGTTTGATAATTTTAGAAGCTAAATTCATATCAATTTTATTATTATAATTTTGCTTCAAAAAACCCATTATTTTACCAAAATCTTTATTTTCTAAATTATTTTCTTTGATGTGATCTGATATAATTTTTTTAGTGGAGTCATCATCCATCAAAGTGGGGAGAAAATTATTTAGGTAATTAATATCAAATTCTAAGTCATCGATTTTACTTTGAACTTTTGCCTGTAATGCAAATTCTAATGATTCTTTTTTTTGTTTTAGTTGGGTCTTAATAATTTTGATTACGCTTTCATCAGATAACTTGATCACATCCCTATCTAGATTCTCTTTTATTAGAAAATTTTTCAACTCAGAATAGATATACCGTGCTATTGAAAGTTTTTTCTTATCTCCGCCTTTTAAAGCACTTTTAACGTCTTCAGAAATTTTTTTTGCCAAACTCATTTGAATTTCCTCTCTAATAATATACTAATACACATGATTTAATATGACCGTATTAGATAATAAAATAAAAATTAATTATCAAAACGGTTACTTAATTTATAACAAAAATTATATTTTCAAAGGTAAGTTTCTATCAAAAGATGAGTTCAAGATAGCCGAAATTTGCTTTAATACCAGTATGACTGGTTATCAAGAAATTTTAACTGACCCTTCATATAAATCCCAATTTATAAACTTTACCTTTCCATTAATAGGAATAGTTGGATGTAACGACGAAGACTATGAGTCTTGGAAAATACATGCATCTGGTCTTATAAGTAATGAATTATTTGAACAAAGTTCAAATTGGAGAGCTCAAACTAGTTTTACAAAATGGATAATGGATCAAAATTCTTGTGCTTTTTTTGATATAGATACAAGATCTTTAACGAAAATTATAAGAAAATTTGGACCAAAAAATATTATGCTATGCTCTGAGGATTACTTTAAAACCAAAAATATTGAGGAAATTTGTTCACAAATAGATCAAAGTCTTTCTCTGGAAGAAAATGATGTAATTAAAGATTTTACATCAGAGTTAACTATCAAAGAGCAAGAAAAAAATAAAAAAAAATACTTAATAGCTTTTCTAAACTTTGGTGCAAAGGATAATATTAAGAAAAATTTATACTCTAGAGATTGTAATATAGAAGAATTTGATATGAATTTTAAAGCAAACGACTTAATAAATAAAAAATTTGACGGAATTTTTTTAAGTAATGGTCCAGGTGATCCCAAAAAAGTTTATGAGAATATAAAACCTGAATTAACTAAATTACTAAATAAAAAAATCCCAACATTTGGTATCTGTCTAGGTCATCAAATATTAAGCTTAGCTTTTAATGCTTCGACAGCTCGAATGGAGAAAGGTCATCGAGGGGGAAATCATCCAGTAAAAAATTTAGATACTAATAAAGTAGAAATAACATCTCAAAACCACGGATTTGTTGTTCTAGAAAATAATTTTCCAACTTCTTTACAAATTACTCACAAATCATTGTTCGATAAAACCATAGATGGAATGAAGTCCAAAGATCAACCTCTGTTTTCAGTGCAATATCATCCAGAGTCTAGCCCTGGACCTCACGATAGTAGGTATCTTTTTGACGAATTTATAAATCTAATTAATAAAAATGCCAGCTAGAAAAGATATATCTAAAATATTGGTAATTGGCTCAGGTCCAATAATTATCGGGCAGGCATGTGAATTTGATTACTCTGGTAGTCAGGCGTGTAAAGCACTAAAAAAAGAGGGTTATGAGGTTGTGTTAGTTAACTCAAATCCTGCTACTATAATGACAGATCCTGAGTTTGCAGATAAAACTTATATAGAACCTATAGATAAAGAAATTGTAAAAAAAATAATTGATAAAGAGAAACCTGATGCAATTTTACCAACTATGGGAGGTCAAACAGCTCTAAATATAATTAGAGAACTAAATAAAGAGAGTTTTTTTGAAAATAGCACTATCAAAATCTTAGGTGCTAGTCCTAGATCAATTGATGTAGCTGAAGATAGAAAGTTATTTGCTGAAGCTATGTCTGACATTGGGCTTGAAACACCATTTAGTATTATAGTTGATGATAAGTCTGATCTTAATAAAATGGTCAGTGAAGTTAGTTTCCCATTAATTTTGAGACCTTTTTACACGCTGGGGGGGACAGGTGGTGGAATTGTATACGATAAAGATGAATTTATTTCCAAAGTTAAAAATGCTATTGATTTGAGTCCTGTATCAAAAACTCTTGTCGAAGAATCGTTAATTGGTTGGAAAGAGTTTGAGTTTGAAGTAGTAAGAGATAATTTAGATAATTCAATAATAGTTTGTTCAATAGAAAATTTAGACCCTATGGGAATACATACTGGCGATAGTATAACCATAGCCCCAGCACTTACTTTAACAGATAAAGAATATCAAAAATTAAGGAATCAAAGTATTGCAATACTAAGAAAAATAGGTGTAGAGACTGGAGGTTCTAATGTTCAATTTGCAGTAAATCCAAAAAATGGAAGAATTTTAATTATTGAAATGAATCCTAGGGTTAGTAGGTCATCTGCCTTAGCATCAAAGGCTACGGGGTTCCCTATTGCTAAAATAGCTGCTCTCCTAGCAGTTGGCTACACATTAGATGAGTTAGAGAATGATATAACCAAAGTAACTCCAGCAAGTTTCGAACCGGTAATTGATTATATTGTAACCAAAATTCCAAAATTTAATTTTGAAAAATTTCAGGGAACACCTAGTGAATTAAATACTGCTATGAAATCAGTAGGTGAAATTATGTCTATAGGTAGAACTTTCAAAGAGTCTCTTTTGAAAGCATTCTATTCGATAGAGTCTGATAACTTTGGTTTGGATATTAGTCACGAATTATTAAATCTAAAAGATGAAAATTTAAAAAATCTACTTACAAAACAAAGACCTGATAGGTTATTAATAGTTGCAGAAGCTATAAGACGTAAAATATCTTTAAATGAAATAAGTGAGTTAACACATATAGATTTATTTTTTTTAAGAGAAATTAATGAAATTATCAATATCGAACAGTTGTTAGTAAAGGCAGGGAATAACTTAGATAAAAATTTATTTACATTAGCAAAAAAAACTGGATTTTCAAATCACCACATAAGTAATTTAACAAAAATTAATATAGATAAGATTTATATTCTTCAAAAAAATAATAATTTAAAGACAATATTTAAAAGAGTAGATACATGTGGAAATGAATTCGACTCTTCTACTGCTTATCTTTATTCAACTTTCGCCTCTGAAATAAATGAATTTAGCTGCGAGTCTAGACCGGTTGATAAAAAAAAAATTATCATTCTTGGTTCGGGTCCTAACAGAATAGGTCAAGGTATTGAATTTGATTATTGTTGTGTCCAAGCTGTAAAATCTTTTCAGAAACTTGGCTATGAAACAATTATGATCAATTGTAATCCTGAGACCGTTTCAACTGATTATGATACTTCAGATAAACTTTATTTCGAGCCTTTGGATTTTGAATACGTCAAAAATATAATTGATAAAGAAAACGAGACCGGTGTTGTAGAGGGGGTAATAGTCCAATTTGGTGGACAAACACCTCTTAGAATAGCCAACAAACTCAAAGAGTATGATTATAAGATACTCGGCACATCTTTTGAAGCAATAGATATATCAGAAGACAGAGAGAGATTTCAAAAATTAATCAGTAAAGTAGGTTTAAAACAACCAAAGAGTGATATTTCTTTGGGAACAAAAGAGCTTGTTACCAAGTCTTCCAAACTAAAGTTTCCTATTCTACTTAGACCTTCATATGTCTTGGGTGGAAGAATGATGGAAAAAATGGCCCATTTAGATGATGTGCAAGATTATATAGATCAAAACTACTGGGCATTAGAAAATAATGTAATTTTAATTGATGAGTTTCTTCAAAATGCAAAAGAAGTTGATGTTGATGTATTAAGAGATAGTCAAGGTAATACTATGATAGCTGGTATTATGGAACACATTGAAGAAGCTGGTATTCACTCGGGTGATAGTGCTTGTAGTATACTCCCCTTCTCTCTTAATGATAAAGTGATATCCGATATTAAAAAATTTAGTATATCTCTTGCAACTGAATTAAAGACGCTTGGTTTAATGAATATTCAATATGCTATCAAAGATGATGAGATTTTTATTCTTGAAGCAAATCCAAGAGCTAGCAGAACCATTCCATTTCTTGCAAAAGCCATAGGAATACCATTTATTAAAATAGCAGCTGAATTAATAGTTGGTAAAACTTTAACTAAAGAATATCAGGAATTTGATAATAGCTCTTTACCATATTTTGCAATCAAAGAGGCTGTATTTCCATTTAACAAATTCCCAAATACTGATGTCATTCTCGGACCAGAGATGAAAAGCACTGGTGAAGTTATGGGAATTGATGAGGATTTTTATTTAGCTTATTTAAAAAGTCAAATTGGTGCTGGTCAGAAACTAAATGATATAGAAAATATATTCATCTCTGTTAAAGATGAGGATAAGCAAAGCATATCTGAGATGGCTAAATCATTCACAGATAATGGCTATAATTTATTTTCTACGAAAGGCACCCACGACTATTTAATGAAAGAGGGAATTTCTTCAAATTTAGTTAATAAAGTGGCTGAGGGATCCCCCCATGTGGTTGAATATATTAAGGAAAATAAGATAGATTTGGTAATCAATACAACTGAGGACAAACAGGCAATAATTGATAGTTTTACAATAAGAAGAACATCTGTGGATCTTAATGTTCCCTACTATACCAACCTTAGAAGTGCAAAAATATTAATAAAATCATTGATAACATTAAAAAATAAGCCAATTTCTGTAAAACCTATACAAATTCATCATTCTTTCTAATTTAAAAATTCATTTGTAATAACCAAGAAAATTCAATATTTTCTACAACTTAATAAAAATTGTATTAAAAATGGAAAAAATACCAATGACAGAAGAGGGGCAAAAAAAACTCCTCGATGAACTTAAGCATCTTAAAACTGTTGAAAGACCAATTATTATAAAAGCAATTGCTGATGCTAGAAGTAATGGAGATCTCTCTGAAAATGCTGAGTATCATGCTGCTCGTGAAAAACAGAGTTTTATTGAAGGTAGAGTAGCTGAAATAGAGAGTATAATTGCTCAAGCTGAATTGATTGATGTATCAAAACTATCAGGAACTGTAGTAAAGTTTGGGGCCACAGTTTCGATAATTAACTTAGATAATGATAAAGAGTCAAAGTATCAACTAGTTGGAGAAGTAGAAGCTGACATTGAACAAAAAAAAATATCTGTTACTAGCCCTATAGCAAGAGCACTAATAGGAAAAAAAAAAGGTGACTACATAGAAGTTTCTACGCCAAAAGGTATTACTTCGTACGAAATTAAGTCAGTAAGATTTAAATAATAAAATTTGAATAAATACAATGTAATTACCATCAGCGAAGGTGCTGCAGGTATGAGAAGCCAGATAGAGGGATTAGCTAGATTAATATCTGAGGACTTTAAAAACTTTGATTTAAAAATAAAGTCCTTTTTTAAACACTTACCAATTGAATTAATACCAAGCAGTAGTTTTGCTTATATTAATCTTTCTTCACTAAAAATTGAAAAAAATACCATTCTTATTAGTTGCGGAAAAAAAAGCGTAAAAGCCTCTATATATTTAAAAAATAAATATAAAAAATTCATTTTTAATATTCATATTCAAAATCCAAAAGTTAATCATAATTTATTTGATTTAATAGTTTGCCCAGAGCACGATAATTTAAACTCAGAGAATTGTATTTCGACAATGCTTGCAATTCATAACATAAAATTTAATAAAAATGCTAGAAATAATAAAATTATTAATTTTATTATTGGCGGTCCTAATAAATATTTTAAATTTAATCAACAAACACAGAAAAAAATTCTTAATGAAATTAAATTTCTTAGTGAAAAATCTAAAGTGAATATTATTCCCTCAAGAAGAACACCAAATAGTCTCTTAGAGGAACTATCGAAAATTAATATGGAAAACATATATATGTCTGATGATTTATTTAACCCAAAAGAATATGGTGAGCTTTTATCGCAGGCTCATTTACAAATTGTAACCTGGGACTCAATATCTATGATATCTGAAGCTATATCATCTGAAGCTGGTACATTTTTATTTAAGTTTGAAGAGGAATTGTGTCCAAAAAGATATCATCAATTTTTTGATAAAATCACAAGTAACAATTTTGCGCAATACTATGACCAAAATATAAAACCATATGAAATTTCTTTAAGTGAGTATAATGAGGCACTAAAAACTAAGATCTTGAATAAGATACAATCTAATTTAAGGTTCATTTCTGAAGATGCTTAAGGAATCAATTTTAAATCGTTGTACAACATACTCGAAACCTTTTCCTCATTGGGAACTAGACTCTCCTTTTACAAATGAGCTTATAAACGAGCTTAATGATGTAAATATATCTGATGCACCAAGATCTTTTGATGGTACTAGAGCTGCTGATGCTGGTGGGGATGGATTGGATGGTAAGCTGAGAGTCTTCCTAGAAAACGATAATTCTGAGAACCTATCTAATGGCATGGAGCTAATTGAAGATTTGAGAGATAAAGATGTTATTGAGTCTATTCAAGATAAAATCAAAAAAGATCTCTCAAATAGTTTTATTAGGATTGAATATATTTCTGATCGTAAGGGATTTTGGCTAAAACCACATTTGGACATCAAGGAAAAGCTTATGACAATGATGTTATTTATTAACACTTATGATGAGTCAGAGAAACTTGGAACTGATTTTTATGATACCGATATGAAACTTGTTAAGACCGTCCCTTATAGACATAATACTGGATATTTCTTTGCTTCTGGCAACAATACATGGCACGGACTTGAAAAAAAAGAAATTAAAATTGAGAGAAGATGTATGCAAATTAATTATGTAACTTTTCCAACTAGTTGGCCAATAAATGGCTGAGATTAATAATGTAATTATTATAGGATCAGGTCCAGCAGGTTATACTGCTGCCATTTATGCTGCTAGAGCTAATCTAAAACCCATTTTAGTGAGTGGTTTTCAACCAGGTGGTCAACTTACCATAACTACTGATGTAGAAAATTATCCAGGATATGAAGACCCTATTCAAGGTCCTTGGTTAATGGATCAAATGCAAAAACAAGCTGCTCACGTTGGTACCAAAATTATCAATTCACAAGTAACTGAAGTTTTTTTAAATGAAGATGTAAAAAAATTAAATTTGGATAATGGCACAACTCTAAACGCAAAAACTGTGATAATAAGCACTGGAGCTCAAGCGAGGTGGCTTGGTTTAGAAAATGAGTCTAAATTTCAAGGTCATGGACTATCAGCTTGCGCCACTTGTGATGGTTTTTTCTTTAAAGATAAAGAAGTAGCCGTTATTGGAGGTGGTAATAGTGCAGCAGAAGAAGCTTTATTTTTAACTAAGTTTGCAACTAAAGTTTATCTAATTCATAGAAGAGATAAACTTAGAGCAGAGAAAATATTACAAGATAGACTAAAAGAAAATTCAAAAATTGAATTTATATGGGATAGCGAAGTAACTAAGTTTAATGGTAATGATGATTTAGAGTCTATAGACTTACTCAATAAAAAAGATAATAAAACCTCAACCCTAAAAATAGATGGTGTATTTATTGCAATAGGGCACGATCCGGCAACACAATTATTTAAAGGCCAACTAAAGATGGATGATGGAGGGTATATCATCACAGATCCAGATAGCACAAAAACTTCTATTGATGGTGTATTTGCTGCAGGAGATGTAAAAGATAAAATTTACAGACAGGCTGTTACAGCTGCTGGTATGGGGTGTATGGCAGCATTGGAAGTTGAGAAATATCTAGATTGATTGGTTAGCCTTGTCTGGCTTTCATTCTTGGGTTTGTTTTATTGATCACATATAACCTACCCTTTCTTCTAACCAGTTGATTGTTTTTATCTCTGGTTTTAGCTGTTTTAAGAGAACTTTTAATTTTCATAATTTAATGTATTAGTTATTAATAATAAGGCAGAAATTTATGTTAATTAATGAAAAAATCAACAAAATTAAAGAAGATTTTTCTTTTTTTGATAATTGGGAGGACAAATATCAATATTTAATTGATTTAGGAAAAAAACTGCCTGTTCTAGATGATAGCTATAAAACTGAGGAATATCGTGTACAAGGATGTACATCGAATTTATGGATGGTTCCAGAATTTATTGATGGAAAAATTAATCTTTCTGGCTCAAGTGACTCTGTAATTGTAAAAGGTTTGTTTTATTTAGTTTATTATGCTTACAATGAGGAAAGTCCTGAGACTATATTAAATAATCCGTTATCTTTTTTTGAAGAAATCGGCCTCTCCAATCATTTAGGACAATCAAGGTCAAATGGTCTAAATTCACTTAGAAAAAAAATAACATCTATAGCGACAGAATTATCAAATAAATAAATTTTATTGATTATAAACTATGTTACTTTCTCATTGTGAGTTTGATTAAATTACTAGTTTCAATTTCATTTTTATTATTTTCTAATAATCTATATTCCAAGGAGGATGTTATTAATTTACAACTTAAAGACGGTATCGTCAAAATCAAGACCTTCGAAGATAAGGCACCCAAGCATGTTAAGCAAATTACTGATCTAGTTGCTAAAGGTAGTTACGATGGAGTAGTTTTTCATAGAGTCATAGATGGATTTATGGCTCAAACAGGAGACGTTCAATTTGGTAACTCTGACTCTGATAACTTTGATTTAAGAAGAGCTGGTACAGGCGGTTCTGGTAAAAATATTGAAGCTGAATTTAATGATTTACCTCACAAAAGAGGTACGCTAAGCATGGCGCGATCTCAAGATCCTAATAGTGCTGACAGTCAATTTTTTATATGTTTTGGAGACACACCACACTTAGACGGGCAGTATACTGTTTGGGGTGAAGTAATAGAAGGTATGGAATTTGTTGATGCAATTAAAATGGGCGATCCTATGAAAAATGGTTTAGTGGATGATCCAGATAAAATTATTAAAATGTGGGTTGAGTAAAATCTAGTTTTGAGTAATTTTTAATTCTATTCTTCGGTTTTCTTTTAAATCCTCTTTTGTGTCACCTAAATTTATTGGTTGATACTCACCGTATCCATTAGCCGATAACTTATTAGCTGGTATGCCTTGTTGAATAAGAAATTTAACAACTTCTAAAGCTCTAGCATGAGAAAGTTCCCAATTAGAGGGGAATTGAGAAGTTGAAATAGGCACTTTATCTGTATGGCCATCTATTTGTAGTATCCAATTTAAATCAGATGGAATTGACTCAGTAACTTCAATAATTGTTTTGGTAATAAGAGATAAAGCTATCCTTCCTTCATCTTGAAAAGATGCACTTCCAGAGTCAAATAATATTTCTGACTGAAAAATAAATCTATCTCCTTTAATCTGAATATCCTCTCTATCTGCTATAGCTTCAGATAATTTTCCAAAAAATTCTGATTTGTACTTTTGTAACTTGAATAATTCACTTGTGAGTACTCTATTTAATCTATCCCCTAGTTCACCGAGTTCCATTTCATTTTGTGCTATTTCAGCTTCTTTTGACTCTAGTAAGTTATTTAAAAGGTTAATTTCATTACTTAGTATTTCAATATCTAAAGCTAAATTAGCTATTAAATTTAGAGCCTCATTTAAATCTGTAGATTGTATTAATGACTCCTCTTCTAAAGAAGATATTTTGCTTTGTAATTCTTGATTAATATTCTCAGATGAACTTAGAGACTCAAGAAGATTTTCTATTCTATTTTGAGAAGCACCAATTTGTCCAACTAGCTCACTATTTTCTCCACCAAGTTTAATTAAATCAGCCTTTAACTGTTTTTGTTGCTCATTTAAATCAGACAGGTTTTGTTGAAGAGTTTCTCTATCAGATAAAGACAAGGATAGCTCTTCAGTAATTTTAGCAATAATTGTATTTAATTTATCTATATCAAGTGACTGATCTTGAATTATAGTGTCTTGTACAAGAATTTGAGATTGTTTAGAGGATATTTCCTCATCAAGTTTTTCAATTAGATTTTGTCTATCAAGTAACTCAATCTCTTTATCTGTTAGAGTTACATCTTGTTCAACAATAGTCTCATCTTGGATGTCAATAGTCTTTTCTAAACTTTGAATTTGCTGGTTTTTTCCTACAACTAAGTCACCCAGATAAACTTGCGCTACTGTGAAAAGTAAAACAATAAAAATTATGACCATTAATGTGGACGCCAATACATCCACAAATCCAGGCCAAATTATATTATCGTTGTCTGAACTTTGAGTTTTTGAGAGATAACTCACTTTTTGTCTAGGTCTTTTATAGACTTACTTACAGACTTGAGCTCTGTAATAACTTCTTTTCTTAAATCATCACTAGAATTTTTCATTCCATCAACTAGATCATCAAGTTTAGAAGCTATGTTTTGGGCCAAAGATGAATTATCAGAGTTTTGAGTAATTTTTTTTGCGTTTGGGCTAGATCTATAAAAAAGGCGAATTTGGTTTTCACAGAATTCATAGTAACTTTGTTTGACACCTCTAGTAATTATTTCATAAAGCCCTAATATCAACGAAGTTACTAAGCCAAACAATGAGGAGCTAAAAGCAATAGTCATTCCTGATAAAGGTGACTTTAATCCGTCTTTTAAATTGTTAAAAAATGCCCCGAAGTCCTGTTGTTCAATTGTTAAACCATCGATGACATTTGAAACACTACCTATAGTTAAAAGTAATCCATAAAATGTTCCAATTAATCCTAAAAAAATAGCTAAGTTAATAAGGTACTTGGATATGTCACTCCCACTTTCTATAGATGATAGAAGATCGTCAAGTATTTCATCAAGTGTTTTTGTGATACTTTTATTTGTTGTTGTTATCCCTAAATTATTTGCAATAGATTTTGTCATTGGGTAATTATTTAAAGATGAGTCATTAAGTTTTAATTTTCCAAAAGCCACGGAGTTCATAAACCTAAACTCGGAACTCAATGAAAATATTTTAAATGAGTAAAGTAGAAATCCGATCACAAGTGTTAGAAGGATAATTCCGTTTATATAAGGATTAGCATCAAAATAAATTTTAATTTCTTCGTAGCCAATAACTAAAATTATTACAATTAAAACTGAAAACAATAAGTATGCTAGGAAGTTTTTTGTCATAATTGATAAAAATAAACGAATTTAACAAATTAACAAATGAATAAATTATGAAAAAATCTAGAAATTTCTATTAAAAATCAAGTAATAATTATTAGTGCCTGGATTTACAGAGTCTAAGCCTGCATTTGAAATATGATGGGAACCAATGCCAATTCGGATCTTATCAGATAAGCTATAGAGTAAGTTAACTTCTGATTTAAATTGGATAGCATTTCCTAAATCTTTTCCATCACCATTACTATAAATACCTGCTGAAGAAGAAAGATTTAAATAAATTAAATCAGAACCTAAATTTGTTTCAAAACCCCCATAAAACATACTTGCGCTTTTAGCAGTTACCAATCCACCAACAACCGGGTTTATTGTTAATATATTTAAAAAATCTATTTCACTATTAGATATATGATAATTTAATCCAATTAAATTAGTTGTGTTATCGTCATCATAATCATAAGTGCCTCCAAAAATGGAATAGCTATTTGCGCTAGCTGTTAAATTTGAAGAAAGGATATAAATTAAAATAACTAATAAATATTTTTTCATAAATTACATATAACATCATCAACTTAAGAAGTAAATGGTGGGCGTGACAGGATTCGAACCTGTGACCCCTTGCGTGTCGAGCAAGTACTCTAACCAGCTGAGCTACACGCCCATAAGTTTAGGGCAAAATTACTTTTAAATTAAATAAATGAATAGTAAATAAAATTCCTAATTAAATTTTTTCAATTGAAAAATAAGTTTTAATTCACTTAATTTAAGCCAATTTAGTATTAAGAAGTATATTAATAAACCAACAAGAATTTGAATTAACAGGTCAAGATATATATTTAAATCTACAATTTTTTTAATAAATAATATTGAAATAGACATACTAAACGCGCTTAATAAAATCTTAATTAATTTCTTAAAGTCAAATACTAATAATTTTTCGAAAAAACTGTTAAAATATTTTTTTAAATAATAAATTTGAATAAATAAATTTAACCATACACTTATAGCACCAGCTATAGCTAATCCAATAACACCCAAAGATCTGTAAAGCAGAAAACATAAAATAAAATTACAAATAAATGTAGGAATTGCTGCCTTAACTGGATACTCAACTTTCTCATAAGAATAAAATACTTGATTAAAAACTCTTGCAAGCATGTATCCTGGCAATGAGAAAGAGTAAATTAATAAAATTTTTGAAGTAATAAGAACATCATCATTATTAAACTCTCCCCTACCAAATAAGACTCTAATAATGTCTTCACTAAGGATAAAAATTCCAAATGCACTTGGTATAGCGAATAAAAAACAAAATATAACAGTTTCGTTAAAAGCTTTAGAATTCTTACTCTCATCACTAATATTTTTGCTCAAGTAAGGAAGAAGTGTAAAAGACATAGCAACCGCAATTAAAGCAAATGGTAAATCAATTACTCTATCAGCATAATAAATTTGGCTTATTGCACCCTCGCCTACTAAAGATGCAAATAAAATTGAGATAAAAATATTTAATTGGACAATACCAGAGCCCAGTAAAGAATATAAAAATCTTTTAAAGAATTTTTTTAGCTGGCCAGATAGTTCGTTAATGCTTTTTAATCCAGTACTCCAAAATATTTTAATTGCACCTATATTTACAAATAGAAGTATTAATTGAGTAAAACCTGCAACAATCATTGACCATGCAAGTGCGAAGTGAGAGTCAGATTTAAAAATGACTAATGTTGAAATCATAAAAATATTAAGAATGATAGATAAAAAAGAAGGTAAGAAAAAATTACCCTTAACGTTTAATACTGAACTCAATACTGATGACAAAGTTACAAATATTAAAAAAGGAAAAGTTATGATTAATAGCTCATTCGCAAATAAAAATTGACTTTCATTTAATAAAAATCCTGGTGCTAATAATGATATTACTTGCTCACTAAATAAAAATATTAAAAAAGATATAAGTAATGTAATTACAAAAAAAAAGTTAAAAATTATCCATATAAAATCCTTAGACATTTTTGAATTTATTTTTTCTTGATTAACATATAGGGGTATAAAAACACTATTCATTGAACCCTCAGCAAAAATTCTTCTAAATAAATTTGGTAACCTAAAAGCAAAAAGAAATGCATCTGACATTAAGTTTGCACCTAAATAGTTAGCAAAAAGTATGTCTCTAAAGAACCCTGTTACACGAGATCCAAAAATATTAGTTGAAATCTTAGAGAAATTACTAATTTTCATTGAGTTCAGGAAAATTCTTTTTCCAAAATCTCAATAATTTTACTTTGGTCAATAAAACCTGGAATAATTTGATTTCCTATGATTGTTGCTGGGCTTCCAGTAAATTTAAATTCATCGACGTAACTCTTATGAATTGATAGAAAGTCTTTCACTTCTTGGGAGTCCATATCTTTTTTAAGTATTTGAAGATCAACGCCCTTTAAAAATAGATCTGCTAAAATATCCTCCATGTTTGATTTTCTTTCAGATGAATATAGATAGTTATGAACTGTTTTAAATTCACCTTGTAATGAGGAAGCTAAAGCAATGGTTGTTAAATCCTTTGAAAAATTTCCTAAAATTGGCATTTGTATTATAACTATTTTTACTGATGTATCCTCTTTCATCACATTAATTAATTCCTGGTGATATTTTTCACAGTATCCACAATTGTAATCGACAAATTCATAAATAACTTTTGTGCCACTAGCATCACCTAAATACATAGGATGAGCTTGTAAATTTAAATTTTGTATGCTTGATATATTTTCTTTATTAATTTTTTCTTGTTCTAATTTATTTTGATTTAATTGGTATTCACGCAAAACATTTAAAATAAAATCTGGATTTTCCTCAACAAATTTCTTCATACTCTGATCAAATTCAAAGTTTGTTAAGTATTCTTTCATATCTTCTTTTTTTAGATAAGCACTAAGATCTTTTTCTTGAATAAAATTAATATTT
>CABZUC010000012.1 GCA_902528805.1 uncultured Alphaproteobacteria bacterium
TATTGCTCCTACAATTGAGGTGTATCCTATTAATTCTAAGCTAATAAAACTTAAATTATAAAATTTTAGTATTATGCCCAGAAAAACTGCTGGTATAGTTGCATAAACTATTACCCTAAAGTTGGCTTTAATATTTGATTTTGAAAAATGTTTATGTGCAAACAGATATATTAGTAAAGCTAACAATGAGGCAAAGTGGGCAGATGTTTCATATAAATAGTTTCTTGATTCTATGTTCTTATAAAGTATTTCTATGATATTTAGGTGACCACTTGAACTAATGGGGATAAATTCAGTAATTCCTTGTATTAGACCATAAAAAATATAAAAAATACCATCAATAGTCATAATTTATTATCATTTATTGGTTTACTAAGTCTTAAAATCTTTATATTAATACCATCCGACTTATTTGTAGGAGAATACAGTAATATTTTATTATCATGTTAGAGTTTCATAAAAAAAAACCAAAGAATCCATCTAAAACTGAACCTGAGATAAGGATAAAGGATTTTCAGGAAATTTACAGTCAGTTTGATAAAAATGACTCTGTTGAGCAATCTTCAAGGTGCTCACAATGCGGAATACCATATTGTCAAATTCATTGTCCTTTAAATAATAATATACCAGATTGGCTTCGATACATCGCTGAAGGCCGATTGGAAGAAGCTTATCAAGTATCCGCTTCTACAAATGCATTCCCAGAGGTATGTGGAAGGGTCTGTCCTCAAGATCGATTGTGTGAAGGTAACTGCGTTGTTGAACAAGCGGGCTTTGGGGCAATTACAATTGGTAATCTAGAAAAATACTTAACAGAAATAGCATGGGAAAAAGGATGGGTTAAAAATTTATCTTCACAAAATCAATTTAAACAAAAAGTGGCTATTATTGGATCTGGCCCTGCAGGAATGGCCGCCTCAGCCTATTTAACTCAAAATGGATATCAAGTAGATGTCTATGAAAAAAATGACCGAGCAGGTGGCTTGATGATTTATGGAATACCTAATTTTAAATTGGACAAAAAAATTGTTGAAAGAAGAACAGAGTGGCTTTTAGAGAGTGGAGTTAAATTTAATTTAAATATGGAAGTTGGAAAAAATATCTCTTTTCAAGATTTGGAAAAAGATTATGACGCAATCTTAATTGCAACTGGTGTGTATAAAGCTAGACAATTAGATATTGATACATCATCAGTAGACAATAGCATTCCAGCTTTAGATTTCTTAATTGAGAGCAATAGAACTGGATTAGGTGACTCTCCATCAAATAATAAGTTTCTCACCGCAAAAGATAAAAATGTAGTTGTTATTGGAGGCGGAGATACAGCTATGGACTGTGTTAGAACAGCAATTAGACAACAAGCAAAAGAAGTTACTTGTCTTTATAGAAGAAATAAGGAAAACATGCCTGGATCAGCAAGAGAGGTTTTAAATGCAGAGCAAGAGGGAATTAAATTTAATTGGTTATCTGTCCCATCTAAAATTATAAGTGACAACTCTACTGCAACAAGTATGACATACAAAGTAGCTGCTTTAGGAGAGGTTGATGAGAGTGGAAGAAGAAAACCAGTTGAAACGGGTGTTGAAAAACAAATAAAAAGTGACTTAATCATCCAAGCTCTAGGTTTTGAACCTGAAGATTTAAACCACAATTTTAAAACAAATATTGAATTAACAAGCTGGAAAACAGTTAAAGTTGATTTTAAAAAATTTCAAACGAGTAATCCAAAGATTTTTGCCGCTGGGGATATCGTCAGAGGTGCCTCCCTCGTTGTATGGGCGATCCATGATGGCCGTGAAGTTGCAAAATCAATTCATAATTTTTTACAAAGCTCAAAAATAAAAAAAGCATCATGAAAGATCACCCATTAGAAAACTACAGAAGAAATAAGCAAAAGCTTAAAGATAATCATGTTTATAACGAAAAACATGAACATGATAATTGTGGTGTCGGTTTAGTTGCCTCAATCAAAGGTGAGTCAAGAAGAGATATAGTTGAAAAAGGTGTCGAGGCACTTAAGGCTGTATTCCATAGGGGTGCTGTTGATGCAGATGGTAAAACTGGAGATGGTGCTGGCATTATGTTGGAGGTTTCAAATTCTTTCTTTAGTAAACAAGTTTTAAAAATGGGTCATAGAACGAGACAAGACTCTATATTGGGTGTAGGTATGATATTTTTACCAAAAAGAGATTTTGTAGCACAAGAAAAATGTAGAGCTATCGTTGAATATGAAATTATAAAAGCTGGAATGAATCTTTTTGGATGGAGACAAGTTCCGGTTAATACAGAGATCATTGGTGAAAAAGCTAATTATACAAAACCAGAAATTGAACAAATAATTTTTTCTCCTAAAGAAACTAACCCCGATATTGAAAAGAAACTTTATTTAACAAGAAGAAGGATAGAAAACAAAATTAAATCTCAGAGCATTAATGACTTTTATATTTGCTCTTTATCGACAGAAACAATTGTATACAAAGGTATGTTTTTAGCTGAACAGTTATCTGAATTCTATCCAGACTTATTAGATGATGAATTTAAATCTAAATTTGCTATTTACCATCAAAGGTATTCCACTAATACATTCCCTACATGGTCTTTGGCGCAACCATTTAGAGTTTTAGCACATAACGGAGAAATCAATACTTTAAAGGGTAATATAAATTGGATGAGCGCTCATGAGCCAAGAATCACACACCCTTTTTTTAATGAAAGAATTAATGATTTAAAACCAATACTTGATCCAGACGCTTCTGACTCTGCATCCCTTGATGCTGCTTTTGAACTTTTTGTTCAAACAGACAGAGATATGCCTATGGCAAAATCCATGATAATTCCAGAATCTTGGTCAAATCGATCTGATTTATCTGATCAATTAAAGAACATGTATGCTTATTGCAATGCTGTAATTGAGCCATGGGATGGACCAGCAGCAGTCTGTGGAAATTTTGGAGATTGGATAATATCTGGTATGGACAGAAATGGATTAAGACCGCTTAGGTTCATACTAACAGATGACGACCTACTAATTTCAGGATCTGAAGTGGGTATGATTAATATTGATGAAAAAAATATTCTAAAAAAAGGAAGAGTTGGCCCTGGTGAATTAATCGCAGTCAATTATAAAGAGAATAAATTTTATGAAAGCTTTGAATTAAAAGAATTACTCAGTAATCGTAATAAATATTCAGACTGGAATGAAAAAACCATAAAATTAGATAATATTTTATCCAAAGACAAGATATATAATCCATCATCAGAGGAGAAAGATAATGTTTTTCAAATAGCCAAATCATTTAATCTAACATTAGAAACTCTTGATTTAATTTTAGATCCCATGGTTAAAACAGGTCAAGAGGCTATTGGATCAATGGGTGACGATGCACCCCTAAGTGTACTAACTGAAAGATACCGAGGTCTTCATAGTTTCTTTAAACAAAATTTTGCCCAAGTAACTAATCCTCCTATTGATAGCCTTCGAGAACAAGTGGTAATGAGTCTAAAAACTAGACTTGGAAATTTAGGTAATATCGTAGAAGAAGACTCTGAACAATGCAATTTGGTACTTTTAGAAAGCCCTTTCTTATTAGATAACGAGCTTGAAACTCTAAAAAGCCATTTGTCAAAATTTACAACTGAGATTGATTGTACATATAATATAAATGAAGAGACAAATTTCTTAAATGAAATTCAAAGAATATGTTCTGAGGCTGAACAGGCAGTTAGATCTGGTTCTCAACATTTAATTATTACTGATAAAAATATTAATACTGACAGAATTGCTTTGCCAATGATACTTGCAACCAGTGCTGTGCATAGTTATTTAATCAAAAATAATTTAAGGACATTTACTTCATTAAATGTCTCCTCAAGAGAATGCCTTGATGTTCACTACTTTGCTGTACTTATCGGCGTTGGAGCCACTACAGTTAATGCTTCATTAGTCGAAAAACTAATCTCACATAGATTTAAAAAAGGAATTTATGAGAATACTGATTATCCTCAACTCATAAAAAACTTCAAAAAATCCATAGAGAAGGGATTGAGAAAGATTATTAGCAAAATGGGTATTTCTGTTATCAGCTCTTATCGTGGTGGAAGGAATTTTGAAATAATTGGTTTAAGTAGAAGTATGGTAGAGAGTTTTTTTCCAGGTATGTCCTCACGAATATCAGGAATAGGATTAGATGGATTGGAAAAGAGAGTAAGGCGACAGCATGAGCAATCCTTTAAATCTGATAATGTAATACTAGATATAGGTGGAGAATATAGGTTTAGAACCAACAGCGAAGCACATGCATATGAGGGTGTTTCAATACACATGCTTCAAGAAGCAGTTACTAGAGACTCTTATAATTTGTATAAAAAATATACTTCAAGAATTTATAGCTCAAAACCAATTCAGATCAGGGATCTTTTACAGTTTAATGAAAGTAAAAATTCTTTAAATCTCGATAACGTGCAAAGCATCTCTGAAATACGAAAAAGCTTTGTATCTCCAGGGATTTCTCTCGGAGCTCTTAGCCCTGAAGCTCACGAAACATTAGCTGTAGCAATGAATAGAATTGGCTCAAAGTCAGATAGTGGTGAGGGTGGTGAGGACTCGAGAAGGTATTCTAAATTGAAAAATGGAGATAATCCAAGTTCAGCAATTAAACAAGTAGCGAGTGGAAGATTTGGAGTAACTGCAGAGTATTTAAATAATTGTTCAGAATTAGAAATTAAAATTGCACAAGGTGCTAAACCAGGAGAGGGTGGACAGTTACCTGGTTTTAAAGTCACTGATCTAATAGCTAAATTAAGACATAGTACAAAAGGTGTAACACTCATCAGCCCTCCACCTCATCATGATATATACTCTATTGAGGACCTTGCTCAACTCATCTATGATTTAAAACAAATTAATCCCATAGCAAAGGTTTGTGTCAAGCTAGTTGCACAATCAGGAATAGGAACTGTTGCTGCAGGTGTAGCAAAAGCTAAAGCTGATGTAATACTCGTATCTGGACATTCAGGAGGAACAGGGGCAAGTCCCCAGTCAAGTATTAAATATGTTGGTCTTCCTTGGGAATTAGGTATCAGTGAGGTACATCAAATTCTAGCCTTAAATGGCTTAAGAGACAAAGTTCTTCTGAGAACTGATGGTGGGATAAAAACAGGAAAAGATATTGTTATAGCAGCTATACTAGGAGCAGAGGAATACGGAATAGGTACAGCCTCACTTGTTGCAATGGGATGTATTATGGTAAGACAGTGTCACTCAAACACTTGTCCTGTAGGTGTTTGTACTCAAGATGAAAAACTTCGTGAAAAATTTGGTGGAACACCTGAAAAAGTCGTAAACTTATTTTCTTTTATAGCAGAGGAGGTCAGAGAGATACTTGCTTCTTTAGGCTATAAATCTTTGAAAGATATAATTGGTAAAACAGAACTATTATCTCAAATTCACTATGGGTCTAGTGATTTAGATAATCTGGATCTAAATCCTATATTAACAAAAATTGATGATGGTAAGATCTATGATTACCATTCTGAGAAAAAAAGAAATGAAGTCCCTCAAACCTTAGATGATCAATTTGAAAAAGATGGCAAAGATTTTATTAATTCAGGTCAAAAAATTGAATTAACTTATAATATACAAAATACATTAAGAACAATTGGAACCAAAATTTCCTCTGTCATAACAAGAAAATATGGAATGAATTCTCTGTCTGAAGATCACGTAACTCTCAAACTGAGAGGTTCTGCTGGCCAGTCTTTGGGGGCGTTTGCAGTCAAAGGTCTTACATTGAAAGTTTTTGGTGATGCTAACGACTATGTAGGTAAAGGTCTTTCTGGAGGAAAAATTGTTGTTCAGCCAAGAAACTCATTTACTCAACCAAGCCATGAAAATGTTATTATAGGAAATGTTACTCTTTATGGAGCAACTGATGGAAGATTGTACGCATCTGGTCAAGCAGGTGACAGATTTTGTGTGAGAAACTCAGGTGCATTGGCCATAGTTGAGGGATGTGGTGCTAATGGATGTGAGTACATGACCGGAGGTTCTGCAATTATTTTGGGAAACATTGGTGATAACTTTGGTGCAGGAATGACAGGTGGATCTGCCTTTATTTATTCTGATCAAAAAAATATTTCTGATTTAATGAATATGCAAACTATAAGTTTATATGAAGTTGATAATCAAGATTGGAAAAACCATCTTCTAGATCTTTTAAAAGATTTTTACAAAGAGACTAAATCTAAAAGAGCTGAGTTTATTATTGAAAATTATGATTCTGAAATCAAAAAATTTGCCCATGTGGTACCTAATGAAGTGATTGATAAACTAGAATTTCCTGTTACAAAAAAATCAAAAATAGCTTAAATAAACTTAGATAGAGTCTTTAAACTTTCTTTATCAGACAAGCTGTGATCAGCATGTTTAATTAAAATATATTTAAAGTTTTTAAATTTTTTACTCAAATTAAATTTATCGTTATACCCATATGGTACTGCTTTATCTTGACCCCCATGAAGGAAAATAGTTTCTCCCAAAAAATCACCCTTAATTTTTTCAAGAAGATATTTTTTACTTCTATTAAATAATGCTGGGGAGTAATAGTAAGCAAAATCAGAACTAACTTTTTGTTTAACAATTTTGTTATTTTTTATTTTTTTTCTTTGATGAATATTTAAATTTTCCCAAATTAACTTAGTAGTAAAATTGGGCGCAGGAGCAATACCAATAAGTTTAGTAACTTTTTTTGGGTGCATTAAAGCATAAATAATTGCAACCCATCCACCCATACTACTTCCTATTAAAATGAAATTTCTTATTTTTAAATATTTTACAATATTATCTAAGTCATTGTACCAATCACTAATCCCAAAATTAGTAAATTCACCACTAGATCGACCATGACCTTGAAAGTCAAAACACAAATAAGAAATATTATTTTTTTTGCAATAATTGTTTAAAAAATTAGACTTTTTACCATTCATTTCAGATAATAAACCATGTAAAAAGATAAGAGTTTTTTTACTTCTTTTGTAGTATCTATAAGATATTTTTACATTATCTTTTTTAAAAAAGTTCAGTTTTGACACAAATTAAAAATACAAAAAAAATTACTTGTTTACAAATAATTCCATCTATGGGTATTGGAGGTATTGAGACAGGAGTAAGGGATATTGCTAATTATCTTAATAAAAAAAAATATTGAAAATTATATTTTATGTGAAAGCAGTGATAAGAACTTTAATATTAAAGGTTTAAAAATTATAAAAATTAATAATTTAAGATTTAAAAATATTTTTGATCAAAACAAAATAAAAATACTGATTAAAGATTTAATTATAAAAAAAAAAATAAACTTAGTTCACATTTCATCCAGAGCACCTGCTTTTTTTCTTATAAATTTTATTAAAAACTTACATATCAAAATTGTAACTAGTGTTCACAACAAGTATGAGTCTAAGTCTTTGTTAAAAGATTGGTATAACAGTTATTTATTAAAAGGCGACACTATTATATTTAATTCTAATTTTGTAAAAAAAACATATGAAAATTACTACCCCAAAAAAACTAAAATACATGTAATTCCTAGAGGTATAGATACTAAGTATTTTCATCCATCAAAAAAAAAAGTTATTGATAGAAATATTTTTATACCCTCAAGAATATCAAATTGGAAAGGACACGAATTACTACTTAATTATTTCTCATTATTAGAGCAAAAGTATAAAGATCTATTTAAAATTCATTTAATATCTTCAAATCAAAGTAAAGAAGAAAAGAAAATACAATTACTAATAAACAAACTCAATTTATCTGAAAAAGTCATAATTCATAAACCAACTTTAGAAATTAATAAATTATATCAAGAGTCTTATTTAATTATTAATATCTCTAAAAGACCTGAAGGTTTTGGAAGAACTATCTCTGAGGCTTTATCGTCAGGTAAAACTATTATTGCTCCTAATCAAGGAGGTACTAAAGAACAACTTTTTTATTTTGATAGAAATTTATTATTTAATGTAAATTCATTTAACTCCTTTCAAAAATCTTTTAAATATGCTTTAAAAAACTATCAATCAATTTCCAAAAAAGGCAGATCTTATGTAAAAAAAAATTATTCATCTGATCTGATGTGTAGAAAGACTTTAGAGGTTTATAATCAATTAGTTAGTTCATGAATATTTTGATAATTAAACATGGGTCTTTGGGTGACTTAATCATTTCGTTTGGAGCTATGAAAACATTAAGAGAAAATTATCAAAATGCCAATATTTATTTACTTACTCAGTCTAATTATAAAAAAACTTTTATAAATTTACCTTATGTTGATGAAATTTTAATTGATAATAGACAAGCAATCTTTTCATCAGTAAATAATCTTTTAAATATAGTTAAAGAAAAAAAAATTAATCTTGTAATTGATTTACAAAATTCAACTAGAACTGAAATATACAATTTTTTTTTAAAAATATTTACAAAGTGTAAAATTTTATCTGCAAGGAAATTTTCAAGTTATAAATATGAGCAAAAAAAACTAGGTATTCAACACATCTCCAAAAATCATCAAGATCAATTAAAACAGTTGGGTATAAATCAATTTCTACGGCCTGATTTAAGTTGGATGTTAAAAGATGATATAAAAGTTTCAAAAAAAGTCATTTTTATACCAGGGGCATCAAAATCTGGTGAATATAAAAAATGGTCTTCAGATAAATTTGCCCAAGTAGCTAAATATTTAGTACTCAGAAAGTATGATATTTATTTAACTGGCTCCAATTTGGATTTGAATACTATTAATGAAATTATTGAATTGTGTCCTGAGTCTATAAATAAAATTAACGAGTCCAAGATAGAGGATTTCTATCAATTATGTATGACATCTGAGTTAATTTTAACAAACGATACCGGGCCAGCTCATATTGCTGGTCTTACAAATAAAAATGTTATTTGGATAGCAAATGACAATGATATTTCTAGATCGTGCTATCCACTCGGAGATAATGTGCATAAAATTACATCATCTAACGTAAAAAATATCAGTGTGGATATTATTATTAATAAAATAGAACAAATATTAAAATAATTTATATTTACAATTGAATTATCTTTGTTAATAATCCTAAAATGATTTTATTTAAGCAATCCCTAGGATATTTATAATTGCAAACCTCCTTACCTTTTTTTTACATATAATATTTTGAATAGACCCTTCCAAAGAAATAATAATTTTCGTGGCAAAAGAGATCTTCATAAAATAAATAATTTTATATCTGCAGCTGACGTAAGAGTAATTCTAGACGATGGTGAACAATTGGGGGTTATGAAAAAAAATGAAGCTATAGACATTGCTAAAGGCAGAGGCATGGATTTAGTTGAAATTGCTCCAAATAACAATCCTCCAGTTTGTAAAATAGTAGACTATGGAAAATTTAAGTACCAAGAACAAAAGAAGAAAAATGAGGCAAAAAAGAAACAAAAAGTAATTGAAACTAAAGAACTTAAAATTAGACCAGGTACTGGTGAGCATGACTATCAAGTCAAAATTAGAAATGCACAGAAGTTTATAAAAGAGGGAAATAGAGTTAAATTTAGTTTGAGGTTTAAGGGTAGGGAAATGGAACATTCTAATTTGGGTATCGATATGCTTAAAAGGGTTAAAACAGACCTTGGTGAACTTATTAGAGTTGAAATGGAACCTAAAATTGAAGGAAGACAAGCTTTCCTCGTTGTTGCGCCTAAATAAATTATATGATATTTAATTGACCTCAACTGGTCGAACAGGCTTTTAAACAAGGGTATGCCTTAAGACCTAATTAGTTCACTCAAAAGGAGATAAAATGCCCAAACTAAAAACAAAAAGTAGCGTTAAAAAACGCTTTAAAACTTCCTCATCAGGAAAACTAGTGGTCGGAAGCGTTGGTAAACGCCATGGCATGTCCAAAAGAACAAATTCTTTTATCAGAAATTCTAAAGGTACAAGAGTCTTATCAAAGTCTGCATCAATAATAATTGAATCAATGATGCCGTATTCCAAATAGGTAAAGGAGATAAAATATGCCAAGAGTCAAAAGAGGAGTTACAGCAAGAGCTAAACATAAAAAAGTTTTTGAATTTACAAAAGGTCATCGAGGTCGAAGAAAAAATGTCTACCGTGTAGCTACACAAAGCATGGATAAAGCACTCCAATATGCTTACCGTGATAGAAGAAATAAAAAAAGAGATTTCAGAGGTTTATGGATACAAAGAATTAATGCTGGAGTTAGAGAGCATGGCCTCACATATGCCAAGTTTATTGATGGATTAAAAAAAGCAAATATTGAAATCAATAGAAAAATTCTATCTGAAATTGCATTTCATGAACCAGCTGCGTTTAAAACAATAGTTGAGAAAGCTAAGGCTAATATAGCCGTTTAAAATTTAAAATGGACATTAAAAAAGTCCTTAATGAAGCTACAAAAGCAATAGAGCAAAGCTCTAATCAACTTGATTTACAAAATGTTAAAGTAGCGTATTTAGGAAAAAAAGGAAAAATTACAGAGTTACTTAAAAGTGTAAAAGATTTATCATTAGACGAAAAAAAATCTACAGGCGCTGAATTAAATCAATTAAGAGGTGAGGTTGATAATCTCATTAAAATTAAATTTAATCAGATAAAAGTTGAGGAAATTAACTCTAAGTTAAGAAATGAATCTTTAGATTTTAGTTTTCCCCCACCAAATTCAATTTCCCCAAAGGTTCATCCAATATCAAAAACATTTGATGAGGTTATAACGATTTTTGGATCAATGGGTTACTCAGTTGCCGAAGGCCCAGACATTGAGACAGATTATTTTAATTTTTCTGCATTAAATATTCCTGAAAACCATCCTGCCCGTGAAATGCAAGATACATTTTATATTGATGATAAGGATAAAGATGGAAAACCCTTCGTTTTGCGAACACATACAAGTCCGGTTCAAATCAGAACTTTATTAAATGAAAAACCTCCAATTAAAATAATAGCCCCTGGAAGAACTTATAGGTGTGACTCAGACTCAACGCACTCTCCTATGTTTCATCAGGTTGAGGGATTATTTATTAATAAGAATGCAAACATGGGTGATTTAAAAGGAACCTTGATTGAATTCTGTAAACAATTTTTTAATGTGCAGGATTTAAAAGTTAGGTTTAGACCTAGTTATTTTCCTTTTACAGAACCTTCTGCAGAAATGGATATCGCCTATGAGATAGTTAACAACAAGATTAAATTAGGTCAAGGTGATTGTTGGCTTGAAATACTTGGATGTGGAATGGTAAATCCTATAGTTTTAGAAAATTGTAATGTTGATACAAAAAATTTTCAAGGTTTTGCATTCGGAATGGGCTTAGATAGAATTACAATGTTAAAATACGGCCTAACTGACATAAGATCATTTTTTAGTGGAAACTTAAATTGGATTGCTAATAACGGTTTTAGCATTGGAGATTTTTAGTGAAGTTTAGTTATAGTTGGTTGTGTGAACATTTAGAGACAGATAAAAATGCAACTGAAATTGGTGACGCTCTCACAAATATTGGCCTTGAACTGGAGAGTTTAAGTGACTATTCCTCATACTCAAAATTTGTTGTCGCAACAATTAAAGATTTTAAAAAACATCCTAACGCAGATAGATTGAACATTTGTAAAGTTGATGACGGAGCTGATACTTATCAAGTAATTTGTGGCGCAAATAATGTTAAGAAGGGATTAAAAGGAATATTTGCCAAAGAAGGAATGTATATTCCTGGAACACAAATTCATTTAAAAAAAGGCAAGATTCGAGGTGAAACATCTGAAGGAATGCTTTTATCAGAGAGAGAACTTAATTTGAGTGATGATCACGAAGGTATTATCGAGCTGTCAGAGAACTTTAAAAATGGTACCTCTGCAGTAGAAGCACTTAAATTAGATGATCCTATTTTTGAGATAGGCATTACACCTAACAGAGGAGACTGTCTCAGTATTAGAGGGGTTGCTAGAGATCTTTCTGCAAAAGGTATGGGAAAACTTAAGCCATTAAAATACGAAAAAATAAAAAAATTAGAATTTGAAAGCCCAATTAGTTGGAGTATCAAAAATGATGATAATAGCTGTGAGTATGTCGTTAGTAGATACTTTAAAGATGTAAATAATACAAAGTCTCCAGAATGGTTGCAAAAGAAATTAATTAGCCTCGGACTAAGACCAATCAATGCATTAGTTGATATAACAAATTTTATTACTGTCGATTTAGGTAGACCATTGCATGTATTTGATGCAGATAAAGTCGGGAAAAAACTTGATATGAGACTTGCAAACTCTAATGAAAAAATTCTTGCATTGGATAATAAAGATTACACTTTGGACGTTAGCTCAACTGTAATTGCTGATAGTAATAATGCTCTCGCAATTGCGGGAATTATTGGAGGGGATCACAGTGGATGCACAGAAAATACTAAAAATGTGTTTCTAGAAGTAGCTATATTTAATCCAAATAGTGTGGCAAAAACAGGGAGATCTCTTGGAATTAATTCTGATGCCAGGTACCGCTTTGAAAGAGGTTTAGATAAAAATATGGTCCTTGAAGGTTTAGAATATGCATCTTACCTGATAAACAAAATTTGTGGAGGATCTGTTAGTAAAAATACTGATGCTGGAAAATTAGACACTAATGAACACAAAATAAAATATGACTTTAATTATTTTAATAAGGTAATTGGTTTAGATTTACAACCACAAATACAAGTCAAAATCTTAAAAGACTTAGAATTTCAAATTAATGATAGAGGTCATAATGAATGCGATGTATTGGTACCATCGTGGAGAAATGATGTTAAAAATAATATTGATATTGTTGAGGAAATTATAAGAATTTATGGATACGATAATATCAATGTAAGTGTACCCTCCTCATCAAAAGATGAGATTAATAATATTGAAAATTCATTAGTTAATAAGAAATTTAAAACAATATCGAAACTTAAAAAAACCTTAATATCTAATGGAGTTTCAGAAGTTATAACTTTCTCTTTTCAATCAAACAGAGCTCAAGAAATACTCACAGGTGATACATCTTTAAAAATTTCTAATGCAATTAGTGACGATCAATCTTTCATGAGAAATTCAATGATCTTTAATCATTTAGAAAGTGCAGAGTTAAATTTCAAAAAAGGAATAAAAAATATTCAATTATTTGAAATTGGACCTATTTATAATTCATCACAATCTCAAGAGAATATTCTATCTTTACTTATTTCATCTCAAGATGACACAAACTCAATTTATAAATCTGTAAATTTTAACTTTTACTCTTTAACAGAACTCGCATCAAAATTAATTAATTCATTAAACTTTGATATAAAACAGTTTAATATTTCAAGATCAACTTCAAATTTCTATCACCCTGGACAATCTGCAGAGGTTCATATGGGAAAAAAATTAATAGCTAGATATGGAAAAGTTCACCCTTTAATTATGGAGGAATTTCCTAAACTTAAAAATACCTATGCAATTGAGTTATTTTTTGAAAATCTCCCAATAGAGACTATATCTAGAATTAATTCTATCAATATCTCAGACTCTCAATTTCAGTTCAGTGAAAAAGACTTTTCATTTATATTTGAAAAACAACAAAACCTTTATGAAGTACAAAGATATGTTACAGGTATAGATAAAAATTTAATTAAGAGTGTGGAATTCTTTGACCTCTATGAATCAAAAGATTTAGGAGATAGTAGTAAAAGTGTGACATTCAGAGTTACTATTCAATCGAAAGAAAAAACTCTCGAAGAAAAAGACTTAGAACAACTTCATAAAAATATTTTAGAAAAAGTATCTAATAAATTTAAAGCAAAAATCAGAACTTAATGGAAATTTCTAAAATAAGAAATTTTTCAATTATAGCCCATATTGATCATGGTAAATCTACTTTAGCAGATAGGATTATTGAAATCTGTGGAGGTATGGATGACAGAACTAAAAAAGACCAAGTCCTTGACTCAATGGAGATTGAAAGAGAAAGAGGTATCACTATAAAAGCACAAACTGTGAGACTGAATTATAAAAACAAAAATGGAGATGAATATCAGCTAAATATTCTTGATACACCTGGGCATGTAGATTTTTCTTATGAGGTTTCCAGATCGTTATCTGCATGTGAGGGCTCAGTTCTTGTAGTGGATAGTACTCAAGGTGTTGAAGCCCAAACACTTGCAAATGCTTATCAAGCAATTGATGTCAACCATGAAATACTTCCAGTCCTTAATAAAGCTGATCTTCCTGCTTCTGAGCCAGAGAGAGTAAAAGAAGATATTGAGCAAACAATTGGAATAGATACTTCAGAAGCCCACCTGGTCTCTGCAAAAACAGGATTAGGTGTTGAAGGTTTGTTAGATCAGATTATTGAAAAACTCCCAGCTCCAAATACCAATGAAAAGAACCTGAAAGCCCTGTTAGTTGATAGTTGGTACGATAATTATTTAGGAGTTACTGTTTTAGTCAGAATTCTTGATGGTGTTATGAAAAAAGGAATGAAGGTTAAGTTTCTATCTAACAAACAACAGTACAATATAGATAGAATTGGATATTTTAGTCCAGAAATTAATTATTGTAACGAGCTTGGTCCTGGAGAAATAGGTTTTATCAATGCGAGTATAAAGTCAGTTGCTGATTGTAAAGTTGGAGACACAATTGCTGAATTAAATGACCAAAAAATTAAACCACTTCCTGGATTTAAGCCCTCTTTGCCAGTTGTATTTTGTGGAATCTATCCTGTAGACACCTCAGATTATGAAAGGTTAAAAGAAAGTTTTGAAAAATTGGCTTTAAATGACTCTAGCTTCACTTACGAAAATGAAACTAGTGCCGCATTAGGATATGGTTTTAGATGTGGCTTTCTAGGGTTACTTCACTTAGAGGTAACTACAGAAAGACTGAGAAGAGAATTTGATTTAGATTTAATTACTACCGCTCCTGGTGTTGTATATAAAGTAATAGATAGAAATATAAATGAATTTGTTATAAGGAATCCATCAGAACTTCCTGATCCTGCGGAAATTGATCAAATTTTAGAACCATGGGTTAAATCAACAATCATTGTTCCCCAAGATTATTTAGGAACTGTTATAAATCTGTGTATTGAAAAAAGAGGTAAACAAAAAAACTTAAATATCCAAAATAACAGAGCAATTTTAGAAATGGAACTTCCATTAAATGAGATTGTGATAGATTTTTACGATAAATTAAAATCTTACTCTAAAGGCTATGCTAGTTTTGATTACCAAGTTTATGATTATTTCCAAGGAGATTTAGTAAAACTAAATATTCTTGTTAATTCAGAGACTGTTGATGCATTCTCAAATATTGTTCATAAAACTAGAGCTGAAACTATTGGTAGAAGAATATGTAATAAATTGAAAGACTTGATCCCTAGACAAAATTTCCAAATTCCCATTCAAGCTGCTATTTACGGTAAAATTATCGCAAGAGAAACAATCAAAGCTTTTAGAAAAGATGTAACTGCAAAACTTTATGGAGGAGATGTAAGCAGAAAGAAAAAACTCCTTGAAAAGCAAAAAAAAGGAAAGAAAAGAATGAAACAATTTGGTAATGTCGAGATACCACAGACTGCCTTTTTTGAGGCTTTAAAAATAGGGGATAGTGATTAATTTTTTGGAGAGATGGCCGAGTGGTTTAAGGCGCACGCCTGGAACGCGTGTATAGGGGCAACTCTATCGTGGGTTCGAATCCCACTCTCTCCGCCAAATAAATGAAACAATCAATAGGTTATAATATTCGAAAACTTATAAGAAGTTATACAGAATACCCACTTATAGAAATTAAAGACAGAATTTCAAATCAACCCTCAAAAAATCAAATTCCTTCTACGGTATTCCAAACATGGGAAACAAGATATTTAGGAAAAACGCACTCTAAATCAATAGAAATCTTTAGAGATAAAAATCCCTCACTTTCTTTTTATCTATATGATAAAGAGCACAGGGATGATTATATGCAGTCACAATGGGGCAAAGAGGATATTTCTAAAATATACTTTAATTCTAATTTTGGTCCGATGAAAGCTGATATTTTTAGATATTGCATACTACATGATAGGGGTGGATATTATTTTGATATAGCAAAAGGATGTGACTGTCCATTAAATCAGTTACATAATGAAAATGATAAAGGAGTAATTACTTATGAAGACAATGAATGTTTTTACCCCCCAAGTAATTTAAAACTTTTTAATCTAAAGAGGCCATTTAATTATTTTTTGCAATGGGGATTAGCATTCTCTTCTAAGCATTTATTTTTAGAAAAATTAATTAACGAAATTTGCTCAGATTATCCAAATTATAAAGATAAATTATTCAAAAACCCTAAGCTAGCAATCCTTAATTTTACAGGACCTGGTATGTACACAAAAGTCATGAGAAAATACATCTCTAAATACGATATCTCTGATTTCGCAGAATTAGATGTTAAGTTTAATAATAATGGTATTTTTAAAATTAAAGGTTCATCTGTTAGGCACTATACTGTTCCAAGCTATACTTATGTAAAAAATTTAAAAATTTGCAATTAATCAACTATACTTTTTAAAAAGTTGTTTAATATATTCTCGTATTCAATTAATGGAAAATCTTTTAAATCATCATACCCAAAATCTTTAACTTGAATAGACTGAGAGTAGCCAGGCCTTGAAAATTTTTTCTCATTAGTAACACCAAATAGCTTTAAAGTTTTTACTCCAGCGAATTCAAACATCCAAGCAGTGCCGCCATCATTACATAACAAACAGCTCATTTTTTTTGCTAAATTCATCGTGAAAGATATATCGCTAGCAATTATTTGACCATTCTTCCATTCAGGGCAAATAAATTTATTTTCAAGACATACATTTAAAAAGGATTTCTCACTTGGTCCTAAAAAAAAAAATACATTGTACTGTCTATCTCTAAGCTTTTTTGCTATTTGCAAATAATTATCAAATTGCCACTGCCTAATAGGGTTTCCGGCACCTGGGGCGATTGCAATGTTCTTTTTCTTATCAGTGATAATGTCATCAATAAATTTACTATCGGGGACATGAATACTAGGTATCTTATCTATTACATCATCTTGAATAGTTGACAAAATATTAAAGTAAAATTGTTCTATATAAATATTTTTAAATTTCAAATTATTATTATTTTTAAAATCTGAAAATAAAAAATTAGCAGATGCGCTAAAAAATTTTTTGTGGGGTATTTTTCTTAGATTCAATGTTCTTAACACAACTTTTTGTAAATCAATTATTAAATCAAATTTAACTCTTGGGATTTTATCATTGCTTCTTAAAAGACTCAGAAGAGAGGAGTCAATTTTATTATTTTCAATAAATTTATGAATAATATCTTTAACTAATGGATTTAATTTATCTTTAAGAGTTGTTGTTTGACTTGTTGTATAATAAATTATCGAATTAGGATAAATATCTTTTATTTTTTGAAGAAATGTTATCTTTTGTAAACCATCTCCTATTTTATCATTGAAACTGTAAATAAGAATTTTCATTCTTTAAAATCTAAGTCTATTTTTGTTTTAGCTCCTAACTCTTTCATTTTATTAGCTCTACTAAGCAAACTTCCCTTACCGTCCTTAATATATTTTTTGGTTTGACTTATATTTTCCGCAGATTTAATCATGTTAGACTCAGTTTTATCAAGTAAATTTATAGCCTTTGCAATTTGATCAAACATTCCACCTGCTATTTCAGCTACTTCTTTTGAATTTTTATTTTGTTTTTCTAATCTCCAAATACTCTCAACTAATTTCATACACATAACTAAAGTTGATGGGCCAACTATAATGACTTGTTTTTGTTGAGCATAATTTGAAATACTCTGATCATATTTTTGAGCTGTTATTAGAGCAAATTCATGAGGCATAAAAATAAATACATAGTCAGGAGAGTTGACTTTTAAAAGATTTGTATAATCTTTTTTATGAATACTATTAATATGACTTTTTACAGAATTTATAAAATTTTTAATCGAGTTAACCTTAGATTGTTCATTATCTGTGTTTTGAAATTCATACCAATCTTTCATTGGTACCTTAGAATCAATGACAATATTTCTATTTTCTGGCAAAAAAACCACAACATCTGGTCTAAATACCTGTCCATTTTCATTCTTGTCTGTAAATTGAGTTTTATAGTCTCTGTCTTTAGTCATACCACAATCTTCTAAAATATTTTCTAAAATAATTTCACCCATTTCTCCCATATCAGAAATATTTGAGGACATAGCATTAGACATCTTTTTTGTTAAGGTTCCAATTTCATCTATTTTTGAATTAACATATCCTGTTTGCTCCAAAGTTTTACTATACAAACTCTCTAAATTTTGGCTCATTTTTCTTATATCAACATCAAAACCATTATTTGATTTATTAAACGTATTTTTAACAGTTATTAATAAAAGTATAATAACAATTACAAGAAAAATAATTATAATGATATCTGTGTTCATCTTTAAATAATTTAATAACTTTTAAGAATGAATCTTATTTATTTTATCAAGACTTTTTTTTAAACTATTTTTTAAATCTTGTATTTTATGATCATCAAAAAGTTTTTTTTCTAAAAAGGTATTAAAATAAGTCTTTAATTCATTAGATAGTTTTTCAATTTTAACAAAATCATCAGGGATCTGATCTTTAAGTTTTAAAATTTCGCTATTAAATTCATTAAGAGCACTTTTAAAGTGATTGTCAGCAAACGTTTCTAATTTATTTTTAATTTTTTTATAATCAAAGTTAGTATCTAACTTAGACTCCAAATCATAAATCGCTAAATTAAAATAGTCGAACATTTGATCATATAAATCATATAGCTTTGAACTATTTATTATTCTTACAATATTCATTTAATCTAGATTATTACAGGAAATTTAAATTTCAAATATAAAAAGCCCAGTAAAAACTGGGCTTAAAAGGTTAATTTTAGTAAGCGGTATCTCTACCTTCGGATTTTGCGATCTCTCGAGCATTTGGATTAACAGACGGTCTAAAAGGTATTTCAACAATTTCTCCATCAACTGGTTGACCAGGTGTATCACAATATGCATCAGGTAAATGAAATTTGAATTTGTTTCCAATATCTTTTTTTTCATAAGGCACATATCCCATAGCAATATTTGTTTCTAATTCAGGAGAGTACCAAGGAGATGTTAAGTATCCAACTGGTGTATTACCATCTTCAGAAACTAGCCAAAAATCAGGAGCATATTCATCTATTGGTTTGCCACCTAGAGCGAAGCCAACTAACTGATTGCTGTAAGGCTTTTCTCCAGCTTCAATTTTGGCTCTCATAGCTTCTAAAGCATCTTTACCAATATAATCATCAGTTTTTTTTCTTGGAACTTGATATCCTAGGTTGCACTGGAATGGGTAAGTCTCTGAGTCAAGATCTTGACCCCAAGATAAAATTCCCGCAGCTATTCTTCTGTGATGAGCAGGAGCGATTACTTTTAAATTATGTTTTTTACCTGCATCTAAAACTGCATACCACATATCATCAGCATATAGAGTTGCATTTTTGAGGTAAATCTCATAACCCTTTTCACCTGTAAATCCTGTTTGAGAGATTATACAATCTCTTCCTCCTACTTTAGCTTCCATCAAACCATAATATGGAATATCTCTTACCGCTTCACCAACTAGATCTGCCATTAAATCAACAGACTTAGGTCCTTGAATTTGAACAGGTGCAGCATCTATTTCATCAATAGTAACATTAAATTTTTTATCATGATTAACACCTTGTAGGAAAAACATGATATCGGAGTCAGATAAAGAAAACCAAAATTCATCCTCAGCAACTCTTAACAAGATTGGATCATTCAAAACTCCTCCCTTGCTATTACATAAAATTACATATTTACCATTCATAACTTCAATTCTTGAGGCATCTCTTGTAATTACGTAGTTTGTAAATTTTAGTGCATCAGGACCTTTGACTCTAATTTGTCTCTCTACAGCGACATTCCACATCGTTACATGATTTACAAGTGCATCATACTCTACCATTGCACCACCATCCTCAGGCTTTACGTATCCTCTAGGATGATACATTCGGTTGTAAACAGTACATCTCCAACATCCAGCCTCTATTGATAAATGCCAATAGGCAGATTTTCTAACTCTTGTTGAAATCAACATTTGTTGTGGTGTTGGACCAGATTGTCTTAAGTTATAAGGGACTTGTCTGTCTGACTGGTCCACTGTGCTTGGTTGTGTTAGCTTCATTTATCCTCCAGTAAAGCTATTGTAGCAATGGAAAAAAATTAATTTCTTTTTCTGTTGTATGCAATCAAAATCGTATGGTTAAAAAATTTTTTTGTGGAGGACTATTTTACTATTATCAATTGTAAATTCACCACTTTGAACAGCATTTAACCATAAACAAGTTTTTTCAAATCCACCAAAAGGAAAACAGTGAAAGCTTTTTAGTGAGTTTTCACCCTGAGCAAAATTAGCTAATTCAATAAGCATATCATCATTAGATGTTTTCGTGAGAAGATCAGTTACTTTAGAGGAGTTTTTTTTTAGGAAATTTATCGAATTTCCTACGCCACTCATTATTCCAAAGTTTAGTAAGGTCTTAAATGATGCAGGACCAGGGAAACCAACTCTTACTGGTAAATTAATATTTTTAGCCTTTAAATCCTGACACCAGTCTATGAAAGGCGAGGCATTAAAAAAAAACTGTGTTACTAACTCTATATTTAAATTTTTATTTTGAGAAAGATCATACTTTTTGTTTAAAAAGTCATTAATAGTCTCTTGATTTATATCGGGAGATCCCTCAGGATGTCCAGCAACACCAATCTCAGTGAAATCGTTATCATGTAGCAAATCAGACTCTAGTATTTCTAGAGAAGAGGAGATAGATCCATTCTGATTACCTCCACCTCCAATAACCAATATTTTTTTACTATCAGTTCTTTTTCTAAGTTCTTTCAAAAAACTTGAAACGTGTTCCAGGTCTTTCATTGTCCTTGCAGGTAAATGAGTAATGGGAACTAAATTTTGATTAGAAACAAATTCAACTGTTTCTAAAATATCTTTTTCAGTAGCGTCAGGAAGATAAGTAATATAAACATTATTTTTTTTATCAAGTGGAATTGAATTTAATTTATGTCTTACTTTTGGATTTAGTTCGACTGTAAAACCATTTAATAAAGATACGATATTATCTTTGCTCATAATTTTAAACTATAACAATTAAGACTTTAATCTATTATTTTCTGGGTCTAACAAAGGCTCTTGAGTTACCTTTAATGGATATCTTTTTCCAAAATATTCTAATTCTAAAGCTGTCCCATTTTCTGATAACTCTGATGGGAGGTAGCCGTAAACAATATGTTTATCTATAAAATATCCATAATTAGTGCTTGTAACATAACCAACAGCCTTGCCGTTACTGTAAATAGGCTCTGTGCCTAAAGCCATTCCCTCAGGGTCTTCTAAAATCATACAAGTTAATTTTTTTTGAACTGGTTTTTCCTTAATTTTTTGTAAAGCAGACTTACCAATAAAGTCTTCATCTTTCTTTAACTTAACAGTAAAACCTAAACCAGACTCATAGGGATTATAATTTGTATGAATATCAGAGCCAAGTGATCTATATCCTTTTTCTAATCTAAGAGACTCAAAGGCACCAGCACCTGAGCAAATCATATTAAATTCTCTTGAGGTTTCTCTAAGTTCATCCCATAAAGTTAGTCCATATTCTGTAGGAGTGTAAATCTCCCATCCCAACTCACCTATGTAAGATATTCTTACCGCTACGCATGGAACGTTACTAATTGAAATTCTTTTTATACTAAAAAATGGGAATCCTTCATTTGAAACATCGTCATCATCACAAAGTTTTTGAAGAGCTAATCTAGAATTTGGACCCCACAAACCAATACCCGCGTAAGCGGAAGTCCAATCAATAATTTGAACACTTCCATCATTAGGAGCATTAGAGCGAAGCCAATTAATATCAATCATGCCATTTCCTGCTCCTGCTAGAACCCAAAACTTGTTTTCTTCTAATCGACTTATAGTAAGATCACTTTTAATTCCACCATACATATTGGAGATAACGCTATAGACAACTTTTCCAACAGGAACATCAATATTATTTGTACAAACTTTTTGAAGTAACTTTAAGGCACCTTTACCACTTACTTCAATCTTTACAAAACCAGTGATATCAAATTGAGCACCTGTTTGTCTTGTAACTAAATGTTCTGCTGCTTGAATTGGGGACCAATATTTTGCCGCCCAACCAGTTCGATTAGGAAAGTTTTTTCCCTTCATTAAATCAGCATTAGCCTCATACCATTGCGGACGCTCCCATCCCATAGTTTCAAAAAAATAAGCTTTTTGGCCCTCTAATCTATTATAAAAAGGACTTCTCCTAAGTGGTCTTGGTTGCTCCATTTGTTGTAAAGGATGAATGATGTCGTAAACCTCTTTGTAATTTTGTTTTCCTCGTGCTCGTAAGTATTTTCTGACGTGATGGTGCTGATGGAAACGATTTATATCACCTTGACGAACGTCAAGTTCAGGTTCGCCATTAACAATCCATTCTGCCATTGCCTTTCCAACGCCGCCGCTATGCGTAATCCAAACAGCATTTGCCGTCCACAAACCTTTTACTGAAGTTTCTCCCATCAAAGGATTACCATCTGTAGTAAATGAAAACATCCCATTAATCTTTTTAGTTAATTTTTTCTCAGCAAATTTAGGAAATAGCCAATTAGACTCTTTGTGCGCCCCAGCAAAATCATCAGGTCTGAAATCTACTAAAGAGGGCATCTCCTCTGCCTCTTCAGGTTTTTTTATATCCTCAGATTCTAAAATTCTTGGCTCATGTCTATAATTTCCAATTACATAAGAGTCATTCCATTGCCTGAAATAGAGACTGTAATCTTGGTGACGAACTAAGGCATGATCTACCAATGCTTCCTTGTGGTCAGCCTGATATTCTTTTAATTCTTCAAAAGGCTCAAGCCAAACCATTTGATGTTCACATGGCACCAGAGGTAAAGAGATATTTGCGAGTCTTCCCATTTTGGGAGCCCAAATACCTGTTGAGACTAAAACAATATCAGCATCATAATCCCCATTTGAAGTCTGCACTCCTCGAATTTGATTATTAGAAATTTTAAAACCTTTAACAGCTGTATCACCTATAAATTCTCCAGCTTTTAAATCTGTTACATATTTTGCCATTGCTTTTACAGCTCTAACTGGTGCTGCAAGACCATCAGTGGGTACATAATATCCACCATGAATTTTTTCAGGATCAATATAAGGACTCATTTTTAAAACTTCATCTGGCGAAATAATTTTAGCATCTTGAAGTCCATAACTATGTGCAATTCCAAGTTTTCTATATAAGTCCTCATGCCTCTCTTTAGATTTAGAGACCTCAATTCCTCCGACAGTGTGATAACAAGGTTTTCCGTCAAAAGTTAGAGATCTCAAAAGTTCAACAGTATATTGAGCAAATTTGCACATCATTCTAGATGGATTAGTTTGAAATACACCACCTGGAGCATGACTAGTAGAACCCCCGGTTTCAAATAAAGGACCTTGATCAAGGATTACCATATCTTTCCAACCTAATTGGGCTAAATGATATGCAGTGCTCGCACCAACTATCCCACTTCCAACAATAATAATTCTAGATTTTTTTGTCATCTTTATCCTTAGTACTTATCTAAACTAATCAGTTCCAAAATTTGATGTCAATATGAAAAAAAGTTACAGATTAACCGCGTCAATTAGACGATCTTCTAGGTAATCACTAAATGATCGACCACAGCTTAAAAGTATTACGTTATCTAAATTAAAAATGGAACAATCAATTCTAGCCAATAAAGTTTGAGCAGCTGTAAGAGGTTTAAAGGATTTTTCACGAAAATCAAAATGTGTGAGTTTATTTAATATCATGGTAGCATTCTCGCCACCAACTTGAAAAAATATTTGTGAGTCTGTCAGGTTAGTTGCCAAAATTGAACTAGATTTATTAAAAGTATCACAGAGTTTGTGAAATTTTTTTTGTTCAATATCTTTTTTAAAAACTAAATTCCA
>CABZUC010000013.1 GCA_902528805.1 uncultured Alphaproteobacteria bacterium
AGGAAAAAGACGAGCAACTTCCTCTTGAAGTCTCTCTAATCCTATTCCAATTGAAACAAACTTTTCAGATGAACACATCTTACATATTTGATCAGGTTCAAAAAAATTTGAACAATGATGACAAATAAGCCTATCAATTTTTTTATGATAAACTAAATTTGCCGCACAGTTTTGGCATTGTATTGGTGTATGACAACTTGCACATATTTTAGATGGAGCGTAGCCCCTTCTATTTAGAAAAAATAATACTTGTCCTTTTTGTTTTAAGATCTTATTTGTTTCATCGAATACTTGTTTTGAAATCCAAGCCTTTGAACTAGGTTTTGATTGGTTCATGTCAACAATTTCCACTAAGGGTAATTGAGTTTTGTGAAATTGATTTGATAAGTTATGAATTTTAAATTTATCCTGATTAGAATTATGAAGGCTCTCTAATGAGGGAGATGCGCTAATTAAGAGACACAATGCTTTTGAACATTTTGCTTTATATATAGCCATATCTCTTGCTTGATATTTTGGTCCATCCTCTTGTTTGTAAGAAGAGTCATGCTCTTCATCACAAATAATTAATTTTAAATTTTTAAAAGGAAGGAGAACAGATGACCTAGCGCCAACTAAAACGCATGGCTCACCCGATAACAAAGATCTCATTATTCTAGCTTTTTGAATTTTTGATTGTTTTGAATGCCATATAAGAGGTCGGCAGCCAAAATATTTAAAAAATCTCTTTGACCACTCCTCAGTTAAGGCTATTTCTGGCAATAGTATTAAAGACTGATTACCATTGTCTAAATTAGACTCAACTGCTTTCAAATATAACTCTGTTTTCCCTGAGCCCGTAACACCATCTACTAAATGAACTTGAAAATTATTTTTTTGATTTAATTCAAATGATTTGAAAATTTTTTCTTGATCAGAGTTTAATGAAATATTTTGTGCCATTTGATCAAAAATAAAACTTTTAGTAGTTTGAGAAATTTTTTTTTCTTCTGATAATTTTTGCCAATCTTTTTTAGAAAGATTTAATTTATTAATTAAACTTTTTTGAGTTTTATATATTTTATTTTTAAAAAGATAATAACTCTTTAATTGTGTATCAGGAAAGCGCTGCACTGCCATTTTCAAAATCATACCTAAATCAATGAAACAATGTTTTGACACATACTTATAGAAATCTAAATTTTCTGCACTAATATCAAATTGGTGCACGTTACTTATTGAAAGAACCTTATTAATATTAAATTTTAGATCTTTGATATTTATTTGAGATATAATTACCCCAGTTGATTTCTTTTTTCTAAGGGGTATTTCAACAATAGAACCAATCTGGATGGAATAAGATAGCTTATAAGTCAAACCCTCATTAATTTGCCCTAATGGCATGACTTGGTAATAATAATCCATATTTAAATTTTGATTCTAATTTATAATATAATGTAATGAATTTTATTGAACTGCTAGAAAGGTCAAAAATAGATAAATCCTCAATACAAGACTTTGATAAATGGGCCACACATTTAAAAGACATAAAAGGACATTCTGAAAATACTTATAAATCATACTGTTTTGATGTATGCGATTTTTTAATTTTTTTTAAGTTCTATAATGGGTATTCCGTATCTTTATCCAGTTTAAAAGATTTAAATTTGCAAACATTTAGAGCATGGTTAGCAGACCTTGGTGGAAATAGGGAATATGAAAATGTTTATAAAAAACCCTTGTCAGCTAGATCTAGAAGAAGAGCTATTAGTTCTATTAAGAATTATTTTAAGTATTCATCTTTTAAAAATGACTTATATAAAATTGCTTATAGTGAGGTTCAATTATTAAAAAATCCCAAAATTCCAAGGTCTTTGCCAAAACCTATATCAGAGGGAGATATAGAACTTTTAATTAATGAGTTAAAAAAAATTTCAAAAAAAACTTGGATTCAAAAAAGAAATCTTGCATTGCTCTATCTTTTATATGGGTGTGGTCTGCGCATAAATGAGGCTTTATCAATTACAAAGAATCATTTGGTAGATAAAAATTCTCTTACAATTTTGGGAAAAGGAAATAAGGAAAGATTAGTGCCAGTTCTAGATATTGTTGCACGCTCAGTAGAAAATTATCTAAACGAAATACCTTATGAATTACCTAAAAATGTTTCGATATTTGTTGGAGACAGAGGGAGTCCTCTTAAGGCTTCATCTTTTCAAAGGGATTTAAAAAATGCCAGAGTTAATTTGGGTCTTCCGAAAACAGCAACACCACACTCTTTAAGACATAGTTTTGCAACACATTTGTTAAAAAATGGAGGGGATTTGAGAATTATTCAAGAATTATTAGGTCATAGCTCTTTATCTACAACTCAATTATACACTGAAGTCGACGACATAAGTTTAGAAAAGACATACAAGGAAAAAAATCCAAGTAAGTAAATTTAGATTTTTCCTCTTGCAATAAAATGAGGATTGAGTATTTCTTTTTTTGAATATTGTAATCTAACACCGCTAAGATCTTTAACACTACCTCCTGCTCCCTCTACCACTGCCTGTGCTGCTGCTGTATCCCATTCAGAGGTAGGTCCAAGTCTAGGATATAAATCTGCAAGACCCTCAGCGATCATACAAAATTTTAACGAACTACCTGCTTGTAATATATCAAAGTCATTAAATTGAGATAAATAGTTTCTTGTAGTTTCGTTAAGATGGCTTCTACTGGTAACAATCTTTAATTTATCAGTGGGTGACTTGGCACAAATTTCTTTGATATTATTATGACTTAACTTAAATGATCCTTTGTTATGTCCCCCAAAAAATAATGTTTTATCTTTAGGAACATAGACAAAACCTTGAATAGGATAATTATTTTCGATAAGAGCAATATTGACTGTAAATTCTCCATTCTTGTTAATAAATTCTTTAGTGCCATCTAGAGGATCAACCAGCCAATATTTAGGCTCATTTGTATATTTTAAATTGCCCTCCTCTGAAATGATGGGATAATTTGAAATAGATGATAGCAAAGCAGAAATATGTTCGTGTGACTCTAAATCTGCTTGAGTTAAGGGACTTTTATCATGTTTATACTCAACATTTTCATCAAAACTCTCATAAATTTTAATTATTTTTTGTGAACATTGCTCAAGACACACACTAATTTCATTGTAAAATTCAAATTGTCGTATTTTGTCATTTTTTAGCATTTTATTAAAAAAAGGATTTTTTTTATGTACATTTTATATATTTTTTGTATTTTTCCATAAATACGACAGATAGTTTATTATGGTGAATCATACTTTATTTTTTAAAATTAACCCATCAATTAAATATCCCGCATGGGATACCGATAGTCACTATAAATTTCTTCTAGGTCAAAAATTATTTAAAACAAAGAGGTCCTATGAAAGGTGGCTGGAAAAGTTATCTATTTTTCCAGAAAATCTAAATCTAAATAATTATTTAGAAATACACAAGTCGCGAGTAAATAAATTAATCCATGATTATTTTATAAAAATGTTTGAAAAACAAAGATCACTGATTTTATTTGTTCAATATATTGAAGTAAATAATACAAAATTTTTATTTGCTAACGATAGACGTAACGGAAGATTATGGGTAAAAGTTAGATCTAAAAAAATTAATGATATATCTGATGGACTAAAATACTTTTCAAAGCTTAGGAAAAAAAATATTATTATTTTTCCAGATATTAATCTTCTAAATTCTTTTGTTAAAGAGAAGATTAATGCAAAGCTTACAAACCATAAATTAAAGCACCCTATTCATTTTCCTGATTATTTATTTAAAATAAATAAATTAAATTTCAAAGATACAAAATTATTAAAAAAATTTAACTTACCTCAAAATAGCTATCTCTCTGATCTAGAAGCAGAAAGTATCCACATTATAAGAGAGGTTGTTAGTGAAACTAAAAATCCTGTCATGCTTTATTCTATAGGAAAAGATAGTTCAGTGATGTTAAGACTTGCGCAAAAAGCTTTTTATCCCAGCCTTCCTCCTTTCCCTTTGGTACATGTAGATACTCGGTGGAAATTTCGTGAAATGTATTTATTTAGAACTTGGATTGCAAAAAATAGTGGTATGAAGTTAATTACTCACATAAATCCCGAGGGTATTAAATCAAATATTAATCCTTTTGAGCATGGGTCCGTCGTTCATACCGATATTATGAAGACACAAGGCTTAAAGCAAATTTTAAACAAGTACAAGTATGATGCTGCTTTTGGTGGCGCTAGAAGAGATGAGGAAAAATCAAGAGCCAAAGAAAGAATTTTTTCATTTAGAACTCCCTCTCATCAATGGGATCCTAAAAATCAACGTCCGGAACTTTGGTCTTTATATAATTCTAGAGTTAATAAGGGTGAAAGTACTAGAGTTTTTCCATTATCAAACTGGACAGAGCTAGATATTTGGCAATATATTTACCAAGAACAAATACCAATTGTTCCCTTATATTTTGCAAAAGTTAGACCCGTGGTTATTAGAGATGGAATGATTGTTATGATCGACGATGATCGATTTAATCTTCAATCCAATGAAAAGATAGAATTAAAAAAAATTAGATTCAGAACTCTTGGGTGCTATCCCTTAACTGGCGCCATTGAATCAGATGCAAATACACTTGAAGATATTGTACTCGAGCTCCTGCAGTCTAAGACATCTGAAAGACAAGGAAGGGCTATCGACTCAGACTCCGATAGTTCTATGGAAATTAAAAAAATTGATGGATATTTTTAAATGCTCAAATCAAATGCCATAAACACGTATTTAAAAAATCAAGCCTCTCTTGACTTATTGAGGTTTATTACCTGTGGATCCGTTGATGATGGAAAAAGTACACTCATTGGGAGAATGCTTTATGAATCTCAGATGATCTTTGATGATCAAGTTGCCTCTTTAAAAAATGACTCAAAAAAATATGGAACCCAAGGTGAGGATATTGATTTTGCATTACTAGTTGATGGTTTATCAGCTGAAAGAGAACAAGGTATTACGATTGATGTTGCTTATCGATTTTTCTCTAGTAGTAAAAGAAAGTTCATTGTTGCAGATACACCTGGACACAAACAATACACTAGAAATATGGCAACCGGCGCTTCAACAGCTGATATGGCTATCTTACTAGTTGATGCTCGGAATGGTATACTCACACAGACGAAGAGACATTCTTTTATTGTTTCTCTGCTTGGAATTCAAAATATTGTCTTGGCAATTAATAAAATGGATTTAATTGACTATGATAAAAATATTTATGAAAAGTTAAGTTCTGAATACATATCATTTTCAAAAAAATTAAATTTTAAAAAAATTAAAAGCATACCTATATCGGCTCTTAAAGGAGATAACATTCATAAAAAATCGAAAAATATGAAATGGTATTCTGATAAAACTTTATTTGATTATTTAGAAACTACAAAATCTCAAATCACTAATAGAGACGGTTTCATATTTCCTGTACAGAGAGTTAATCGACCTGATTTAAATTTTAGGGGATATTCTGGAACTATTACTGGTGGGAAAATTAAAAAAGGCGATGAACTAATATCTCTTCCATCTAATCAAAAAGCTAAAGTAAAAGATATTCTGATTGGAGAAAAATCAATAAAATCTGCGGGTTTAAAGCAAAGTGTTACCCTTACTTTAAATAAAGAGATCGATACTTCGAGAGGAGATGTTCTTTGTTCAAAAAAATCTGTCATGGAAATTGCTGATCAATTTAATTTGAATGTTATTTGGATGTCAGAGGAGAAATGTTTTAATGGAAGAACGTACTTAGCTAAAATTCATAATATATCTACCAGCATTAAAATTATGAGTATTAAAAAAATATATAATGTTAATACACTTGAATTTGATGGCGGAGATGAGTTAAAACTTAATGATGTTGCAGAAATTTCTGTCTCATTTAATAAAGACATTCCCTATTCAACTTTTAAAGAAAATAAAACTTTAGGTTCTTTAATAATTATTGATCCTATAAGCAATCAAACTATTGGGATGGGTATGATAAATTTTGCTCTTCGAAGATCCCAAAATATCCAACTTCAAAATTTATCTATAAATAAAAATCTTAGAGAGAAGATTAATGGGCATAAGGGTCAAGTTCTTTGGATGACTGGTCTGTCTGGATCTGGAAAATCTACTCTAGCTAATGAACTTGAAAAAAAATTATACTCTCAAGGAAAAAAAACCTACATTCTTGATGGAGACAATATTAGATATGGATTAAATAAAGATTTAGGTTTTACAGATAAAGATCGAGTAGAAAATATAAGAAGAGTAGCAGAGGTCGCAAAGCTTATGTGTGATGCTGGACTTATAGTTATTACTGCTTTTATATCACCATTTAGATTAGAAAGAGAAATGGCTCGATCACTTTTTGAAAAAAGTGATTTCAAAGAAATTTTTATTTCCACTCCTTTAAAAGTAGCTGAAAAAAGAGACCCTAAGGGTTTATATAAAAAAGCTAGGCAAGGAAAAATACCAAACTTTACAGGTATTGACAGTGTGTATGAAAAACCAATCAATCCAGATTTAGAAATTGATACATCTAAGATTTCTTTGGGTGAAGCGGTAAAAAAAATATTGAATATTATTGTTTAAGTTGAATTTCAACTTGAGTAAACTTAGTCATATCAAAAACTATATTTTCAAAAACAACGTCTTCAAATTTATTGTTAGGATTTAAAGAAAAGCCAAATGGTTCTAAAGGCTGTCCTTTAAAATTTGTTGTGAATTGCCCATCTCCGTCAGTGTCTTGAAAAACAAACAAGCCAATATTTATATGAGGAAATGCCTTTAAATTAATTTTATTAAATTTGTTTATATCTGGCTCAATGACGATAAATAATGGTGCAGAGTTTTTTTCATAGAAATATTTCCTATCATATCCAAACACGTGAATTGGGCTAGTTGCATCAACAAATCCAGTAACTTTTGCTGTGAGGTGATCGGAATATGACAAATTTATTACAAAAAAAGCCTGAAAAATGGAGTAAAATATAAACTTCAATAAAGTAAAGAATTGCCTGTGCATAACTTTTAAAAGATTAATATTTTTTCTCAATAAATACACACGCAAATTGAGAGTTTTGTTTTAAAAAGAACAAAATACAAAAAAAACTTGATAAATTTAGTTTTTTTATAGTTAAAACAAAAGAGAAAATATCACATTTTTATTAATTAACCATATACCTAACAAATTACTGTGGATAACTCTGTTTAAAAGTATTAACTTATTTTTCAATTATGAAAAAAGGATACATTATTGTTCGGGTTTCCATACATGACCCCGAATTATTTCAAAAATATCCTGTTTTATCCACAGAAGTGATGAGGAAATATGGAGGAAAGTACATAATAAGGGGCGGCAAATTTGAAGTTGTCGAAGGAGAGTGGCCTGTCGATCGAACTACGGTTGTAGAATTTGAGAGCTTTGAAAGTGCTAAAAAGTGCTATGAGTCAATAGATTATTCGAAAGCCATGGATATTAGACAAAAAAGCACAAAAAGTGACCTAATTTTAATAGAGGGATATTAATTTTTTTTAAAAAAGGTATCAGCTAACTTTAGTTTATCTTTTTTCTTCTTTAACAATGCTTCGAGGTTACTGATTTCAGATTTATGATCATTGATCATTTCCTCAATTTCCTCAACGCTCAAGTCATCTAAATCTAATGGCTTCGGTTTTTTTATAGGCTCTTCCTCATCAAACATTATTAATTCTAATATATTTTAATTTTCATTTTAAATAAATTGACTTTTTATGTGGTTTTTTCATAATCCCGAATATGTCAAAAAAACTCTTATTAATATTAATTTCTTCATTATTTTTAACTGCAAGTTGCGCAACTGTTAGTGAAAAGGCAAATGACGCCTACGACACAGTAGTAGGGGCAGTATCTTCAGGTTACAACAAGGTAAAAGATACTGTTACTGGCGACGACTAATATAAATAAGTATCTATTTGAAATTCTAGAATTCAAATAATCTACTGATTTTATGAAATTTTTATCTCTTCAACACATTGATATTGAAGATCCTGGAACTTTTAAAGATTATCTTTTAGCAGATGGTCATGAAATCACAACCATACAACTAGACCAGGGAGATGTGATACCAACAAATCTTTATAGCTATGATGCAATGCTTTGCATGGGGGGTCCAATGGATACATTTATGGAAGATGAATATCCTTGGTTAATTGAAGAAAAAAAAGCCATTGCAGAGTATGTATTAAATCTTAAAAAACCATTTTTGGGGTTTTGCTTGGGATGTCAACTTCTAGGTGAGGTGCTAGGAGGTAAAGTTGTAGAGTCAATACCATCAGAAATTGGTGTTTTAGATATTGATATAGACAAAAATGCAAAAGATGATCGTGTGTTTAATTTTCTTCCAAAAAAGATTAAAGCTCTTCAATGGCACTCTTATGAAGTAATTGGATTAGATAATAATGCAAAGATTCAAGTTATTGGCACGTCACCCTCGACGAGGTATCAAATTTTTGGTTATGAAAACTATGCCTATGGAATTCAATTTCATTTAGAAATTCGAAAGACCACAGTTGATGATTGGGCTAAGGTTCCTGAGTATAAAAATGCCCTAGAAAAATCTCTTGGAGCTGATGCCTTACCTCAAATGAAAGACATGGTAGACAAAGAGATTGATACGATGATGCAACAGTGCAACCAAATGTATAAGAACTTCGTTAACATTATTAAAAGTTAATTTTATTTAATTGTTTTAAATGCTAAGAAGAGATTTTATAAAAAAAATTTTATTATTTTCATTAGCTTTTTTATCTTTTAAAACAAAAACTATGGCAAATTCTCTTTTCAAACCTTTCAATATGGAAGATGGTATATTTCTTAATAACTATGTATTGCATAAAAGTAGTTTCAAAGATTTTTGGAAATGGAGGAAAGAGTCAAATAAACCAATCCCTATTGAGTTTCCTGTAGTCAAAAATAATCCAGCTTATTTAAAATCCAACAAATCTGAAAAAACAATTACTTGGGTAGGGCATTCAACTTTTTTAATACAAATTGACGGGATTAATATACTTACGGACCCTCATTTTACTAAAAGAGCCTCTCCTTTAAGTTTCATGGGTCCATCAAGAACGACACCACCAGGTTTGAATATTGATGACTTGCCGTTTATAGATTTAATTTTAATTTCTCACAATCACTATGATCATCTTGATGCGCAAACTATTAAGCTATTATTAAAAAAACAGAACATTAACCAACCAACTTTTTTTGTACCCCTAAAATTAAAAGAAACTATTTCAAAACTAGGTGCAAGTAATGTGATTGAACATGAATGGTGGCAGATGTCTAAATATAAAAATTTAGAAATCCACTCTGTTCCAGTTCAACATTGGAGTAAAAGAACATTTAACGATACAAACAAAACACTATGGTGTGGGTGGGTTGTAAAAACTAATAATTTTAAATATTTTTTTGTAGGAGATACTGGTTACTCAAAAGATTTTCATGACATTCAAAAGAAGTTTGGTGAATTTAATTTATCTACAATACCTATTGGGGCATATGAACCTAGATGGTTTATGAAAGACTCACATTGCAATGTGGAAGAGGCAATTCAAATTCATAGAGATGTTAATTCAAAACAATCTATAGCAATGCATTGGGGAACTTTTCAACTTACTGATGAACCAATGGATGAACCAATTAAATTACTTAAACAACTATCAAAAAAATTGAAATTAAAAAAAGATGAGTTTTCTTATATGACCCACGGTCAAACAAGAAAAATTTAAGTAAAGTAATTATAAGTTTGATAACCTAAAGAAATTAATATCACTATTAAGGCCCAAATACTTAAATTACTAAGCAATTGTTTAAATGATGAGTTAGTCTCTAAAAAACGAGGTCCTATTAAAATTAATAGACAGATTAAGTAAATTATTGGCATAAATATATCTGCTGACATTATTTATCCTCTTTTAATTTTTCTAAATTTATTTCTTCTGAAAAATGATCATTAAGAATTGAAAGATCATTATTTTTTTTTGGATTTTTTAAGATAAATATCTCATTTTCTAATTCTTGAATTTTTTCTTTCAGCTTTGCTATTATCTCTTTGTCATTATCTTTAGTTGTATTATTCACATTATTTATCTAGTGTCATAAAAGTGCATATTCAAGTAAAAATATTAATTTTTGCAACTGGCTGGATGGTATTTAGAGCAGTTGGCTCAGGTCTATTTCTTACCCTTGGCGCTATAGGGAGTGAGAGATCTGCATCATCAGATTGGACTATAGCATTTCTTGGCGATTTCGTGATTGGGACAACTGCATTAATTCTTGCATATAAGATATGGAAAAAGCCCTCTGCTTTACTTTGGGGAATTTTGCTAGCTTGGAATGCTGTTGGAATATTTGATTTATTTGGAGCGTTATCACATTCTTTTACAGCTCCTTTCTCACCTTTTCCAGAGATTGGAATTAATGAAATGAGCATAAGAACAATTTTAAGTTTAAACACATTAATACAATTTATTGCTCTTTTATTAATGTTTCGACCACAGGTGAAAGCCTATTTTAGAGTATAAAAAGAATATATAAATTAAGTTAATGGTTCTGTGGTGAAACGGATATCACACTTGACGACGGATATCCTACGTCTCTTTAATTCATTTATTATCAATATTATTCTGAGAGCTTAAACAACATTTTATCTATGTACCCCGTAATGTGCCCGTAATAAAAATAAAATATTTTTTTTGAATTTTAACTTTTTTTATTTTAAAAAATTTATTGGTAATTTAACAATAGAATGGTTGTGAAATTTTTTATCATTTTTATCATGCATAAATAATTCATATTTTTCGATTGTTTGAGAAAATAATTTTTTGCATTCTGTCTTATCAAGTAACTTTTCACATTTAGACTCCGCATTCACACCATCAAAATAAATGACTCGCTGTGGAATTATCTCGGTATTAAATACTTTTTTGTAACGTGAAATTGCAGATGCGTATAATCCATATCTTAGATTTAGTTCCTCACCCTTAGATGTATTACTTGTTCCTTTAAAATCTACTTTTAAAATGCCATCTATCCATACCTTCATGAAACCTTTGTCCTCGTCTGGATGCCAATTTGTGTTAAAAATTATTTCTGTCCATTGGCCTAAAAGTTCATCATTTCTTTTTAAAACTATTTCAGAGTCCTCAAAAGAGTCATTATTCCTGTTGAAAGTCAGTCCTGCATGAGTGTGACGAAACATAACTAAAACTTTAGATGGATTATGTCTTTTCCATTGAATTAAAGACATTGTAGCTGGGGCAATAGAGTTAAAGTCTTTAGGAAGCAAAATATTAAACTTATACCACTTCACTTTTTTCCACTCTTCGTGGCTATAATATATTTCAGACCTCTCTCTATCAGTATCACAGTCACTAGATTTAGGCTCTTCTCCGCATTCTCCATTGTTAACTTCAAACATAATAGATTTATCTCCAATAATTGAATTATTACTCACTGAAATTGGATTTTTAGCATATTGAGAAATTAATGGATGAAATTCTTCAGGAATTATTTCTCCAAAACCATCTTCTTTTAGAGCCTTTTTAATTTTATTAAAATTCGAGCCAAGCACTAAACTGGGTAGAAATATAAATAGAATAAAGAATATTTTCATAGATTTGCCCGTAATGATTCCGTAATCAACATTGTATTGAATTTTATTATTAAAAAAAAGAGTATATAAATCAAGCTAATGGTTCTGTGGTGAAACGGATATCACACTTGACTACGGATCAAGAATTCAGGGTTCGAATCCTTGCAGAACCGCCAATTTAAACTTTTAAATTATCAATTAATCTAACTTTACCTTTGAAGATTGCATAAAAAAGTCTGGCTTGAGATAAAGTACCTACAAAACTAAGATCAGTATCATTTCTGAATTCAAAATAATCAAACTTATCAATATCTTGTGATTTCATAAAATCATTTGCTCTTTGGTTAGCGGTCTCAATGTCTAAGGACTCTTCAAGAGAGATTATAAAATTTTTAATTTTTTTATGAAAATCTACAAAATCTTGAGTTTGCTTTTTACTTAGTTTTTTATTTCTTGATGAATAAGCTATTCCCTCTTCGTGTCTTTGTGTTGGGACAGAAACTAAGTCTAAAGATTTGTATTTTTCTTCAATAAATTTCTCAATGATCTTTAGTTGCTGATAATCTTTTTCGCCAAAATAAACTTTATTACTTTTTATAATTGAAAAAAATTTATCAAGAACAGTGATAACACCGTCAAAGTGTCCTTTTCTAAATTTATCACAAAGAATATCTTTAAAATTTTTATTATTCAGTAGCGTTTGATCATTTTTAAATATTTCTTCAGATGAGGGTTCAAATAGTATGTCTACCTCATTGTCTGTGCAGAAATCATAGTCAAAACCTTTATTCCTTGGGTAAGTTTCAAAATCCTCTTTACTACTAAATTGTTTTTCATTAACAAAAATACTAACAATAGTTTTGTGATTATCTTTTTTTGATTGCTTGATTAATTCACCATGTCCTTTGTGAAGAGCTCCCATTGTCGGCACATAACCAATTGAATATTTTCGATTTTGATAAGCGCTCAAATAGGACTGCAAATTAGAAATATCTTTAATTATCAGCATAATTTGTTTTTATTTATTGACTTCATATCAATAATTGTTAAATGTAGGAACCTATTTTTTAGGTGTAATAATAATGAAAAGAACATATCAACCCAGCCAATTAGTTAGAAAAAGAAGACACGGTTTTCGTTCTAGAATGGCAACTGTTGGCGGTCGTAAAGTTATTAATGCAAGAAGAGCTAAAGGTCGATCAAGACTATCAGCTTAATTATTGAGACTCCCAACTCTAAAAAAATCATCCGAATTTTCTCAAATTAGAAATAAAGGTCACTACTTTAAAAGTACATATTTTAATGGTTATATTCTCCATGATGCTGATTTAGATTCTTTTCTAGTTGGTATCATTGCAAGTAAAAAGCTTGGAAATGCCGTTGAAAGGAATAGAGCTAAAAGAAGAACCAGAGAAGCTATTCGTACGAGCAGTCTTATAAATACATTAAATCAAGTTAAATTTGTGTTAATACTAAAAAAAACAGTTTTGAAAGTACCTTTTATTGATTTAAAACAAGATATTGAAAAATTCATATCATATGAAAAATAATATTAAAAAACTCTGGAAGATAATTTTTATTACTCCTATAAAGATCTATCAGTTATTTATATCACCTATGTTACCTAACACTTGTAGACATCTTCCAACATGCTCTCAATATACAATTGAAGCCATTCAAAAATTTGGTGTTTTAAAAGGGATAACAAAAGGAACTCTTCGAATTCTAAAATGTAACCCTTTAGGTTCATCGGGTTACGATCCTGTAAGAAAATAATATGGAAAATCAAAAAAACTTATTTTTAGCAATTATTATTTCAATGGCAATCATTTTTGGTTTCCAATTACTAGTACCTCAACCAGAGAGAACACCAATTACCGAAGAACAAACAAATGGTGAAAGCCTGGTTGATCTCAGTATTCAAAAATCTACAACTACTGTTTTAGCTGAGAGGAATGAAGTAATAAATGAAACGGGAAGAGTAGACTTTGATAATTCAAAAATTAAAGGTTCTATAAACTTAAATGGTGGGCTAATTGATGATTTAACCTTAGAAGAATTCAGAGAAACTCTAGATCCAACATCTGACTTAATTGAATTTTTGAACCCTTTAGGATCTCATAATGCTTATTATTTGGACACTGGATGGGTAAGTTCCGATAGTACAATTGAGTTGCCTGATAGCAACAGTATTTGGAGTGCTGATAAAAACTCTATAGGTATTAATGATCCTGTAAAGCTCACTTGGACAAACGGTCAGAATATTATTTTTGAGAAAATAATTTCGCTTGATGAAAACTATTTATTTAATGTTGATCAAAGGGTTATTAATAATTCTGGTCTTTCTTTTGACCTTTACCCTTATGGTTTATCCAAAAGACAAGGTATTCCTGATATGCAAAACTTCTTCATTTTACATGAAGGACCCTTATCGATAACTGATGGTGTTTTAGAAGAGTATGATTATGACGATCTAAAAGAAGATAAAAAAATTAAACATTCTTCTGTTGGAGGTTGGATTGGGATGACTGATAAGTATTGGCAAACAGCTATTATCCCTAGCCAAAATGAACCTGTTCAACAAACGTATAGTTATAATTTTGTGGATAGTGTAGATAATTTTCAAACTGATATTGTTGGAGAAAAAATATCTGTTTCTAACAATGCTAGTGTATCTCATAATTTTAAGATTTTTGCGGGACCAAAAATTGTAAATGTTATTGATAAATATATGGAGGAATATGGTTTTGATGGATTTGATCGCTCAGTAGACTTTGGTTGGTTTTATTTTTTAACCAAGCCTATTTTTAATGTTTTAGAGTTTATATTTGGATACGTAGGGAACTTTGGATGGTCTATTATATTGTTTACAATTCTTATGAGAATTTGTTTTTTTCCTCTTGCACAACAATCTTTTAAATCAATGGCTAAAATGAAAAAACTAGCACCTGAAATGCAAAGACTTAAGGAGCAATATGGTGATGATAGAGCTGGAATGCAAAAAGAAATGATGGCTTTGTATAAAAAGGAGAAGGCTAACCCTATTGCTGGGTGCTTACCAATTCTTTTACAAATACCAGTATTTTTTGCCTTATATAAAGTTTTGTTTGTAACTATTGAAATGAGGCATGCTCCTTTTATAGGATGGATACACGACCTCTCTGCACCTGACCCCTTAGGAGCACTTACTCTATTTGGATTTATAGATTGGAATGTTCCAGGTATATTGCAAATTCTAAATGTAGGTATTTGGCCAATCTTAATGGGTATCTCGATGTATGTGCAATTTAAATTAAACCCCGCTCCAGTAGACAAGATGCAAGCTAAAATTTTTGGTTTATTACCAATCGTATTTACTTTTATTTTAGGTGGCTTTGCGGCAGGGCTAGTTATTTATTGGACAACAAATAATGTTTTATCAATGGCCCAACAATACATTATACAAAGAAAAATTATGAAGAGTTAATGAGCCTTGTCTCAAATTACTTTAAAAAACAAACTACGTTTTTACTAAGCGCAACACAACCTCGTCAATATCCTAACGTAAGCTTTCCTGAAATAGCTTTTATTGGCAGATCTAATGTTGGAAAATCAAGTCTTATTAATGCTATTTTTATGAAAAAACTGGCGCATATCTCTAATACACCAGGTAAAACAAGACAAATTAATTTTTTTAATCATGGGGATTCAATGATGGTTGTTGATCTTCCAGGCTATGGATTTGCAAAGATATCTCAAAAAGAAGCCTTTCAAATATCAGATCTTGTATCTCAATATTTAACATCTCGTGAAAACTTAAAGAAAATATTTGTTTTAATTGATAATTCGTTGGGGCCAAAAAAAATAGATATAGAGATGATTGATTCCATGAGAGAGATAAAAGACAAAGTTATTATTTGTTACACTAAGAGTGATAAAAAAATAAAAGAAAAGTCACCTTTTATAGACGAATTAAATGATAAATTTGAGAACTTCATAGTTAGTTCAAAAACAAATAATAATGTATTTGAAATTCAAAAAAAAGTTTTTGAATTTTTGTAAATCTTCTTGGCTTTTTTAGAATAAACATTAGTTTAACACGATTATGAATAACATTACTAACTGGGTTTTTGATTTAGATAACACCCTTTATAAAGCAGAGTGTGGTTTGTTTGATAAAGTTCACATTCTAATGGGAAGGTTTATTGAGGAAAAATTAAATTTAGCCTCTGGAGATGCTCAAGCTCTAAGATCTAAATATTATCATCAGTATGGAACGACGCTTAGAGGACTTATGATCGAGCATCAAGTTAACCCTGATGAATATTTAGACTACGTTCATCAAATTAATTATGAAGTAGTTCAGCCAAATATTCCATTGGCACAAATATTAAAAAACTTGAATGGAAAAAAATATATTTTTACAAATGCTAACTTCGAACATGTCGAAAAAGTATTAGAAAAGCTTAATATGACAGATATTTTTGATGGATGTTTTGATATTTCAGAGAGTAATTATATGCCAAAACCCCATAAGGAAGTTTATGACTCATTTCAGGAGAAATTTAATTTAGACAACAACTCAACGGCCATGTTTGAAGATCTTCATATCAATTTAAAAGAGCCTCATAATATGGGATGGCAAACAGTTTGGGTAACGAATAATTTAGAATACAACTTAAATAAAGATGTTAACCAACAAACAGATATTCAAAAAATTATTGATGAAAAAGGTTATATTTCTCATGTTACTGATGATTTGGAAAATTTCTTAAAAAACGTAATATAAAGGTAGTATGAGCAATCAAGAAGTTATTGAAAAGTTATGGGATCAAAGAGATCAAATTAATTTTATTGAGGATATCGAACCAAAAAAAAGTATAGAGAATGTTCTTAACTTATTAGATCAAGGAAAGCTTCGAGTATGCGAAAAAAAAGATGATATTTGGCACGTCAATCAATGGCTTAAAAAAGCAATACTTTTAAGTTTTAGAATACAGGATATGGAAATGATTAGCGGTGGCCCGAGTGTCAGCCATGGGAATACTTCATGGTGGGATAAAGTTCCTTCAAAATTTCAAAATTGGACATCGGAAAATTTTCAATCAGCTGGCTTTAGAGCAGTTCCTAACTGTGTTGTAAGGAGGTCAGCTTTTATTGCAAAGAGTACTGTCTTGATGCCCTGTTTTGTAAACCTAGGTGCTTATGTTGATGAAGGAACTATGGTAGACACTTGGGCAACAGTTGGTTCTTGCGCGCAAGTTGGAAAAAATTGTCATATTTCAGGTGGTGCAGGTATAGGAGGAGTGTTAGAACCCTTACAAGCAAACCCTGTAATAATTGAAGATAATTGTTTTATTGGTGCTAGATCTGAAGTTGCAGAAGGTGTGATAGTTGGAGAGGGTTCAGTATTATCTATGGGGGTATTTATTGGAGCTTCAACTAAAATTTATAATCGTGAAACTAAAGAAATTTATATGGGAAAAGTTCCTCCTTATTCAGTAGTTGTACCAGGCAGTCTTCCAAGTTCAAAAGGTGATGCATCTTTGTACTGTGTTGTTATTGTTAAAACTGTTGATGAAAAAACTCGATCAAAAACCTCAGTTAATGAATTGTTAAGAGATTAAGATGTTAGATACAATAGAATTATCAAAAAAATTAATATCATTTGATTCTGTTACCCCTGCAAAGCAAGATATTTTTAACTTTTTAATTAAAACATTTGAAGAAAATGGTTTTGTAACAAAACAATTAAATTTTGATGGGGATGGAAGCTACGAAGTCATAAATATCATGGCTACATATGGACCAACCAACACCAATGGAAAACATTTTAATTTTTTATGTCATGTTGACGTAGTGCCTCCTGGTAACTTAGAAGATTGGGACTCTCATCCTTTTGAGCCAACAATTAAAGATGGGTATCTTTATGGTCGTGGATCTGAGGATATGAAGGGTTGTACTGCAGCTAGTATGGTAAGTGTTTTTAAATTTATTAAGGAAAACAAGGATTTTAATGGCACAATAAGTTTTATTATCACAGGAGATGAAGAGGCTGACTCTGTTAACGGAGTGAAGAAGGTCGTAAAATGGTTAAAAGAAAATAATATAAGGATTGATGGCTCAATAGCTACTGAGTCATCCTCAGAAAAAGTAATTGGCGATCAAATAAAAGTGGGAAGAAAAGGAGCTGTAGATGTTCAAATTGAAATTATTGGTAAACAAGGACATGCTGCTTACCCTCAACTCGCTCAAAACCCACTGCATTGCATGTCTAAGTTAATCTCTTTTTTCGATGATCAGAAACTTGATGATGGAGCGGAATACTTTGAACCTTCAACTCTTCAGTTCACCCAAATAAATTTAAATAATAAAGCAAAGAATGTTATCCCTGAAAAATTAATTACTGTGGGAGACATGCGCTTTAATGATAATTGGGATCAAGAAAAAATTCAAAACTATTTTGATAAACACTTAACTAAGATTTGCTCAGAGAGTAATTGTAAATATAATTTGAAATTAACCTTTAGAGGTATGCCCTTCCAGGCTTTCAATAACCCATTTACAAAGCATTGTATTAAAGCAATAAAAGATGTAACTGGATTAGAGGCAAGTCAAGATACAGGTGGTGGAACATCAGATGCTAGATTTATGCAAGAAGTTTGTCCTGTTTTCGAATTTGGAACGATTAACAAAACTCTTCACAAAGTTAATGAATGTGTTTCAGTAGATGATCTTAAAACTACTGAAAAAATATATCTTAAAACATTAGAAAACTTTTTTCATAATTGAAAGAGGGAGATTTAATTCCTGATATTATTTTAAGATCTGTTTCTGCAGATGGCACTAAGAATTTTGGACTACATGATAACCTTAAATTAAAAAGGGTATTGATAATTTGTGCTCCTGGTGCGTTTACATCAACCTGCCATATACAACACCTACCCCCCTTTATCAATGGTGCTAAAAGGTTAATGTCTGAAAAAAAAATAGATCAGATTTGCTGCATGACTACTAATGATCCTTATGTACTAGATTTGTGGAGAAAAGAATTAGGGGACTCAAAAATCTTATTTTTATCAGATGGTAATAATGAATTTTTAGAGTCTTCTAAATTAATCAGAAATCATGAAAAAAGCTTTATGGGTCATAGACTTATTCGCTCTGTTATCCTTATAGATAATCTTAAAATTAGTAAATTAATCTGTGATGAACCAGGAGAATTAAAAAAAACAAGCTATAAAGAAATTCTAAAAAATATTTAAATATTCTTTTATCTTTTTTTTAGAGTCAAATTTGTTAGCAAATATGTAACTTTTTTTGCTGTAAGTTTTATACTTTTTAAAAATATCAATAATTGAGTTTACTAATTCTTTGGAATTATTTTCTTTAATAATAATTCCATTATTCCCTACTGATTCAGGTGTGCCTCCACTATTACTAACTATACAAGGTAGTCCATAAGACGCTGCTTCAATATTAGATATACCAAAACCTTCTACGCTCTCAGGTGTAGTTAAAGTTGGCATAATGTGGACAGATGAATTTTTGAATATTTTCTCAATAGGGTAATCCTGATTTATAAATTCTACTTGACCATGAAGAGAATGTCTCATTACCAAATCTTTAAGCCTTGAAAATTCTGGGCCATCACCAAGAATGGCGTATTTGAGTATAATATTGTATTTATTTCTTAAAATAGACATAGCTTCAAATACTAAATGATGGCCCTTTCTATACTCTAATCTAGCGACAGTGCATAAATCGTATTTTTTTTTAATAATTTTACTTTTAAAGATCTTTTCAACGAATGCTGGGTGGATTATTTTATGATCTATTTTTTTTATTATTTTGAAATTTTTAATTGTTTTGTTTTTAGTATAATTGGAATTAAAAATTATTAGGTCTGCTTTATTTAATGAATTTAAAATTCTATCTTTTTTTCTTTGATTTAAAATTTCATTACCGTGAACCAAGCAAATTTTTTTTGCATGTGTATTAAAATTTAGTAACTCTATAGATTTCCAACTGTCAAAAAAAATTAAATCAATTTTATTTTCCTTTAAGAAATTATGAGCAAAACTTGATTTAATTCTTTTTCTAAGAAATTTGATTTGGTCAAATCGAAAGATTTTAAATTTACATTTATTATCAAAATCTGACGAGGTAAGTTTAGATCCATCAGATAAAACTGTTACTTTGTTTTGTGCAGTGGATGCATACTGAGCTATGTTTGTCATTACAGACTCTATACCGCCTACTTTTGGAGCAAAACATTGAGTATATATGAGAATATTAATAACTAATCTCCTTTAAAATCAATCCTTTTGAGGGGACAGTTGGTCCAGCAAGTCTTCTATCTTTAGCATCAATTAATTCACTTATCCAATTTATATCTTTATTTTTTGACCCAACTTCTAATAAAGATCCAACCATTATTCTAATCTGTTGATAAAGAAAAGACTGAGCTTTAAATATAAAAATTATTTTTTTATCTATGACATCAATTGAAGCTTCATCGATAGTTCTAATTGGTTTGTTGGCTTGACAGCCTTGTGCCCTGAAAGAGGAAAAATCATGTTTTCCTAAAAATAACCTGATTGCATTTCTCATTGAGTCTAAATCTAAAGGTTGTCGAACATGAATGCTAAAATCATTCTCTATTACCGATGGAGCTAAACTATTAAATACTTGATAATTATAAATTTTACTTTTAGCTGTGAAACGTGCATTAAATTCATCTTCTACATTTTCAACTTTGGTGACCCTAATCTTTTCAGTGCCAAGATGAAAATTAATTCCATTTAAAATTTGGTAGGTGTCAAATTTTTTTTTTAACTCAAAGCTAGCACATTGTCCAATAGCATGAACTCCAGCATCTGTCCGCCCAGCACCTTGTATTGTTTTTTTCTCACCAGAAAATTTGAATATTGCCTTTTCTATTTCACCTTGAATAGTTTTTTCTTTTTTCTGAAATTGCCAACCACAATATGGCAAACCATGATATTCAATTGTAAGTTTTATATTAGCCATGATTAATTTTTTCATTTAATTGAAATTGATTATTGCCTAAAGCAAATTCTTTGATATTTAATGGCTTCTTTCCTTCGGCTTGAATTTCTAAAATATCCAAACTTTGCTCACTACATGCTACAGTAAGAGGTAAATTAATTATTTTTCCCTCTACGTCCTGTTTATTTGAAATTTTAGCTTTCAAAATTTTGTATCTCTGACCTTTATGTTTAAACCACATTGCTGGTGATGGGTAAAAAGCTCTTATTTTTTTTTCAATTATATTTGCTGATAATCCCCAATCTACTTGTGTTTCAGTTTTATTTATTTTTTTTGCATATGTAGATAGTGAATGATCTTGCTCTTTTAATGACACTTGACCGAGGAAGTATTTTTTTAGTGTGTTAAATAATAATGAACAAGATTCATAACTAATTTGATCAATTAATTGTTTTCCATCAGTAGTATTCTTTATTTCAATGTCCTGCTGGGCTAATATTGGGCCTTCATCTATTCGATCATTCATTTTCATAATACTGATACCTGTCTTTTTATCATTGTTTTCAATGGCCCTTTGAACAGGCGCTGCCCCTCTCCACTTTGGAAGGAGCGAGGCATGTATATTAATAAAGCCATGTAAGGGTGTATTTAGCCAATTTAATGGAACTATTTTTCCATAAGCAAAAAGTATTGCAGCGTCTGGCTTTAACAATTGAAATTCTTTTAAAGATATATCATCGAGTGTTTCGGGGGTAAAAACGGGAAGAAGTTGACTCTCTGCCCATTGTTGTACAGGAGTATTATATTTTTTTTGTCCTCTAAATTTTTTTTTTGGTTCTTGAGTATAAATTCCAACTATTTCATAACCACCAAGGTAAAGTGTCTTTAAAGGAGAAAGGGAAAATTCTGGTGAGCCAAAATAAACAATGCGTTGTTTTTTCATTTAGATTAATTCTTTTTCTTTTTTATACTTTCTCATCTTCCTAATAATGACATCTCTTTTTAAACGACTTAAATGGTCAACAAATAAAATACCATTTAAGTGATCTAATTCATGTTGTATTATTCTTGATTCAAAACCTTTAAACGTAGAAGATTTTTTAGAGTTATTTTCATCAAGATACTCTATCTTAATATTTTCAGGACGATCAATTTCTGCAAAATGTTCTGGGAAAGATAAACATCCTTCCTCATATGGTACTGTATTTTTTTCTAATGATATAATTTTGGGATTTATAATTGTAATAGGTTTTTTTTCTTCATCTCTGGAACCGGCATCGAGGATAAATATTCTAATATTTAAACCTATCTGTGGAGCAGCTAAACCTACGCCATTTGCAGAATACATAACTTCATACATTTGTTTTATCAATTCTCTGTGGTGATTGTCTACTTGAGGTATAGACACGCTCTCTTTTTTTAATATTGGATCAGGTGCATAAATGAGCTTTAACATAGCATTAAATATAGTTTAATTTATAAAGTTATTTGAGACAATAAATCAAAGTTTATTAGTTTCAGTTCTAGATAATTTAGCCTAAGTTTTTGCGAGACTCTAAAGCTGCTCCTAAAGTATTATCATCTAGATAATGGATTTCACTTCCTACTGGAACGCCATATGCTAGTTGTGTAATTTTAATATTTTGACTCTCTAGTTTGTCTTTTATTACTAAGGCAGTAGTTTGTCCCTCAATAGTTGCACTTAGTGCCAAAATGATTTCTTGTACTTGACTATTTATAATTCTTTCTTTGAGTTTATTTAAATTCAAATCCTGTTCTGTGAAATTCTTTGAAGCTGATAAGAGTCCTCCAATAACATGATAAAGGCCTTTATGATATCCAGATCTTTCAAATGCCCACACATCTGCCATATCTTCAACAATACAGATAGTTGTTTTTAATCTATTTTCTGATGAGCAAATTTTACAAGGGGTGATTACATCTAAAATTCCACAGTTGGCACATTTTTTTACTGCTGATGCAGTATCTTTTACGCTTTCAGCTAAGGGCAGCATCAGTTCTTGCTTATTTTTAATTAAATACAATGCAATTCTTTGTGCGGAGCGCTGACCAATCCCCGGCAACCTTGAGATAAGATTAATTAATTTTTGAAGTTCGTCTTGAGACAATTTAAAATGGCATCTTCATACCTGGGGGAAGGGGTATTCCTCCAGTAATCTTCTTCATTTCTTCAGCTGACATTTCTTCAACTTTTTCTTTTGCTTGATTCAATGCCGCTTTGATTAAATCTTCTAAGACTTCTTTTTCATCAGAAGATAATAAGGATGGATCTATGTCAATAGATTGAACAATTTGTTTTCCATTCATCGTAACTTTAACCATTCCGCCACCAGACTCTGCTTCAACAGTTTTTGTTTCTAATTCTTTTTGCATTTCTTGCATTTTCGATTGCATTTCCTGTACT
>CABZUC010000014.1 GCA_902528805.1 uncultured Alphaproteobacteria bacterium
ATTTCACACAGAAGGTATTTCTTTCAATAAAAATATGGAATTATTAGCTAAGGGCATTTTGTATGAAGTTGATTCCTTCAAAATTAAAAATAAAAATATTTATGGTTTTCAATTTCATCCTGAAGTTACAGCCCAAACTATAAAAAGATGGCATGACATTGTTAAAATTAAATACCCTTATATAGATAATTTAAACAAAATTATGAAAGACTTTAAAAAATATCAATTTCAAAATTATAATTGGTTTCAAGAGTTTTTATTAAAACTTTTAAAATGATAAATATTATTTTTTCAGAAGAGTATAAAAACCATGATACTGGTCACCATCCTGAATCCATAGAAAGAATAAAAATTGTAAATAATTTAATAAAAGAAGAGTATTCAAAACACAATCTTATTGAACCAACTATTGCTGATAAAAAAATAATTTCTTTGGTTCATGACTTAGAATACGTTAATAAAATTTATGATTCTATTCCAAGTTCTGGATTTACTTATTTAGATCCAGATACAATAGCTAGTCCAAATAGTTTAAAAAGTTATCTTTTAGCAGTGGGGGGTAGTGTTGATGCTGTAAACTACATTTTAGATAATAATAATAAGGGTGTTTTCTTCTGTGCCCATAGACCACCTGGTCACCATGCTGAAATTAATAAAGCTATGGGTTTTGGTGTATTTAACAACGTCGCTATTTCAGCTCAATATGCATTAAACTCTGGGAAATTTAAAAAAATCTTAATTGTAGATTTTGATGTGCATCATGGAAATGGTACACAACATATTTTTGAAAATAACCCTAATATTTTCTACGCCTCAAGTCATCAATATCCCTTTTACCCTGGTACTGGGTCATTTAATGAAGTAGGCGTTGGAAATATATTCAACTGCCCTTTGCCTAGTGATTGTGATTCAAGTTCTTTCAGAGCCTTATTTAGAAAAAATATTATTGATAAAATTTATACTAATTTTGATTTAATCTATTTCTCTGCTGGTTTTGACGCACATAAATTAGATCCTTTAGCTTCTATAAATTTAGAAGATAACGACTTTTATTGGGTGACAAAAATTGTATTGGAAAAATTTGCAAATAATGTTCCAATAATTTCTGTCTTAGAGGGCGGATACGATATGAAAGGTTTATATAACGGTTTAAATAATCATCTTAAAAAATTAGTTGAATACTCAAATGAATAAAAAAAAAGAAAATAATTTTGAAAGTGCACTAAATAGATTAGAGGAAATATCTGATTTATTAGAAAATGAAGATACTCCTCTTGAGGATAGTATTAAATTATTTGAAGAGGGAATAGAGTTAAAAGAGTTTTGTGAGGAAAAACTTAAATCTGCAAAACTTAAAATAGATAAGATTGTAAAGAAAAATAAGTCTCTAAGTTCATCTGAATTTAAATAACTTAAAATTCAAATGTCAATTTTAAGTGAAATTAATCTCCCTAAAGACTTAAAAAAATTATCCTTTAGTGAATTACAAAAACTAAATGATGAATTAAGAGATTATACAATAGAAGTAGTCTCCAAAACAGGAGGCCATTTAGGAGCTAGCTTAGGAGTAATAGAATTAACAACAGCATTACACTATGTTTTTGATGCACCTAGAGATAAAATTATTTGGGACGTAGGACACCAAACATATCCTCATAAAATTCTTACAGGTAGAAAAAATAAAATACACACTTTAAGAAAGAAAAATGGATTATCTGGTTTTACGAAAAGATCTGAGAGTATATATGATCCTTTTGGTGCAGCACATAGTTCTACTTCAATCTCTGCTAGCTTAGGAATTACAGTTGCAAGAGATATCTTAAATAAAAATTTTGATGTCATCAGTGTTATAGGTGATGGAGCTATCAGTGCTGGTATGGCTTTTGAGGGGCTAAATAACCTGGGTCATTTAAATAAAAACTCTCTTATTATTCTTAATGATAATGAGATGTCTATTGCTGAACCAGTTGGTGCAATGAGCAAATATCTTGTAAAATTATTGAGTTCAAAATCTTATGAAAGTTTTAGAGATATAATTAAAAATTTTACTAAAAGACTTCCAAATGAAGTTGGAGAATTTGCAAAAAAAACTGAAGGATATTTTAAAGGTTATCTGACGGGTAATACTCTATTTGAAGAATTAGGTTTAAACTATATAGGTCCTGTAGACGGTCATAATTTAAAGCTTTTAGTTCAATTGTTTAAAAAATATAAGAAAAAAGAACTTCATGGACCTGTCTTCTTACACCTGATAACCCAGAAAGGGAAGGGCTATAAACCTGCTGAGCAATCTAAAGATAAATTTCATGGAGTATCGTCATTTGACGTTAAAACAGGTGTTCAAAACAAGTCTAAAGTCGTCACATACACAAATGTTGTAAGTGACACTCTTTTAAAATTAGCAAAAAAGGATAAAAAAATTGTTGCAATAACAGCAGCAATGCCCTCAGGAACAGGTTTAAATAAATTTCAAGAAAAATATCCTTTGAGATTTTATGATGTAGGAATAGCTGAACAACATGCTGTTACTTTTGCAGGAGGCATGACTACTGAATCTATAAAGCCGTTTGTTGCAATATATTCTACTTTTCTTCAAAGAGCATATGATCAAGTTGTTCATGATATAGCGATACAGTCATTACCTGTTAGGTTCTTGATCGATAGGTCAGGTTTTGTCGGAGCTGATGGAGCTACACATGCTGGATCTTTTGATCTTAGTTACCTATGTTGCCTTCCTAATTTTATAATTATGGCTCCCTCTAATGGAGAAGAATTAAAAAATATGATTAAATTAGCTCAGTCCATAAATAATAAACCTTCTGCAATAAGATACCCAAGAGACTTTGCATATGAATATAATAATAATAATAATTTTCAAAAAATATTAATAGGAAAGGGCAAGATACTAAAAAAAGGAAAAAAAATTGCTTTTCTTAATTTGGGCACAAGGTTAAAAAAAGTTTTAGAGATTAATGAAATGATAAAAAATCATCATAATTTAAATTGTACTGTAGTAGATATGAGATTTGCAAAACCAATTGATACTAAATTGATACAAAATCTATACAAAACTCACGATATTTTCATTACTATTGAAGAAAATGCTATTGGTGGCTTTTCTAGTCAGGTAAATGATTTTTTAATTAATAAACTTAATAAAACTCCAAAAATACTAAACTTTTTTATGAAAGATGAATTTATCGATCAATCTGATATTGATGATCAGTATAATAAATCTGGAATTTCAAAAGAATTAATATTTGATAAAATATCAACTCTTTTAAAGTGATTTAGATTTATTTATTAAATATAGATCTGCTAATACAAAATTTGTCATTGCTATACCAACAGGTACTGCTCTTATACCAACACAGGGGTCATGACGACCAATAGTTTTAATTTTCGTCTTTCTCAAATTTTTAGTAATAGTTTTTTTTTCTGTTAGAACTGAACTCGTAGGTTTTACTACATATCTAAATACAACATCTTGACCAGATGATATTCCGCCTAAAACACCACCTGCGTGATTACTATCAAAGCTAATATTTTTTTTATTAAGATCCATTTGATCAGAAGCATTTGTTCCATCTAAATTTACTAGATTAAATCCACTACCAAATTCAATTCCTTTTACTGCATTAATACTCATAATTGCCTTTGATATTTCTGAGTCAAGTTTTTGATAAATTGGTTCCCCAATGCCCACAGGACAATTGGAAACTCTTACTTCTATTATGGCACCAAGTGAAGAACCATTTTTGCGATGAAACAAAATTAATTCTTCCCATTTTTTTATAATTGTCTTATTAGGTGAGAAAAATGGATTTTTATTTATAAAGCTATTATTCCAGGATTTTTCATTAATTTTTTCATTTCCTATTTGTATAACTGCACTTGTCACTTTTAATTTATTACTGCAAAATTTTTTAAGAAGTAGTTCAGCTAACGCTCCAGCAGCAACTCTCATTGCTGTTTCTCTTGCACTGGATCTACCACCACCCCTGTAATCATAATTTTTGTATTTTATAAAATAGGTATAGTCAGCATGTCCAGGTCTAAATTTATTTTTAATATCTGAATAATCTTTACTTCTCTGATCTGTATTATGAATAATCATTGAAATAGGGGCACCTGTGCTCTTACCTTCAAAAACACCTGAAAGTATTTTTACTTCATCCTTTTCTTTTCTTTGAGTAGTAAACTTTGATTGGCCAGGTTTTCTCAAATTTAGTTTGGTTTGAATAAATTTAGTATCAATTGTTATTCCCGATGGAAAACCATCTACTACACATCCTATAGCCTCTCCATGGCTCTCCCCCCATGTAGTAAACTTTAATAAATTACCAAAAGAATTGTGTGACATTGTCTAATTATTTATTACTAAACTCATTTAACAACCCTGCTACTCCTTCAGCCTCATCTACAGCTACCATTCCAACAGTATGATAACCGCAATCAACATGGTGAATTTCACCAGTTACGCCAGAAGAAAGGTCACTTAAAAGATACGCACCAGTATTACCGACATCCTCTAAAGTTACATTTCTCTTCAGTGGAGAGTTGAGTTCATTCCATTTTAAAATAAACTTAAAATCGCCAATACCAGATGCCGCAAGTGTTTTAATTGGGCCTGCAGATATTGCATTGACTCTAATATTTTTATCTCCCATATCTACAGCTAAATATTTAACAGATGCCTCTAACGCTGATTTGGCAACGCCCATTACATTATAGTGGGGCATAACTTGTTCTGCCCCATAATAAGTTAAAGTCAAAATACTTCCTCCATCATCCATTAAATCATAACAATATTTACAAGACTCAGTAAATGAATAACAGGATATATTTAAACTATTTAAGAAATTTTCTTTTGAAGTATTTACATACTTACCTCTTAATTCATTTTTATCTGCAAAGGCAACTGCATGAACAAAAAAATCTAATTTTCCCCATTCATTTTTGATTTGATCAAAAGCTCTTTTAACTGACCCTTCGTCACTTACATCACATTGTATCAATAGATTAGAACCAACAGATTTAGCTAAAGGGTCTATTCTTTTTAATAAAAGATCATTTTGATAAGTAAATGCTAATTCTGCACCAAATTTCACACATTGTTGAGCAATACCCCATGCTATAGACTTATCATTGGCTACTCCCATGATTAATCCTTTTTTATTTTTTAAATCCATTTTTTGCTAAAACTAATATAATACTCATACCATGTCAGATAAATTAAATCCAATTATTAAGTTTAAAGAATGGTTTGATTTAGCCACAGAAAAGGAGATCAATGATCCTAATGCAATGTGTCTATCAACAGTTGACGATAATAATTCTCCTCATTCAAGGATGGTTTTATTAAAGGATTATAGCGATGCTGGTTTTATTTTTTATACCAACTACGAAAGCAACAAAGGAAATGATATTTTAAGAAATACCAATGTTTGCCTAAATTTTCATTGGAAGTCACTGCTAAGACAAATCAGAATAGAGGGCAAAGTTGAAAAGGTTTCAAAAGAAATATCTGATAAATATTTTAATTCTAGACACTATTTAAGTAGAATAGGTGCTTGGGCTTCAAATCAATCAAAAATTTTAAACTCAAGAAGTGATTTAGAAGATAAAATTGAATTCTACAAAGGTAAATATCCTGAAAGCAGAGATTTTCCTCGTCCAGATTACTGGGGTGGATTTATAGTCAAATATTCAAAAATAGAGTTTTGGGAGGACATGCCTCACAGAATTCACAAAAGAGAAGTGTTTGAACTGAATAATGATGATTGGGTTAACTATACCCTTAGCCCTTAAATTTTTTTTGAGTATTCACTCCATCTTTTTAATAAATCAGAACTAGATGACTCTTTGTGGCTTCCACCTATTCCAAACTTCAAATCAATATTGTATTGTTTAGCAGTCTCAAATTCTAAAATTTTAGAAGAGTCTGATCTATCTCCCCCATTAGCAAATATAATTTTATCATTTGAATATTTATTTCTAATTTTTATTAATAAATTATTAGCACTTCCCTTATCATCATCTTCAAATTCCATAGTTTCGTTCACAACATTTAAGCTACTGACAACATATATTCTATGCTGGATATCCATAAAATAGTTACCTTTTTTATTTATCAACCATTTATTAGAATTTACTCCCACTATCAAATAATTTGAAAACTTTAAACAATCTTTCATCATCATGATATGTCCAGGATGAATAGGGTCAAAACCACCTGATACAATACTTATTATTCTATTTTCCATTTTTTATAGAAGATAAATAGCTCTCTAACTTTAAATAATCATCGTTTGAAATATAATTTTGTGAAACATTTAATATATCTTGCCAAGTTGCAAGATAATTTAAATTAACCTTCATTTTTGATATATTTTTTTTTGCATTTGGGTATATGCCATAGAAAAAAATTACATATATGTCTTTTACTTTGAGATCATTTTGTCTTAAAGCCTTTATAAAGTGTAATTTACTACCTCCATCAGTAGCCATATCCTCAACTAAAATTGATTGAGAATTTTTTATAAAATCCCCTTCAATTAGTTTTCCTTTTCCAAATCCTTTAGGGCTCTTTCTTATATAAATCATTGGGTTCTTCAATTTCTGACAAAGAAAGGAAGAGTAGGGGATTCCTGCAGTTTCACCACCTGCTATGATAGTAGAACTGCTTTTATATTTAGATTTAATTTGCTTACTCATCTCATTGATAATAATTTCTCTTTCTTTAGGAAAGGAGATAAGCTTTCTACAATCAACATAAACTGGACTTTTTTTACCAGAAGTTAAAGTAAATTTGTTTTTGAAATTTATATTAACGCAACCAATATTTAAAAGTAAGTTTGCTATTTTTTCTCTATTATTTTTGATTTTGATCTTCGGCATTTTTCTGAACAATATTTAACATCATTCCATACTTTTTCCCATTTTTTTCTCCAATTAAAAGGTCTTTGGCAGACCAAACAGATTTTAAATTCTTTTTTACTCAGTTAAATTATCTTCTCAATCTCTTTATCTTCAAGATTACCATTAATAATTACAAGAGGACAATGTAACGAACTTGATTTTTCATATATTAATTTATCAATAAGAGGACCGGGCTTCCCAATATCCTTACTTGTTGCAAGTATAATGGTAGAGTTAGAGGAATATTTATTCAAAAAATTAACAAATTCATCGATTTCATTAAACTTAAATATCTCTGATTTTGCTTTAATTTTTGATTTTTCGAATATGAAGCTTTGCACTTCTTTATGTTTTAGCTTTTCAGTTTCAATTTGGTCTTTATCTAAAATTTTTTCAGTTAATGATGTAAGCATCATACCCTCACTGACACTTTGAATGAAACTCACTGTTGTAATACTTGATTTAGTAACCTTTGCCCTTCTTACAGCAAACTTAACAGCAGTCCACATCTCCTCACTTTGATCAATTACTACAAAATAATTTCTATTATTAAATTTTTTCATTTTCTTCTAAATATTAGATTGGTTAATAAACTTAGCAATAATGATATTACAATTAAAATAAAAATGTAAATAAAAGACTCTTTTTTTAATAACTCTTCCAATTTAAATGAGATGCCACCTTTTTTTATTATTAAATTTTTTGAAGACATTTTTATGATTTGATTATTTTTTAATTCATACATATAGACTTTAATATTTCCTGGTGATATATTGTCTGGTATAAGAAATTTCTTTAAAAACAAATTTCCATTTAAATTTTCAAGTTCCTCCTCAATATACAAATTTTTACTTTTCATTGCTTTTCTGATTTCATATAGCCTTACAGAAGGCTTGCTTATTAGGGGATGTTTATCTTTTAAAGTCGATAATAGAAATATTTCATTTAAAGTTTTTTTTGGGGTAGTAAAGATAGCAAAAAAACTAGGCTGATTATTTAAACTTCGAGTTTTGTTGATCCATAAATAACCTTCTTTAACCTTAGTTGTTAATTTAGCCTCCTTATCTTCTCCCTCAAAAATAAAAATGATACTACTTTCTTTATCTTTATTTCCAAACAACACTACTTCTTTACCTAAAAAATTTGAATTTATTTCAATGTCAAATTCATCTAAAGAAAAATTAGATGCAAAAGTAATTTTAGAAAATAATAAAATAATTAATAAGAATTTATACATAATTGATAATAAATAAATTCTCAGGTGTTCTAAATAAATCATATGCTAAAAAAGAAGAAATAATTAATAACAGCATTCCAAATGTTACTTTTAAATTTTCTTGATCAAGCAAATCAACTATCCTTGATGCAACTGCAGCACCAACAGAACTACTAATTATTAAAACTAATGCTAATACAAAATCTATATTTTGATTAATATAAATTTGCAAAAACAAAGACACAAAAGAAACTATTGTGATGTTAAATAATGACGTTCCTATGACTGAAATTGTTTTCATTCCTAAAAGATAAATCATACAAGGTATAAGTATAAAACCCCCACCTATCCCAGTTAGACCAGTCAACACACCAATAAGAAAACCTATAAATAATGGAGCTAAAATACTTATATATAATTTTGATTTTCTATATTTAAATTTTAATGGGAGACCGTGTATCCAAGAATGCTGATGCAATTTAAATTTTTTATCTTTGTTAACAATATTAACTTTTGCAGTTTCGTATAGAATAAAAGTAGCAGTAATGATTAACAGGACGATATATATGCTATTCAAATAATTATCTATTAAGCCAATATTTTTCAGGTTATTTAAGATTAACACTCCAAAAAATGTTCCAATTAATCCTCCAATAACCATTGTTACACCCATTTGGTAATCTATATTTTTTCTTTGAAAATGACTTACTACTCCTGTTGAAGTAGAAGCAAATACTTGAACAGTAGTAGTTCCAACTGCCACTGCTGGAGGTATTCCAACTAATATCAATAAAGGGGAGGATATAAATCCCCCACCAATACCAAAGAGTCCAGAAATAAAACCTATTCCAATACCAAGGGAAATTAATATATAAATATTTATAGATATTTCTGCAATAGGTAGGTAAAAATTCATATATTGTTTAAAAATATTATACTTAAAATTAATAAAATAAATTAATGATTAAATACACCTTAGCATTCGCTTGTTCAAGCGATGGTTTTATTGCGAAATACTCCGGAGATAATCCATTTGAATGGACAAGCCATGAAGATAAAAATCACCTAAATACCCTAATCAAGAATCATAAATGGCAGGTAATGGGTAGGAAAACTCATGAATTAAATCCTAATGACACAAGATCAAGAGTTATCTTTTCAAGAAAATACCAAGAAATTAAACAAATCAAAAAATCTATTGATCAATTCTATTTTAACCCAGACTTTAATCAGTGGGAAGAATTTGAAAATCTTTGCAAAGATAGTGTTTTAGTATTGGGAGGAACTAGCGTTCACGACTATTTTTTATATGCTGACTTAATTGATGAAATTTTTATTACTATTGAGCCTCTTACATTTAATGAAGGTATACCAGCTTTTACATACATTAACTTTAAAGATTTAACCCCTTATTTAGAGGAAAGGGGATATCGTCATACTGAACAAAAAATTAATGATGGTGGGTCTTTATTAGTTAGTTTCTCTAAAACTTAAAAACTCAGTGTAATCATCTTTATCGTTTACATTAAAAAACTCAACTTTCTTATCTTTTGTAAAATTTACAAAATCAAATCCTATTTCACCTGCAAACTTCATAATTTTGTATCCATCATTGTTTAGAAGGACATTTTCTAAATTCTTATGAATCTTCAAAGACCAAAAAGAAAACATTGGTTCAACAATATTATTAATTTTGGAAATATATGCATTATTATTTTTTTTTGAAATTGAAAGAAAAATATCTATTAATTTAGTATTTATAATTGGTGCATCAGTGGGAAAAAGCGCAAACCATAGATCCTCATCTTTATTCTTGTATAAATCCAGGGCGCTATGTAAACCAGCTAAGGGTCCTTTATAACCTTCAATCTTATCTTTAACGACTCTGTATCCTAATTCTTCGTACTTCTGAATATCCCTATTTGCATTAATAATAATTTCATCTGATTTTTCTTTAAGACTATTAGTTAAAATCTCAATAAAATTTTTGTTATTAAATTTTAAAAAACTTTTATTCTCATGGCCCATTCTTGAGGATTTACCCCCAGTCAGGATAACTGATATGAGTTTACTCATTGTCGGTATATCTAAAGTCGCCAGACAAAATATTAAATCTTTTACCTCTTATTCTACCAATCATTGTTAAATTTTTCTTTCTAGCTATTTCAACAGCCCAGGCTGTAAATCCTGAACGTGAGAGTAATATTGGTATCTCCATTTTAATACACTTCAATACCATTTCACTAGTTAATCTACCTGTAGTGTAAAAAGACATTTCTTTAACATTAATTTTTTTCTCTAGTATCAAACCAGCGATTTTATCGACAGCATTATGCCTTCCTACATCCTCAAAATAGTAAAGAGGATTTTCCCCCTTACAAAGCACACATCCATGAATAGCACCAACTGATAAATACAAACTTGGTTCAGTATTAATTTTTTTTGATAAATTAATTAACTGTTGATGGTTAATCTTGATTTTCTTATTTAAAGAAATAGAATTTATTTCTTCAAACAAATCTCCAAATACAGTGCCTTGAGCACAACCAGATGTATTTACTTTCTTTTTTAATTTTTCCTCGTAATTTGTTTTGCTCTTAGTTCTAACAACTACTGTTTTTAGGTCTTTATGAAATTCAATTTTTTTTACATCCTCAATACTATTCAACATTCCCTGATTGAATAGATATCCAATAGCTAAATATTTTGGATAATCGCCTATAGTCATGATTGTAACAATCTCTTGATTGTTCAAATAAAGGGTAAGTGGTTTTTCTTCAATAATTGGAATTTTTATCATTTCTCCTTTTTCATTAATTGATTTTTTTAATTTGAATAAGGATTCATTATTTACACTTGGTTTGATTAAAAAATCTGTCATATTTTTCTTGATTGTATTATGGTGACAAAATGAAAACAATAGCTGTTATTGGTTGGAAAAATAGTGGCAAAACCACTTTGGTAAGCAATTTAGTAAAATTTTTTAAAGAAAAAAAAATAAAAGTTGGTGTCGTAAAACATGCTCACCACTCATTTGATATTGATCATCCTAATACGGATAGCTACAAAATTCGAAAATCTGGAGCATACAAAACAACACTGGTATCTAATAAGAGACTTGCATTAATGGAAGAGAAAGTTACACCAGATATACCTTTAGGCAGTTTAATAGATCTCAATAAAGATTGTGATTTATTAATATTTGAGGGTTTTAAGAGTTATGATGAGTTAATCAAACTAGAGGTACATATAAAAAAAAACGATAAAGACTACCTCTATAAATCTATAAATAATGTAAAATATCTAGTCACTGATGATGATTTGGATCATTCAATACAAACCTTTAATCACAGTCAAATAGATAAAATTGCATCTGAGATATATAATGAAAATTCCTAAGTTAATATCATTCGAACATGCACAAAAAATAATTATTCAAGAAAAAAAGAAATTATTTAAAGAAACTAGAGTTAAACTAGAGAAATCTAATAATGCAGTTGCGTCAAGAGCAATTATTTCACCGATAAACCTTCCTCTACAAAATTCTGCAGGGCTAGATGGTTATATTATTTCAAATAAAAATTTAAAAAAAATATCGATATCGAAAAGATTACTTAACGCTGGACATTCATATAAAAAATTAAATCCCAAGTTAGCATATAAAATAAATACTGGTACCATTATTCCACAAAACTTTCAAAATTTTATTTCCTTAGAAAATGCAAAAATTGAGGACAATAATTTAATAATCCAATATTCTAAAATTTCTAATAAAGATATAAAAAAAAAAGGAGAGGATTTAAAAAAAAATAAAATTTTAGTAAAAAAAAATGAAAAAATTGATTTTATAAAAATTGCATTACTTTCATCTGTAGGAATTACTAACTTATGGGTATACAAACCTTTAAATATTGGTGTCATATCTTCAGGAAATGAATTGATAAAATCTGGCAAAAAAATAAAAGACCATCAAGTTTATGACTCAAACAAAAATCAAATAATTTATTTTTTGAGGAAATTTAATATAAAAGCTAAAGATTTAGGTGTACTAAAAGACAACCAGTTAAAAATCAAAAGCTTTTATAAAAATAACCAAAATAAATTTGATATCATTATAAGTTCTGGTGGATCATCATTTAGCTCTAAAGATTTTATATCATCTTTCCTAGAGGATCATACTAATCTACTTTTTAAATATGTAAGGATTCAACCTGGCCGACCAGTTATTTTTTCAAAATTAAAATCTAACTTTTATTTTTCACTTCCAGGAAACCCCTTAGCAGTTTTTATTAATTTATTTTTCTTAATAAGTTTATTTATAAATCCTTCTCGTAATAATAATTCAAGCATTACTAAATATTATAGATCTGCTTTTTCAGAAAATAAAAAATCTAATATAACAAAATTTTATCGTGTGAAATTATCTAAAAACTTATTACATACCCACAATTCAAAAGGATCGGCAAAACTAATCTCTCTTGCTGAAGCTGACGGGTTAGCTATCGTTCCAGAGGGTATAAATAAAATAAAAAAAGGAGAAAAGATTAATTTTATTGAATTTTAAATTTTATATTTACTAATTTACCCTCTTTTTTGAGCGAGATTATCTTATATTTATTTTCCTCACAAAAATTTTTAAAGTCAAACTGTGATAGAGGGTCATCACTTTCTATCGTGAGTACATCATTTTTTTTTAGTTTTTTTATAAATTTTTCAGCTTTTAATACAGGTATAGGGCACTCAAATCCTTTAGTATCTAGATAATAATTCATTTACATATATATTTATTTTAAAAATCTATGGAAATAAAGAACTTAGAAATTATTTTAGCTTTAGACAGTGAGAAGCATTTCAATAGAGCTGCAGATAAACTAAATATTTCGCAGCCTGCTTTATCTATGAAATTAAAGGCTTTAGAAAATGAAATAGGAGTAAGACTAGTAAAAAGAGGTAAGAACTATATTGGGTTAACTTCCGAGGGTGAAATTTTTAAAGAAAGATTTAAAAAAATTGTCAAAGAATATTCTAATATAAAACAATTAAGTACTGAATTAAAAAATAATTTAACAGGAAATTTAAGAATAGGAGTAATTCCAACTGCTTTATTAGAGGTTTCTTTTTTGCTAAATAGTTTTGTCAAGAAATTTACTAATGTTAAATTACAAGTTATCTCTATGTCCTCAAATGAGATAGATCGAAATCTTCATGATTTTAAATTGGATCTTGGTATTAGCTATTTAGAAAATGAACCAATTTTAGGAGTCGAAAAAATACCTCTTTATAATGAGACATACTACTTAATTTCTAAAAAAGAGGATCTAAAAGATAAAAAGAAGATTAAATGGCAAGAATGTGGCAATTTAGATCTATGTTTAATTTCAAAAGAAAATCAATTTAGAAGAATTTTAGATGCAGTGTTTAAAGAGAATAATATTAATCCTAGAGTTTTAATTGAGTCAAATTCAATGACACATATATACTCACACGTAAATAGTTCTGAATTCTCTACCATAATGCCATACATTTTTACTCAATCTTTTAACTACGATGAAAATACAAATTTTATTCAATTAGTTTCCCCTGAAATCATGCATAAAGTAGGTATTGTTCATATAGATGATAAAAGTCCCTCACCCATAAAAAATAACTTTCTTAAGTTCTTAAAAAGCTTTAATAAGTAATTGTTATCAATTAATTACTTATTGATAATTGATTCTTAATAAAAAATTACTACATTACACATAATGAAAGAAGACTCTCAAAGTAAGATTCATCCTGGCTCTGGTAGAAGAAAAGCACTTGAATTTAATAAAGGACGCCAAAGTGATGATCAGTCAATAGACGATCTTAAAAACCTTATACCAAACGACTATTTTAGACAAAGAGACATGTTAATTGAAAGTCTTCATTTAATTCAAGATCGATATAAGTGTCTTAAACCTAAACACTTAACTGCCCTGTCAGAGTTAACCAATTTACCTCTTACTGAAATTTATGAGACCGCCTCATTTTACGCTCACTTTGATATATACAAAGAAGATGATATAACCCCACCCGATATAACTTTAAGAGTGTGTGATGGTATTACATGCGAGATGAACGGATGCAAATCTTTGGAAAAAGATTTAAAAGATAATTTGGATAGTAATGAAAGAGTTGTCAGAGCTCCATGTATGGGCAGATGTCACCAGGCACCTGTAGTTGAAGTAGGAAAAAAACATTTTGTAAATGCAAATTTGAGTTTAGTTCAAAAAGCTTTAGAAGAACAAGACACAAAACCTGTTATTCCAAATTACATTAGCTACGATGATTATGTAAAAGAGGGTGGATATAAAATTTTAAAAGACTGTATTAAAGACAAGAAAGACCCTATGAAGTTGATCGAAGAAATGGAGCAATCAGGATTAAGAGGTTTAGGTGGTGCAGGATTTCCAACAGGTAGAAAATGGAGATTTGTTAGAGCTGAGGATAAACCAAGGCTCATGGCTATTAATGGAGATGAGGGTGAACCAGGAACATTTAAAGATCATCATTATTTAACTCGAGATCCGCATAGATTCCTTGAGGGTATGCTAATCGCTGCGTGGGTTGTTGAAGCTACTGATGTTTATATATACATGCGCGATGAATATCCTGATGTGATTAAATTTTTAAAAAAAGAAATTAAAATTTTAGAGGATAATAACTTAAATATTAAAACTAGAATTCATTTTAGAAGAGGGGCAGGTGCTTATATTTGTGGTGAAGAGTCCTCTATGTTAGAGAGCTTGGAGGGTAAGAGAGGATTACCAAGACATAAACCTCCATTTCCATCTCAAGTAGGTTTGTTTGGTAGACCCACTTTAATTCACAATGTTGAAACTGTTTTTTGGGTAAGAGAAATTTTAGAAAAAGGAGCAGTCTGGTTTAGTAGCCATGGTCTTAATGGTAGAAAGGGTTTAAGAACATACTCGGTTTCTGGAAGAGTAAAAAACCCTGGTGTGAAGTTAGCCCCAGCTGGTATCACAATAAAACAGCTCATTGATGAATATTGTGGTGGAATTCAAGAAGGACATACATTTAAAGCGTACTTACCAGGCGGAGCTTCTGGTGGTATCCTTCCTGCGAAATTAGACAATGTTCCATTAGATTTTGATACACTTCAAGAACATGGTTGTTTCATCGGATCTGCCGCAGTGGTGGTATTATCTGATAAAGATAATATGAAGGATATTGCTAAGAATTTGATGTTCTTTTTTCATGATGAGAGTTGTGGTCAATGTACTCCATGTAGAAACGGAACTGAGAAAGCTCTTAAACTAATGAATGAATCCTCCTGGGACGTTGATCTCCTCAAAGAATTATCATCAGCAATGATGGACGCCTCAATATGCGGCTTAGGACAGGCAGCACCAAACCCAATGCTATCTGTTATTAAACATTTCCCTGAAGAGGTAACAAACTAATGTCAGAAAATATTAAATTCAAGATTGATGGAAATGAATATTTAGCTGGTAAAGATGAGTCTATCTGGGACGTTGCAAAAAAAAATAACATAGATATTCCCCATCTTTGTTATTCTCCTGAGCCGGGTTATCGAGCAGATGGTAACTGCCGTGCATGTATGGTCGAAATTAAAGGTGAGAGAACTCTTGCTGCTTCATGTATCCGTAAACCAACTGAGGGTATGGAGGTCACCGTAAATTCTTCTAGAGCAGAAAAATCTCGCTCTATGGTTTTTGAACTTTTAGTATCTGATCAACCTGACAAAAATGTTTCGCCTGATCCTGAGTCAAAATTTTGGAACTGGTCAGATAAATTAGGTGTTACCGATAGCCGTTTCCCAAGTAAAGATAAAATAGAATTAGACAGGTCTCATAAAGCTATGAGTGTAAATTTAGATGCATGTATTAATTGTAATTTATGTGTTCGTGCTTGCCGTGAGGTTCAGGTTAATGATGTGATTGGTATGGCTTATAGAGGTTCAACAGCTAAAGTAATTTTTGATTTGGATGATCCAATGGGTAATAGCACTTGTGTTGCGTGTGGAGAGTGTGTTCAAGCTTGTCCAACAGGAGCCCTTATGGAGTCCACTGTTGTCAATGAGGAAGGTCATAGAGACGCCTATTCAGATAAAGTAGTAGAGAGTGTTTGCCCTTACTGTGGCGTTGGTTGTCAAACTGAAGTTCATGTTAAAGATGAAAAAATTTTATACGTTGATGGAAAAAACGGTCCTGCAAACGAAAATAGACTATGTGTTAAAGGCAGGTTTGGCTTTGATTATATAAATCATGATGGGAGACTTACTAAACCTTTGGTTAGAAAATCTGGTGCAAATAAAGATCCTAATTTAGAAATTAAAGATGCTGATATTTATGATTATTTTGAAGAAACCACTTGGGATGATGCTTTAAGTAAAGCTTCAGCAGGCTTTTTAAATTTAAAAGAAGATCATGGGCCAAAAAGTTTAGCTGGTTTTGGATCCGCGAAGTGCTCAAATGAGGAGGCTTATCTCTTTCAAAAGTTAGTAAGAGTGGGTTTTGGATCTAATAATGTTGATCACTGCACTAGACTTTGCCATGCCTCTTCAGTTGCAGCATTAATGGAATGTGTTAATTCTGGAGCTGTATCAGCACCGTTTATGTCTGCCTCTGATGCAGACTGTGTAATCGTAATTGGTGCTAGACCTACAGAAAACCATCCAGTAGCAGCTACTTATCTCAAACGCGCTGCTAAAAGAGGTGCAAAACTTGTTGTGATGGACCCAAGAAAACAAGGTTTAACAAGACACGCTACTCATAATTTACAATTTAAAGCGGGTACTGACGTTGCTATGCTCAATGCACTTTTATACACAATTGTAGAAGAAAAACTTTATGACGAACAATATATTCAAGGACAAACTGAAGGGTTTGAAAAATTACAAGAGGAAATAAAAGATTTTTCTCCTGAGAAAATGGAAGCCATTTGTGGTATTAAAGCTCAAGAGCTACGTGAGGTTGCGAGGCTTTATGCAAAATCAGAGAGATCAATTATATTCTGGGGTATGGGAATTTCCCAGCACGTTCATGGAACAGATAATGCTAGATGTTTAATCGCACTGGCCTTAACAACCGGACAAATTGGTAGAGAGGGAACAGGACTACATCCACTAAGGGGACAAAATAATGTTCAAGGCGCCTCTGATGCTGGTTTGATTCCAATGGTCTTCCCAGATTATCAATCTGTTGAAGATGGAAGTATTCATCAAAAATATGAAAATTTTTGGAAGACAGACTTAGACGATAAAAAAGGATTAACAGTTGTTGAAGTTGTTAATAAAATTTTAGAAGATGAAATTAAAGGTATGTACATTATGGGTGAAAATCCTGCAATGTCAGATCCTGATCAAAAACATGCAAGAGCTGCTTTAGCTAAATTAGATCATCTAGTAGTCCAAGATATTTTTATGACGGAAACTGCTTGGCATGCAGACGTTATTCTTCCATCTTCTGCACATGCTGAAAAAACTGGAACTTATACAAACACAAATAGACAAGTGCAATTAGGGCGTCAGGCGGTAGCTCCTCCAGGTTCTGCGAGACAAGATTGGTGGATTACTCAGGCTATAGCTCAAGGTTTGGGTTTGGATTGGAGTTATTTACACCCTAGAGATATCTTTAATGAAATGGCACAAGTCATGCCTTCATTAATGAATATAACTTATGAAAGATTAGAAAATGAAAACTCAGTTACATATCCTTGTGATGATCCAAATAAACCCGGAAATGAAATTATATTTAACGAAAATTTTCCAACTGCAAATGGAAGAGGTAAAATAGTTCCTGCCAAATTAATACCCCCAGCAGAGTTACCAGATGATGATTTTCCAATGATTTTAACCACAGGAAGATTGTTAGAGCACTGGCATACGGGTTCCATGACTAGAAGAGCAAATGTATTAGATCATCTTGAACCAGAAGCAATAGTAAGTATGAACAGATGGGATATGAAAAGAATGACCATTAATCCTGGAGATCAAGTTTTAGTTAAAACTAAAAGAGGATCATTAGCTATTAAAGTTAGGAGTGATAAAGAAATTCCTGAAGGTATGGTTTTTATGCCTTTCTGTTTTGCAGAGGCTGCTGCAAATGTATTGACTAACCCACAACTAGACCCAATTGGCAAAATACCAGAATTTAAGTTTAGTGCAGCGAGTGTAGAAAAAATACAAGCTGTAGCAAATTAATTTTAAAAAATATTCAGAACTTCTTTGATAGGTATGTTTTTTATATAAACAATTAAACTTATAAGTATTAAAAAGAGAAAATTTATTGTCATAATAAAATGAAATAACTTAAATTTTGATTTGTAATTGATATTTTCACTTTCCAGTACAAGTAATGATTTGTTTTGTTTGATTAATGATTGATTATCTAATTGATGAAATATGCTTAATTCCCCATCTAATGATTGACCCACTTGTGTGACCTCGGATTTATTTTGTAAAAAAGAATCAAGAGAATTTAATTTCTTTTCCAAAGATACAATTTTTGAATTTAATTCATTAAAACCTAAATTATCATTATTAGATTTCACTTCTATTGTGGGTGATGTTTGTTCAACCTTTGGACTATATTCTTTATTTTCTAATTGTTTTTTAATTTCAGCTAATGAGTCTAAAATTTTTTTGGACTTATCTTCGTTTAAATTTGAAGTATTGCTTTTTGAAGTATCTCTACCAAATTGATCAATGTCTGAAACCATAAACTTTAAGATTAATGTAACTCTTAGAAATAATCAATCGAAGACAGTGGTGCCGCCTGCCGGGATCGAACTGGCTACCTGATGATTACAAATCAACTGCTCTACCAAGTGAGCTAAGGCGGCATTGTGTAATTATTTATATTAAAATTTAAAATAAACAATATTTAAAAAGTACTAATTTTGAAATGATAAGCAGCAATTGCTAGAGAATTAGCAGCATTATAACTATCAATTCCGTTTACATTCTCTTGGGGGATGCATATTTTAAAGTCACTCTTACTTAATATATTTTTTCTAATACCCTTTCCCTCACTACCTACAATAATCACTGACTTATTATCAAATTTAAAATCTTTATTAATTTCTTGACCACTCATATCCAGAGAATAAGTCCAATATCCACTTTTTTTTAAAAATTCTATTGACCTGTTTATATTTTTGGAAACATGATATTTCAATACTTCAACAGCTCCAGATGAAGTTATAGAGGTTACGTCATTAATATCTGCTGATGAATGTTCCGAGAGCATTAAACCATCAGCACCTATTAGAAGTGCTGTTCTTATTATATTTCCTAGATTATTTTGATCTGTGATTTGATCAGCTACAACAATAAGTGATTTTTCATTATTTTTAAGAATATCCTCTAAATTAAAGGGTTTATATTTCTCTCTTCTTATAACGATATCATTGAAAAACCTGTCATTTTTAATACCAAGCTTGGAAAAATCACTTTTTTTTAATAACCTTGTCTTATTATTAAGTTTATTTTGTTCTATTAATTCTGAAAAATATGATTTTTTTTCAATATTTATGAAAATTTCAATTATTTTTTCAGGATTGTGCAATATACAACTTGTGCAAGAATTTATACCTGAAATAAGCATAGTTTCTAAATAGCAGTAAAAAATTAGGAAGTCTATTGACTTTCAAAGACAAATATCTATTAATCAACAACTGTTTTATACACTTTGGAGGGATGGCCGAGTGGTTAAAGGCGGCAGACTGTAAATCTGTTCACGCAAGTGTACGTAGGTTCGAATCCTACTCCCTCCACCACTTTTTTCTCACTTTTCTTATTGAATTTTAAAGAAAAATTAGTAGTTTATCGGAACTCACAAGGATTTGATTTTGAGTATGTTTTGTAGTGGTTACCCGCTAATACGCGGGTGTAGCTTAATGGTAAAGCTCCAGCCTTCCAAGCTGGCTACGAGGGTTCGATTCCCTTCACCCGCTCCAATTGCATTGAAAAAATTAAGTAATAGATATTAAAAAAAGAGGTAACAACTTAAAATGACTAAAGAAAAATTTGACAGATCGAAAGAACACGTCAACATCGGAACTATCGGTCACGTCGACCATGGTAAAACCACACTTACTGCTGCTATTACAAAAGTATTAGCTGAAAAAGGTGGTGCAGAGTTTACTGCGTATGATGAAATTGATAAAGCTCCTGAAGAAAAAGAGAGAGGTATTACAATTTCAACTGCGCATGTTGAATATTCAACAGACAAAAGACACTATGCTCACGTTGACTGTCCTGGTCACGCAGACTATGTAAAAAATATGATTACTGGTGCTGCTCAGATGGATGGCGGTATACTAGTTGTTAACGCAGCTGATGGTCCAATGCCTCAAACCCGTGAACACATTCTTTTAGCAAGACAGGTTGGTGTACCTGCACTTGTTGTATATTTAAACAAAGTTGATCAGGTAGATGATCAAGAATTATTAGAACTTGTTGAAGTTGAAATTAGAGAACTGTTATCAAAATACGATTTTCCTGGTGATGATATTCCTATCGTCAAAGGATCAGCCCTTGCTGCAGTTGAAGATAGAGATGAAGATATTGGAAAAAATTCAATTGTTGAATTAATGTCAAAAATTGACGAGTACATTCCTGCTCCAACAAGAGAATTAGACAAACCATTCTTAATGCCAGTTGAAGATGTATTTTCTATTTCTGGAAGAGGTACTGTTGTTACTGGAAGAGTAGAACAAGGTATCATTAAACCTGGTGAAGAAATTGAAATTATTGGTTTGAAAGATACAGCTAAAACAGTTTGTACTGGTGTAGAAATGTTCAGAAAACTTTTAGACTCAGGTGAAGCTGGTGATAATATTGGTGCACTTCTTCGTGGTACTAAAAAAGAAGAAGTTGAAAGAGGCCAAGTTTTAGCGGCTCCTGGTAGTATTAAACCACACAAAAAATTTAAAGCCGAGATTTATGCTTTAAGTAAGGAAGAGGGCGGAAGACACACCCCTTTCTTTGCAAACTACAGACCTCAGTTTTATTTTAGAACTACTGACGTTACTGGTTCAATTAAATTACCTGAAGGCACTGAAATGGTTATGCCTGGAGATAATATTACTCTGGAAGTCGAGCTGTTAGCTCCTATCGCAATGAATAACAATTTACGTTTTGCTATTCGTGAAGGTGGAAGAACAGTTGGATCAGGAGTTGTCTCAGAGATTATCGAGTAAAAATATTCTCTGCAGTAATACTAATATGAAGGAGTGTAGCTCAATTGGTAGAGCGCCGGTCTCCAAAACCGGAGGTTGCGGGTTCGATGCCTGCCACTCCTGCCAAAATGGTAAAAAAAAATATGAAATTTAACCCAGCTAAATATTTAAGAGAAGTTCGACAGGAGGTATCTAAAGTTACCTGGCCCTCCAAACGAGAAACTTTTACATCAGCTGGAATTGTTTTGGTTGTGATTAGTATTGCTGCAATTATTTTGATGCTCTTAGATCAACTTTTTTCATTTATTGTGAGAATAGTTTTAGGTTAATTCAATGGTTGAAAGTACAGACTCTTCAAAATGGTATGTTGTACATTGTCACTCTGGATTTGAAAAAAAAGTAGCAGACTCAATTTTAGACGAAGCAAAAAAAGTTAATTTAGAGGATTCAATATCTGAAGTTTCTGTGCCTACCCAAGCAGTTGTTGAAGTAAGAAGGGGTGTCAGAGTTAATTCCGAAAAAAAATTTTTTCCAGGATATGTTTTAATCAAAATGATTATGAATGATGATACTTGGCACTTAGTGAGAGATATCCCAAAAGTTTCAAATTTTCTTGGAACAAAAGACAAACCAATTGCCATATCAGAAAGAGAAGTATCTAAATTATTACAAGATATTACAGAGGGTGTTGACAATCCTAAACCTAAATTTGAGTACGAAGTTGGTGAACAAATTAAAGTATCAGATGGTCCATTTGCTTCATTTAGCGGTATTATAGAAGAGGTTGACAGTTCAAGACAAAAGCTTAAAGTGTCCGTCTCAATTTTTGGGAGACCGACACCTTTAGAGTTAGATTATTCACAAGTGGTTAAAGGCTAATTAAATGGCAAAAGAAGTTTTAGGTTATATAAAATTACAAATTCCAGCTGGATCAGCAAACCCTGCTCCTCCTGTTGGGCCTGCTTTAGGTCAAAAAGGATTAAACATCCAAGATTTTTGTAAACAGTTTAATGATAAGACAAAGGATTTGGAAAAAGGTGCTCCAATTCCAACTGTAATCACT
>CABZUC010000015.1 GCA_902528805.1 uncultured Alphaproteobacteria bacterium
ATCCTCATAATATTTCCCAACCTAAATTAAATGTCAGTAAGCTCTCTGTTAAAAAGCATATAAACGAAGACGGCTCTTATCCCAATTTGGACTCAAATGTAACAAAAGAGAAAACCTTAGAGATATTTCAAGGAATTTACCCTGAGCCAAAGTTTTTACCAGGTGGTGATAAGTATTTATTAATAGAATTTGGCAATGTAATGAATTTAGAATTGAACTTTAAAGCGCAGGGGCTATCAAACTTAATTAAGACAGCAAATATTAAGGGAGTTTACGAAACACTCCCATGTTTTGCCTCAATGATAGTTCACTACAATCCAGATGATATCGGCTATCAAGATTTAATTAATGAATTGAAATCATTGCTTAAAGATATGAAAGATAATGATGATACTGTCGTAAATAGCAGACTTTTTCATTTCCCGACTGTCTATCTTGACAAATGGACAAAAGAAGCCATTGAAGACTATATAGCTAAAATCACAATGAAAAAGCCAGATCCTGAGTTCATTACAGAATTAAATCAATTAGATGATGTTAATCATTTTGTGAGAGTTCACTCTGGAACTGAATATTGGGTGGCTTCGCTTGGTTTTTGGCCTGGTTTACCATTTACAATGCCGCTTGACCCTAGGTGCAAATTAACCGCTCCAAAGTATAACCCACCTAGAACATGGACACCAAAAGGAACTGTGGGTATGGGGGGATCGTCCACAGCTATTTATCCTGACAGGCTACCTGGAGGTTATCAAATTTTTGGGAGGACTCCTATACCCATTTGGGATCCTGACAAGAATTTTGATGTTTTCAAAGATAGTATTTGTCTATTTAGGCCGGGAGATAGAATTAAATTTGTACCTTGTGATTATGATGAGTTTGAAATGATTGAAAAAAAAGTTGAAGATAAATCATATCGATATGATTTAATTGAAGAGCATAAGTTTTCTATAAAAAAATACAAAAACTGGTTGTCCAAGATAGATTACAATAAAAAGTTTTAAATGTTTGAAGTTATTAAACAAGGACTAGAAACATCAGTGCAAGATTATCCCGGGAGAGTTGGTTATCTTAACCAAGGGTTTCCTCCCTCAGGGCCAATGGATAGTTGGTCTTTTCGACTTGCCAATTTACTTGTAGGTAATGAGGAGAGTTTTGCAGCACTTGAGTGTCAGTACACTGGTCCAACTTTAAAATTTGAAAAAGATCACGTCATTGCGGTCTGTGGTGCAGATATGCAACCCAAAATAAATGGTACTTCAATTCCTATGTGGGAGAGTGTTTTAGTAAAATCTGGACAAACTCTTGAAATGGGTTTTACAGTATCTGGTGCAAGATCTTACGTGTCTTTTGCTGGAGGCATTGTGTCGGAAAAATGGCTAAACTCTCAATCAACTTTTCACAAAGCAGGTGTTGGTGGTATTGAAGGTCATGCTTTAAAAGACGGTCAAAGAGTTCCTTTAGGTCAATCAAATGGTAAGATCGGAAGAAAAATTAGAACTGAGTCAATTCCAGATATTAGCAATAGTGGTATTTGGGAAATTGAGGTTGTTAGGGGGCCAAATGATGATTGGCTTGACGACGAAGGATATGACACATTTCTAAATGCAGAGTGGAAACTTCAAGCAAGAAGTGATCGCACTGGATTTAGGTTGGATGGACCCACATTAACTTTTACTGAAAAAGCTACAAATAAATCTCCTGAACATGGCTATGAACCCTCAAATATCATCGATCAGGGTTATCCTATTGGTGGTATTAATTTGGCAGGTCAAACACCGATAATTCTTGTTAATGATGGGCCTAGTATGGGTGGATTCATTGTGCCTTTTACTGTTCCATCGGCCTCTTTTTGGAAATTAGGACAAGCAAAACCAAATGAAAAATTCAAGTTTATAGAAATTAGTGTGCAAGACGCTCAGGAGATGAGATCTGAGCAAACCTCCATCTGTTCAATGGGGAGTGTCATATAATATGTCTACGGAAGTTTTAACTTCGGTTCCTGGTAACATATGGAAAGTTTTAGTTGAAGTTGGTGATGAAGTAAATGAGGGCGATATATTATTTATTATGGAAGTTATGAAATCAGAGGTCAACCATAACGCACCAGTTAGTGGGACAATAACTCAAGTTAACATTAGGAGCGATCAAGAGGGTGTAAGCCCTGGTACTGTTGCTATTGTCATAGATTAAATGTCAGATATACCTTTACTATATAATGGGCCTACTTCTCCTTTTGGAAGAAAATGTAAAGTATCTGCTCTTGTATTAGAGGTAGCTCATAAAGAAGAAAAAATAAATATTTATAAATCAAGATTTCTAGATAAATTTAATCCATTAAGACAAGTTCCTACTTTAATAGTTGGTGATAAGACGATCACAGACAGTGACAATATTTGTTTGTACTTTGATAGTATTTCAAAAAAAGACTCTATATATCCAAAAGATCGTTATTGGGAAAGTATGACAATGATAAGTGTTTCAAATGGAATTATGGAAAATGCGGTTAATCGTTATATAGAGATGTCAGCTATACCAGAATTAGAGCAAAGACAAATATCTATAGAACGATATGAGAAAAAAATTTTAAGATCCATAGATTGGATTGAAGGAAAATATGATGAGTTCGTAACTGATAATTTAACAATTGATCAAATTTCTGTTGCATGTGCATTAGACTACACATCTTTTAGATTTACTGATACTTGGGGAGAAAATAATATTAAATTAAAAAAATGGTTAGAAAATATTACTAAGAATGATTTTATGAAATCAACATTACCTGGTGAGAGTTTTAAATATGAATAAAAGATTTAAAAATTTTTTATACAAATGATACATTATAAGTTAATGAAATATATTTTTGCACTTCTTATAAGTTTGCCATTATTATCGTTGAATTTGAATGCTGAGTATGAGATGCACATACCAAATTGCACTCAAAAAGGTGTTGAAAATTGTGGTGGTTTTTTATTTGATAATGAAACTGGGGATGTCCTTTTTTGTGGTTCTGAGAGTTGTATCGATTTAAAACTACCAAAATCTTGGAAAGCAAAACAGAGTGATAAACAATCAAAACAAGATCAAATAATAGAAATGCTTTCGAATATTCAGGTTGGATCTGTCAACACAGTTCAAAATGTCGAGCCTTCCTCAGATGCTAAAACTGTAAAACAATCAGAAAAATCTAATGAAAATAATGAAGAAAAAGAGGTTGCCAAAAAAGAAGAAAAAAAAGAGAAGAAGATAGAAAAGTGTGACAAGGAAAAGAAAAGTTTATGTAAAGGTTCTGGTGGTATGCAACTTGGTGGAACTGGGATGCAACTCAAGAAGCCTACAAAAAAAGACTAATATGGTAAGAGATCAAAAAAAATCTTTAGCAGCCTTAATTTTAGTAAGAGAAAAACTAGCAATTGATTTATGTAATGAGATTTATATGAGGAAAGAGGAAGCTTATGAGATTATAGACTTTGCTTTCCAGCTTAGTGATAAATTACCTGAGACTTATGATCAACTCAAATCTGAAATAAAGTCTTATATAATTATCAATATGTTATCTTTAGTTACTAAATTCCACTAGTATCAATTTCTTCTTTAGAAATATTTTCTTTATTTTCATCAAGTAAATTTTCATACTTTGAATTTTCATCACTTAAATAATTGCCATCACTTAAAATTATATCCATTCTCCTATTATTAAAGCTATAGTCACAAGTAACCGAAAAAATTAACTCACTATTGTTAGATCTATTGCTAAGATAAATTTCCCAAGTTGTTTTACTTTTAAGTTTATTTGGAAATTGTCTTACTTCTGTTCGAAATGATTCAATGTTTTTCTTTTGAAATGAATTAATAAAACTATCTTGGATGCCAAGGCACTCAACAGGACTTAATTGCAATAGATTATTTGATCCATGAATTTCATAAATATTTCCTGTTTTTGTTGATTTTAATGTGTATTCATTAAGATATTTATTTGCTATTAAAACGTTACCCTCGTTGATAGAGATGCTCTCAATATTACCTTTCTTTAATTTAATACTGCCGTCATTTTCATATTTTAAAATGTCCTCATAAAGTTTATAACCAAAAAGCTCATTTGATTGTGCATTCAAACAAAAAAACATACTAGCCGTGAATAATGTCTTAAACATAATGGATTTTAACATTGATTTAATTCTTTGAAATAGTGTTGAGTGGATATGGAACATCTTTAATGGAAAATTTATTACAATATTCAACACCCTCTAAAAGTTTTGACCATAATTCATTTGCATCCTTTTCTAATTCTGGAATCGAATATGATGCTAAACTTAAAAACCAAATCTTAAAAGAGTCCTTTGATAATCTATCTACATTTGAATTAACTAATGTGGAAAAAGTATCTTTCCACTGGAGCAAGAGAGCACTTGCTTCTTTTTTTGATAAATTCTGTGGTGATATAAAGTATTTTTTTTGAAGTGTTGATTTATCTTGTTCTAAGATAGATGTTTTAAATTGAAATGCATTATCTAGAATTGATGCTTTTTCTTTGCTATCATTTATTTCAATCCAAATAATGAAACCTTTCAATAATCTTGAGCATATGTCATGTAGTTGTCCGTTATCTATTTCTTCATTCATCTAATTAATAAAAAATTAAAATTTCAAAAATGACTGTATCTCTTTCGCTAGAGCCAACATTTCTAAACACCCTTTTCCAGTTCTTTGTTTTTCTACCACTGTTAACCCTAATCCCATAGATGATACAAAAATTTGTCTGTTACCCAAAATCGTCTTTGCTTTTTTAACATTCATTTTATTGACAAATTTATGTGCTTCTTGAATAAGTTTAGATTTAGCATTTGCTCTATTAATAAGAATTAAGATCTCTCTTTTTTCTCTTTTTGCTAATTCAATTATGGACTCTGTGGCCCAAAAATCTACTTGAGAGGGAGATATTGGTATAATAACAAGGTCAGCTATTTCAATTGCTGGTCTTCCATCAGCATCAATTTTGGGAGGAGTATCAATTATTACTAAATCAGATTTTTCTTTTAGTGATTTAGCCTCATACTGGGCGCCCCAAAGGCTTGCTGTTTTAAACTGAATCGTATTTTTATTTTTAAGTTTTTCATTTCTGGTAAGAAACCACTTACCTAAACTACCTTGAGGGTCTGTGTCGAGTAATGTTGTAGATAAATTATTTTTTAGAGAATAAACGGCAGCTAAATTTGCAGCTATAGTGGTTTTTCCGGAGCCTCCTTTTTGTTGAGCGATGGTAATAACCTTAGACACAATTTAAGTATAAAATTAAAAACCTCTGAGAAAAGCCTTATTAAAAAAAAGTTGTGGGTTGATAGGTATTTACAATAGGATTTATAAAATTATATAGGAAATAAACTCCATATCATCTATATTGCTAGCGTGAAAGCGTTTCAATTCAACACCACTCCTGGAATAAGATTTGGAAGTGACTATTCAGTGAGCACAGCAGAGGAAGTTTCTAAGAAACTTGGAAAAAAAATACTTTTTGTAACTGATCCTGGTTTAGTAAAAATTGGCTTGCACGAAAAAACAATTACTGAGCTTCAAAAATACTCTGAAATTATAATTTTTGATAATGTTGAAGCTGACCCATCTATAAAAACACTTATGGATTGTTTACAACAAGGAAGAGATTTTGATGCAACAGGTGTAATTGGATTTGGTGGGGGATCATCAATGGACGTATCAAAATTAACTGCACTTTTGATTGGCTCTAACGAAAATATTCATGAAGCTTGGGGAGTAGCAAATGCTAAAGGACCTAGGCTACCTCTTGCTCTTTACCCAACAACTTCTGGCACTGGTTCTGAAGTAACGCCAATTTCTATTATCACACAAGAAGATTTAGAGAAAAAAGGAGTTTCCTCTCCTATCATACTTCCAGACCTTGCAATTCTAGATCCAATACTAACACTTGGTCTTCCCCCTCACATTACCGCTGCTACTGGTATTGATGCAATGGTCCACGCGATAGAGTCTTATGCTTCAAAAAGTGTTAATAATAATTTGATCTCTAAAACGCTCGCAAAGGAAGCATTGAAGCTTTTAGGTGGCTCTATCAGACAAGCTGTTCTGAACGGTAAGGATATAAAAGCAAGATCAAATATGCTTGTTGGCTCTATGTTAGCAGGTGTCTCATTTGGAAACTCTCCAGTTGCGGGCGTTCATGCTTTGGCATATCCTATTGGAGGTACTTATCATGTACCTCATGGTCTTTCCAATGCACTTGTCCTGCCATATGTGCTAAGATTTAATATATCTGATCAGAACGCATCAAAACTGTACAGTGAAATAGCACCTATTGTTTTCCCAGATATTGATACAAGCACAAGCACTCAAGATATTTCTTCAAAATTCATTGAAAAGTTGTCAGATCTGTCAAGCGAATTAGGTCTAGAACAAAGACTAAGAGATCTCAATATACCTGAAACTGCATGCGAAACAATGGCTAGTGATGCTATGAAGCAAACTCGATTACTAATCAATAATCCGAGAGAAATATCTGAAAAAGATGCTTTTGATATTTATAGGTCTGCATGGTAAAAACTTCATCTGATAAGAGATGTTAAATTTAACATCTTGAATTATTAAGATTTTAAACTAAATAATATGAAAAAATGTTAAGCGTAATTGATATTTCAAAAAATTTTGGTGATTTTACTGCCATAAATAAACTCTCTTTTCAGGTCAATGTTGGTGATGTGATGGGGTTCCTTGGGCCTAATGGTGCTGGTAAAACAACTTCTATGAGGGTAATAACTGGATATCTTAAATCTGACAGTGGAAACGTTATCATAAACAATAAAGACATTGAAATAGATCCCATTTACACAAAGTCAATGATTGGCTACTTACCTGAAGGTGTTCCCCTTTATTTGGACTTTTCGCCATATCTTTACCTAGACTACGTTTGCCAAGTAAGAAATATAAAAAACTCAAAAGCAGCAATAAAAAAAGTAATTAATGATCTGCAATTAGAAGAAGTAAAAGATGTTCCCATTGAAACATTATCAAAAGGTTTTAAAAGACGTGTTGGAATAGCACAGGCTCTTATTCATAATCCCAAATTACTGATCTTAGATGAGCCAACTGATGGATTGGATCCCCTTCAAAAATTTGAAGTAAGAAGATTAATTAAAAAATTATCTAAAACAAAAGCAATTATCATTTCTACACACATTCTTGATGAAGTCCCTGAGGTTTGTAATAAGTGTCTTATTATAAATGATGGACAAAAAGTCTTTGAGGGAACTCCATCACAGCTTAAGAAAAAAATTGGTAAATCCCTAGATGAAAAATTTAGAAAGTTAGTAAGCTAATGTTGGCGTTAATTAAAAGAGAACTTAAATTATATTTTATTACTCCTGTTGCTTATATTTTTACTGCAATATTTATTTTGACCTCTATGTCCTTAACGTTTTATTTTGGCTCATTTTTCTCCTCAGGTGTTGCAGACTTAACAGTTTTTTTTAGTTTTATCCCATGGGTTTTTATTTTCTTTGTCTCTGCAGTTACTATGAAGAGTTGGTCCGAGGAAAAAAGACTCGGTACTATTGAATTATTAATGACTTTGCCAATTCCTTTGTGGAAGATAGTGTTGAGTAAATTTTTTGCAACTTGGGCTTTTGTTGTATTCTCTGTTGTTTTGACCTTTCCTATTTGGATTACAGTAAATTATCTTGGAAACCCTGATAACCTTGTAATTATTGGCCAATATCTTGGGGTTATTATAATGGCAGGTGCTTATGTCTCTCTTGGCATTTTTTTTTCCTCATTAACTAACAATCAAATAATTGCCTTTATTTTATCTATTTTAGTATCATTCCTTTTCACAATTAGTGGATTTCCTCTGATGATTAATTTTATAACGGGGATTCTACCTATTGAAATAGTGGAACTCATTTCTAGTTTTAGCTTTTTAACTCATTTCTCAAGTATTCAAACAGGTTTCTTCTCAATTAAAGGATTATTTTTCTTTTTATCTTTTATTGCTCTTTGGAATTATTTAACAATTATAAAATTTTTAAATCGAGACTAATGAATAAATTTTTACAAAAAAATTATTTAATAATATCTATACTAAGTACTGTTATTTTATTCTTATCATTTAATTTTATAATACAAAAAATCAATTTTAATTTAGGTGTTGATTTTACTTCTACTAAAACTTTTACTCTTTCAAGTGGAACTAAGAGAGTTATAGATGAAATAGAAGAACCAATAAAAATTAATTTTGTATATAGCAGAGACTTGTCTAAAAATATTCCAATCATTCAGAATTATGCTAATCAGGTTCAAGGTCTATTAAATAGATATTCAGATCTAGCATCGGGTAAAATTGAATTAACCTTTATTGAACCAGAGCCTTATTCAGATGATGAAGATTATGTAAATAGATATGGTGTGCAAGGTTTTCCCATAGATCAAGAAGGTTCCAAAGTATATTTTGGATTAATAGCATCAAACACAACAGATGATATTGAAACTGTTCCCTTTTTTGATCCCTCAAAAGCTGGCACATTAGAAAAACAATTAACTGACATTGTATACAAACTAAATAGATCAAAAAAACCAATGATTGGTTTTTTATCATGGGTGGATACCACACCACCTATGATGCCAAATAATCAACTTGGACAAGGAGAATATACAATACTTGAGGAGCTGAGTTATTTTTATGATTTTGAGTTTTTAGATACTGACGTAGAAAGTTTCGAGGGTATAGACTTATTAATCGTATACCACCCCTCTGATATTAGTGACAAAACTGAATATGCGGTTGAACAATTCGTCTTGAGTGGAGGAAAGTCAGTAATTTTTGTTGATCCATTTTTTGAGAAAAATGACCATTCAAATAAATCCTCAAATTTAAAAAATGTCTTAAAAACTCTTAATATTAACTACAATAGCAATGTTATTTTAGATGGCGCTCAAGCTACAAGACTGCAAACACAACAAAATATAACTGAAAATACATCTTTACAAACTATATTGAAATTAAATTGGCCTGAGGTTAGAGGACAATATATCAATCAAGAAGAAGAGATTGGAGATGGTCTATCTTTAATAAGACTTGTCTCTCCTGGGGGTCTATCACCATTAGACGATGAGAGTGAAGTTTCATACACACCTATAATGTCATCTAGTGAGGTCACAATGGATTTGCCTATGAAAGAAGTACATGACCCAATTAAATTAATTAATAATTTTCAACCAACAGGTATAAGTTATGACTTCGGTGTAAAATTAAGCGGCATCGCAAAAAGTAATTTTAATGATTTTGAATTCCAAAATGATAATCATATAAAAAAATCATCGAATAGTATAAATGTGGTGGTTTTCAGTGATGCTGATTTTATTAGAAATGCATTTTGGGCAAGAATTCAAAAGTTTCTAGATACTAATGTAATTGAAGCGACATCTGATAATGGAAGTTTAGTTACAAATGTATTTGATTCAATGACTGGATATGATGAATTTATTGATCTGAGAAACAAAGAGGCTCCATTTAGGCCGTTTGTTGTAGTTCAAAAACTACAAGCAGAGGCTGAGCAGATGTATTTAGGACAAGAGCAAAAATTACAAGCTCAACTTGATACAACATTAAATCAAATTCAAAATTTATCAGGTGGCAGAGATGTAGAAAGTGTCAATTTATCTGACAAACAATTAATGGAATTAGCAAATTTTCAATTACAAGTAGAAAATACTCGTAAACAATTAAGAGAAGTTAGAAGAAATTTAAGCAAAGATATAGATCGACTAGCAAATCAAATTAATATTTTAAATACTTTTTTAATCCCTGTTCTTTTAATTATACTAATGTTTATTATTCCAAGACAACTCGGTATCAAAAAAAGAAAGAGCAGATAGATGTATATTAAAAATTTAAAAATATTGGTTTTGTTATCTTTTTGTTTTTTTGTTGTTGCACTTGGTATGTATTTTGATGGCAAAAATACCTCTAGAAACTCATCATCTGAATTATTATTTCCAAGTTTTGATGATGTCTTGCCAGAAATATCCTACATTGAATTTTCTAATCAAAATGGAAAATCTGTTATTGAAAATATTGATAATCAATGGCTTATCTCAAGCTCAAATAATTTTCCAGCAAATACTGAACTTTTAAGTAGGTTTTTTATTCAACTTCGTGAAGCAGATATATTAGATGCCAAAACTAATCGTGATGATCTTTTATACAAATTAGGTCTAGATGATGAAAATAAAATGCAGTTATTATTAAAATCTAAAAATAATGAGGTATTATATTCTCTAGATATAGGAATATATAATTACAATATCCCAGGGTCCTACATAAAAGCATCTGACTCTAATCAATCTTATCTAGTTTCAACGAATCTAACTGCTGATGTATCTGATTTTTATTGGGTACCAACGGATTTAATTAATATTGGTAAATCTCAAATCAAATCAATTCAAATATATAATCAAAATATGATCAATTTAAATACAGTTGATGGAAAATTTATACATACAAATTTGACTTCTCAATTCAATGAAATTGATGATGATAAAATTATTGATGCTCAGAATATATTAACAGATTTACAACATAATGGTTTTATTCTTAAGTCTGACTTACCTAACTCTCCAGATTTTAAGACTAGATTTACTCTTAATAATGGAACAATAATTTTTGTAAATCTTTACGATATAGATGGCAAAGGAGTTCATGCCACTTTTAATTGGAATTATATAGATGATAAAATTCAAATATCAAAATTTATTGATCCATTGTTAGACGGGAATCAAATGCAAGTTAGTTCTGTTGCATTATTAAATAACTTTGCTTTCAGTGTGCCTCAAATATTCTTTGACTCACTTAATATAAAACTTAGAGAAAAACAAGAATAGTTATTTAATCTCTTCAATCTCAAACTTTATATTGTGCTTATAAGTTTGTGATGGATCTAATCGAGTTGATGGAAACTTTGAATTATTTGGTGCATTAGGAAATCCCTGTGTTTCAAAACACATTCCTTGATATTTTTTAATTGTCTTACGATCAGTAGAGTATTTTAAATGTTGACCAGTATAAAATTGTAAACCTGGTTGGTTTGAGGAAATTCTCAATGAAATATTACTTTTAGAAGATTTGATTTTAGCTATAAATTTTGAATTCTTATTAATAATGAAGTTTTCATCAAAACTGTTTAATTTATTGGTAAATTTATCCTTAATCTTACTTGGTTTTTTAAAATCAAAACTTGTACCATCCACACTAATCACCTTACCTGTAGGTATATTTTCATCATCATTTTCTAAATAATGATTAGCATTTATTTGGACGTAATGATCAAAAACATCATTTTTAATTTTATCTAGGTTCCAATATGCATGATTGACTAAATTTACATGTGTGGTTTTTGTAGTCTTTGCTCTTAAATTAATACTAAGAACAGAGTTTTTGATTGAGTATCTGCATGAGGAGCAAAGTTCTCCTGGAAAGCCCTCCTCTTTATCCGGTGATATATAATAATAAGTAATATGAGATTTTGATGAGTTTTTAACACTCCATATTTTTGAGTCAAATCCTTTTTTACCTCCATGTAAAATATTTTTTCCCTCATTTCTTGTTAATTTGTAATTAACACCCTTAATTTTAAATTGGCTGTTTCTAATTCTATTTGCATACCTACCACATGTTGCGCCTAAGTAGTTTTTATTATTTTTATAGGAAGAGATATTACCTAAGTTGAGTATTAAATTTATTTTTTTCTTTTTATAAAAAACTTCAAATAATGTAGCTCCAATATTAAGAGTCCTTACTCTTAAAAATTTATTTTCAATAGTGTTAGATTTAATCATTAATGATTAAATTTTAGATATATTCTCTAAAACTTTTTTTGTTACTTCTTTTAATCTTGGAATTGTGGAATTGATTAATTTTATACGGTCATAAGTGTCTGGGTTTTTTGTTATTTCCACTCTTAAAGTATCACCAAATGTTTTCCTGAGCTCAGTTCCGATGTTAAACTTACAAACATTCGTGGTATTAGCTATTGTTCTTTTAAGTGTATCTTCAATCCCACTACTACCATGAAGTACTAATGGCACATCCGTTAAAGTTTCTATTTTCTTTATGACTTGCATATCAATTGATGAAGATTTTTGGGTCTGTAAGTGTACGTTACCTGCGCTAATTGCCATTGCATCACATTCAGTCAAGGTAGCAAAAGTTTTTGCTTGCTCTGGGTCTGTGCTTTGTGATTTAGCGCCCTCACTATACCCAACGAAACCAATTTCTCCCTCTACGGAAATATTTTGTTTATGCGCTAATTCAACAATTTCTCTTGTTTTTTCAACATTTTCATTGAGTGGAAGCTTAGACCCATCAAACATAATAGATGTAAATCCATTGTCTATAGCCTCTAGACATTCTTCCTTAGCATAACCATGATCTAAATGACAAACGACAGGACTGGAGGATTGCTCAGCCAAGTATCTGAACATTTTACCTAAAACTGGTAATGGAGTATTTGCTCTACAACCCGGTCCCGCTTGAAGAATTACAGGTAACCCAATTTCATCAGCTGTCTCTGCGTAGCATCTTGCATCTTCCCAGCCTAGTACGACTAATCCTGCGACCGCATAATTATCTTTTTTTGCCTTTTGTAAAACATCTGAGAGACTTGCAATCGTCATTTATATTTAGCAATCATATCCTTAATTCCTGGAATTGTTTCTAATTGATATGCATGAGTTTTTTGAAAATATTGAACAAGTGATCTTTGGGAAAGACCAACTAAAATTGTAAAATAGTACATTTCATATCCTGGTGCAACAACACATGGGTGATAGCCCTTATCTATTGCTATTGTGGATCCATTAAATAGTTGATAACCAAAACCTTCTTTGTCATCTTCATATTGCATGACCTGAACTCCAAAACCATTTCCTGGTCTAAAACGATAATTATAAACCTCATCATGACGTGTTTCATCAGGCAGTCTGTTTGTATCGTGCTTATGCGGAGGAAAACCTGACCAGCCTCCAGCTCCAACTGTGTAGAGTTCATTGACAAGTAATCTTCCAACTTGTTCATGATGCTTTGCTCCTAAGATATGTTTAATTTTTCGATGTGTTTTTGTATCATCTGATCCATATTGCACTGTATCAATTTCTTTTTTTTGAACTAAAAATGCCTCTAATTTTTTCTCATAAATACCTCCAGCAATAAAACACTCTGTGCTGTCCGAAAGACATGTGATCGTACATTCTGCATTTGTAGGTATGTAGCTCCCTTCGGGTTCTCCATCCCAAACGTCAGATTTTCTAGTGCCAATTTGACCAAGTTTAATACCATCAACTTCGAGCTCCACTATGCCGGTAGCTGGAACGACGCTGGTTTCATGCTCATGAAGTTTATAACTATAACTCTCACCTTTTTTTAAATTAATAATATTAAAGTATACTAAGGGAACGGTTTTATTTTGCTCCCCAAATAAAGCGATATTCTTATTGTCTGAGTAAGGTATATGCATCTATATCTCCATTGTTTGTTGATTAATAAAATTTTCTAGCTCATCAGTATTTGGCATTGCTGAAGAGCAGCCCACCTTAGTGACAACGATAGCTGCGTTTGCTGAGCCTCTTTTAATAGAGTCCTCCATTGAATATCCTTGAAGAATAGAGCTTATAAAACCCCCATTAAAAGCATCTCCCGCTCCTGTTGGTTTTATAGCTTCAACTTTAAATATTCCAAAATTTTGTTCTTTTTCTTTAGTAATAACAGTCGATCCTTTTTCACCCATTTTGTAGATTATAATTGATGGTTTCTCATTTATAAAGCTTTTGGCTAATTGAAAACCTTCTGTGGAATTATCTGCAATATTAAATTCTAAATCATTTCCTATAATAATATCCATTTCATTCATAATTTTTTTATAGATATTTGACTTAATTTCATCTGACTCCCAATTGTATGGCCTATAATCCATATCAATAATTAAGGGAATACTGAGCAACGATGCCTTTTGAGTGGCATAAAATACTGCGTCCCTTGATGGGTTAGAAGACAAAGCAGTGCCAGAAATAAATACAGCCGAATAATCTTGAAAATTTATATTGTCTATGTCGTTTTTGTTCAACTGTAAATCACAAGAGTTATTTCTGTATAAAATAGATTGGTTATTTTTAAGAATAGTTTCCACAACAGCTACTTGCGTTTGAAACTTATTTTCTACTCTTCTACAAAGGTTACTTCCCACATTAAATTCCCTCAATTTTTCAAAAATATACTCACCAATGGCATCCTCTGATACACAGGTTAAAAGATCAGACTTTACACCTAACTGAGATAGAGCCACACAAGTATTAGCAGCAGATCCACCTAGATGAGTAGAAAAATTTTTAACCTCAGATATTTTAGTACCTGGGGGTTCAGGATATATATCCATACCTGCTCTTCCTATTACTAGTATTTTTTTTGATTTATTAAATTCCATTTGAGAAAATGTAGTCTAAAGGAAATATCTATATTACTTAAGAATTTTTTGTATTTCTTCTAGTGTAAAGTAATCAGCTTTTTGACATGAAGTTTTAATATCCTGCGTTGTCCTTGAGTCTGCTGCCTTCATAGTAGATTTAATAATGTCTAAAACATGAAGTGACAGTTCGCCATTACACCTATGAGTTATGCCTTTTTCTATGCAATAGAGCATCTCAGCAAGACCTACTCCACGGTAATTTGCATTTGTAGGGGACTCGTTAGCTCTTCCGCTTTGAGTGGTAATATTTATTCTCCCAAGTGGTAAATCATCAGTTTTATGCTCTTCCCATATTCCAGAGTCATCATTACTTGTCATAACTGACCCTCCAAACATGTTGGGGTCTGGGACTATCATTGAGCCCCTATCTCCGTAAAGCTCTATATGATTGCGCTGATGAGTAACTACATCAAATGAAAGAGTAATTTGAATTAAAGCTTGGTTATGAAATTCTAAGTTAACTAGATAGCTTGTTGGACACTCGACAGAAAATTCTTGATCTTTTTTATGACCTATCCCAATTACTCTTTTTTCGAAAACTTTAGTGGATACTCCATGGACACTTTTAGCTGGTCCCAAAAGATTTACTAATGCTGTAAGGTAGTATGGCCCCATATCCATTACCGGTCCACCTTCATTATTAGCAAACCAAGGCTCTGGATTAGGATGATATGATTGGACGCCTGGATAAGCAAAGATGGCACTTCCAAGTCGAACATTTCCTATTTTATTTTGATTAATTAAATCTATCGATTTTTGGATACCCCCACCCAAAAATGTATCGGGAGCGTTTCCAATATATAAACCTTTAGATTTTGAAAGTGCTAAAAGTTCCTCACCCTCTGAGAAATTGACAGCCATAGGTTTTTCACTATAAACGTGTTTGTCATTTTCTAGTGATTGTTTTGCAACTTCATGGTGAGCTCTGGGTATAGTTAAATTTAAAATTACTTCAATCTCATTATCTTTTAATAGTTCATCTACTGAACAGGCTGTAATATTATAGGTGTCAGCACATTTTTCTGCATTTACAGAATTAATATCTGCACATTTGGTAATTTTAAAGTTATTAAAGTAATCGTGACCTCGAAAATAAGTCTCTGATATATGACCACATCCTATTAATCCAACCTTGAAGACTTTGCTCATTAAATATTTTTATTTATCTAGGCCGCACATATTGACGTATTTTATTTCAATAAAATCATCAATACCATATTTTGAACCTTCTCTTCCAAGGCCTGACTCTTTAACTCCACCAAATGGTGCCTCCGCTTTTGAGGTTAATCCAGTATTTACACCAACCATTCCGTACTCAAGAGCTTCTGCAACTCTCCAAATTCTTCCTATATCTCTTGAATAAAAATATGAAGCTAGTCCATAAGGAGAGTTATTTGCTAAATCAATAACTTGTTTTTCGTCTTTAAATTTATATATAGGTGCAACAGGGCCAAAGGTTTCCTCAGTTGTAATTTTAGCTTGTGGGGTTACATCAGTTAAGATTGTGGGTTGATAAAAATTCAATCCCAGAGAGTGCCTTGCCCCTCCTATTGCTACTTTTGCCCCATATGCAACAGCGTCTTCTACATGCTCTTCAACTTTGCTCAAAGAATGTTCATCGATCATCGGACCAGAGGAATTTTCTTCATTGAGTCCATCTCCAACTTTCATTTTAGAGACCGCATCTACGAACTTTTTACAAAATTCCTCATGAACTTTTTCTTGAACATAAATGCGATTTGCACAAACACAGGTTTGACCTGTATTTCTAAATTTACTCTGCATAGCGCCTGCAACTGCATCGTCTATATTGGCATCATCAAAAACTATGAATGGAGCGTGGCCACCCAATTCCATTGAGACTTTTTTGACAGTGCCTGAACATTTTTGTAACAAAATTTTTCCAATTTCAGTGGATCCGGTAAAAGAGAGTTTCCTGACAATTGGGTTAGAAGCTAATTCATCTCCGATAGCCGATGCTTTTCCTGTAATAACATTCAAAGTGCCTTTAGGAAAGCCAGCCTCCTCTGCTAAAACGGCAAGTGCTAATGCTGAAAACGGAGTTTGACTTGCTGGTTTAATGACAACAGGACATCCGACAGCTAAAGCTGGAGCACATTTTCTTGTAATCATAGCATTTGGAAAATTCCAAGGAGTTATCGATGCTACAACACCAACTGGCTGTTTGAGAACTACAATTCTTCGATCGGTCATGGGATCAGGAATTGTATCTCCATAAACTCTTTTAGCTTCCTCTGAGAACCACTCCACAAAGGAAGCACCATAGCCAATTTCACCTCTAGATTCATTGATAGGTTTTCCTTGTTCAATAGTCATCATTTGAGCTAATTCTTCTTTATTTTGAATCATTAGATCAAACCATTTTCGAAGAATATCTGAGCGTTGTCTTGCTGATTTTGCTCTCCACTCTGGCCAAGCTTCATTTGCAGCTTCAATGGCTCTTTTAGTCTCGGCTGTCTCACATTTAGGGACAGTTCCAATTTCTTCTAGGGTTGCAGGATTGTTAACTGAAATAGTTTCGCCGGAGTCAGCGGTAATCCATTCTCCATTTATATAACACCTATCTCTATAAAATTTTGACTCTGTAATCTTCATTTTTTAAATATAGCATTTCATAAATTATTCTACAGTAGCAATTTTGCCGCCGACAGGTATTGTTTCTCCTTCAGGTGCCGTGATTTCAGTTAGTGTTCCATTTACTGTTGACGGAATTTCAGCAGCAGTCTTATCTGTTTCAACCTCACATAAAATATCTCCTTCTTTGATTTCATCTCCAACATTTTTATGCCATTTTATGACTTTTCCTTCATCAACTGTCTCACCAAGTGAGGGCATTATTATTTCCATAGTTATTCTCCTTTTACTTTTTTTATAACTTCATTAATTATCAAATCTACTGAAGGGATAGTATTATCCTCTAATATATCAGCACTAGGAAGAGGTACGTGAGGTGTTGTGACTCGAGTAACTGGTCCTTTTAAATTAGAGAAGCAATGCTCGGTTATGAGAGATGAAATCTCTGCACCCCATCCACATAACCTTGGATTTTCCTCTACAGTAATGACTAATCCAGTTTCAATAATAGATCTATTAATTGTCTGTAAATCTAGAGGAACCAAAGTTCTCAGATCTATAACTTTTGCATTAATATTATGTTTTTCTTTTAAAATTTGTGCGGCTTTTTTTGAGCGCTGTGCCATCAAAGCTAAGCCTATTATAGTAATATCTGCTCCTTCGTGAAGTATATTAGCCTGCCCTAATGGAATTGATAAATTTGTATTTTCTAATTGTTCTTTAGAAGCATAAAGAGATTTATGTTCGTAAAATATTACCGGATCAGGATCTTTAACTGACGCATCCATTAAGCCTAGGACATCACTAGCACAACTTGGAGCTACTACTTTTAAGCCTGGTATCATCATCGACCAATTTTCTAAACTTTGAGAATGCTGAGCACCAAATTTTGACCCTCCACCATTTGCAGTTCTGATGACTAAAGGGATATTAATTTGACCATCGGACATATATCTAGTCTTAGCTATTTGATTGGCAATAATATCCCAGCATACTGCTAAGAAATCAGAAAACATAATTTCAGCTATTGGTCGCAAACCTGTCATTGCCGCTCCCATAGCTGCACCCAGAATAGCTTGCTCAGAAATGGGAGCATCCATAACTCTTTCTTTTCCAAATTCATCCAAAAGACCAACTGTGGCTTTAAAAACACCTCCCGCTGCTCCAACATCTTCACCAATAAAAAAAACCTTAGGGTCTTTTCTCATAGCCTGAGCAATAGCTAGTGAAACACTCTCTCTATAAGTTAATTGTGCCATTTATATCCACCGTCTGCCCAAACATCTGTATAAATTTCTTTAATATCTGGGATCGGAGAATTCTTGGAAATATTTGTTGCTTCTTCAACCTGTTGTTGAATTTTACTCTCTATTCCAGTTATTGTTTTTTCATCAATATTAAATTCTAAAAGTTTTTGTCTATAGTTTTTAATTGGGTCTTTGTTTTCCATCCAATCTTTTACCTCTTCATCTGGTCTGTATTTTCCTGGATCTGCTCTTGAATGCCCGCTATGTCTGTATGTTTTGGCCTCAATTAAACTAGGGCCATGACCATCTCTAGCTTTTTTTATAGCAGTTTGAGCTGTACGATACATTTCATCAGCGTCATTACCATCTACAATAATTTTATCTAGGCTATAGGCTGATGCCCTATCTGCTGCGGGATGTTCCACGGCTGTAACTTCACTAATTGCAGTATATTCCATATATAAGTTATTCTCACATACAAAAACTATCGGTAAGTCCCATATTTTAGCCATATTTAATGCTTCGTGAAATGCTCCTATGTTAGTAGTGCCGTCGCCAAAAAAACAAACACTTACCTCTTTTGTCTTGTTGTACTTGGATGCTAAAGCAGTCCCATTTGCGATTGTAAGGTGAGCTCCGATAATAGCGTAAGATCCCATTACACCTTTATCAACATCAGTAAGATGCATAGAACCACCTTTGCCCTTCATCAAACCACATTGTCGTCCCATTAATTCTCCTAGGACACCTTCGATAGAGGAACCTCTAGCTAAGGTATGGGCATGTCCTCTGTACGTACAAAAAGTATAGTCACCCTCTTGGAGAGCTATTCCAAATGCACCAGCTATAGCCTCCTGCCCTAATGCTAAATGGCTTGTTCCTTTTATTAAATTTTGAAGAAATAAATCATATGCTTTTTTTTCAACCAATCTTAATTTGAGCATCATTTCCCATAGTTGAAGTCTCTTTGCTTCTCCTATGTCATCATTTAATTTGTCTTCCATTAATATTTATTGGCGATAGGCAAATCTTCGGCTGGAAATAATGAGATTACCTGACAACCTTTATCAGTAACTATTAATTCCTCTTCAATTCTAGCAGCTGAGTAACCATCTTTAGCTGGACAGTAAGTTTCAAGAGCAAAAACCATTCCTTCTTTGATCTCGTCTGGTGAGTCCATAGAAACTAAACGACTGATGATTGGTCTCTCATGGATAGCTAATCCTAATCCGTGACCAAACTGTAAAGCAAATGCAGACATTTCATCAGCAAAACCAAACTCCTCAGCTTTAGGCCATACTGCAGCAATTTTGTCAGTTGATACACCGGGTTTAACGAGCTCTATAGCTTTGTCTAACCATTCTCTGCACTGTTTATAAGCGTCATTTTGCGATTCCGATGCTCTTCCAATATTAAAAGTTCTGTAGTAGCAAGTGCGATAGCCCATGTAGGATTGGAGAATATCAAAAAATGCTTGATCACCTGGTCTAAATATTCTGTCCGTAAAATTATGAGGATGAGGGTTGCACCTCTCACCTGAAATAGCATTAATGGCTTCGACATCGTCTGAACCAAGTTCGTATAAAAGTTTGTTTGCATTCGCTACTATTTGAGCTTCACTTACACCAGGCTTCATAGTCTCATATATTTGATGGTATGTTGCATCAACCATAGATGCTGCTTGATTTAACAACATAAGTTCATCGTAAGATTTGATTTCTCTAGCTTCGAGTAAAATTTGTTGGCCATCAATAATTTCCAAACCCTCCTCTTGAAGAGCAAACATCATTGCTGGTTCAACGAGGTCAACACCAACTGGTTCATTAGCCAATCCTTTTTCATTTAACATTGATTTAATTTCTTTTGCTGCATTTTTCATCAAACCTGCATCTGGATGGACAGTGCCTCTGAGTCCAACCATTCCTGCCTTCCAGTTTTCTTTAGGAAGCCAAGGTGAGAAAATTTGATGGTGTTTCGCAGCTGAACCAAAATCCCAAAGAATAGGGTCGTGATCTTGTGCCAATAAAGAATATCTACAAATTTTGTCTCTTGACCATTCTCCAATAACTGTGCTAGTGAGATAACGTATATTATTGTTATCAAAACAAAGTAAAGAACCAGCCTTCGATTTTTTTAATGCCTGTCTTGCTCTGCCAAGCCTGTATTTATGAAGTCTTGGGAAATTAATTCTTTCTTCATAATCAACATTTGTTCTTCCATGAGAAGGGACTCTTCTATGCCAATTATAATTTGGATTAATATCCTCTGGTTTAATTATTGTAGGTTCAGTCATTTATTGAATAACCATCCCTCCATCAATCATAAGTATTTGGCCTGTCATATAATCGGAGTCTTTTGATGCTAAAAATGAAGCTGTTCCGACAATATCTTCTGGATATGAATATCGTTTCATTAAAATCATATTTTCAGCTATAGAGTCCATAGACTCACCATGTTTTTTAAACTTACCCATTGCAACTAACTCCTTGTCTAATTGCTCCCACATCTCTGTTCTAACAACACCTGGTCCATATCCATTAACATTTATGCCATACTCAGCTAATCCCTTAGCTCCACCTTTTATTAAACCTGCAACTGCATGTTTACTTGCACCATAAATGACAACATCATCAAAAGTTTCTCGCGATAAAATTGATGCAACATGTAAAATTTTATATGGCTCATTTTGCTTACCTTGTTTAATCATTTGTCTTGCTTGTTCTTGCATACCAAGCCAGGCACCACGGACATTTATATCAAATATAAAATCATAATTTTCTTCAGTTACATCCATAAACCAAAGAGGTTTATTTACACCAGCATTATTTAAAGAAACATTTAGACTACCAAAGGCCTCAACTGTTGCCTTAACTGCTGCAATATGATCCTCTCTTTTTCTCACATCTAATTTACAAGAAATTGCTTCACCACCAGCTGACCTAATTCTATCTTCTACCTCTTTACAACCATCAATATTTACATCGGTAATACAAACTTTTGCACCTTGTGCACAATAGTCCTCAGCGATAGCTGCTCCCATTCCTTGAGCTGCACCAGTAATAAGAACGTTTTTACCTTTAAGTCTTTCCTTGTCCATGAGTATCCTCCAAATACATCTAAATTCTATTATAAGTATTAATTTATCTAAGCATCAAATATATTCAAAATGAATATTATTTACCTAGAACAGTTTTCTTTTTTTCTAGGAGAGTGGTTTTACGTTCATCAATCGTTGCCAGTAAACTCTTTCTCGACTGTCTCGAGTCAAACACTCTGGACATCGTTTGAAAAACTATAACAATTACCAAAAGAACAGATGTAAATAATTGTACAAAGTGAACTTGTAAAGCATAAAAGACAAGACCTGTATTTAAAAAATTTACAGTTAATGCTCCTATGGCGGCCCCTAGAACTCCCCCTTTTCCTCCTAATATACTCACACCTCCAACAAAAGCAG
>CABZUC010000016.1 GCA_902528805.1 uncultured Alphaproteobacteria bacterium
TATTCTATTATGACCATGGATAAAATACTCATGATCTTCACTATTTAATAACTGGAGAGTATTAAAATGTTCTTTATCCATCGTTAGTGTTTCTATTTCATTATTTTCAATGCTGTATATAAATTTGTCAAAAATTGTTTTACTTTTTTCATTTTCATTTAAGATTAGTCTTTCTCCCTTATTAAAAATTAAATTATAATTTTTTTGATCAATTTCTATTTCAACATTGTCAGAATTAATAAATTGGCCATCATCATAAATAATTGCTTCAACTTCATAAAATTTATTATTACTTTGTCTTTCAAAAAATATACTTACCTCTTCTTCAATATGAAATTCTTTTAAAGATGGAACACCCAACTTTAGATTATTTCTAATTTCTAATTCTTTTACTTTATATTTTTGATAAAGATTTACAGATAAGTATTCATTATTTACAAAATAAAATACAACTATTCCCAAAGTTAAAATTATAAATAGTAAAACATTATTTCTTAGAGAAAAATACTGTTTTAAAATAATAATTTCATTACTACTGTTAAATTTATAGTTTAAAAAAAAACCAGCAATAATTAATAAAAATGGTATCAATGGATTGATAAAGCTAGGTAAAACTAATAAAGTCGTTGAAACTACATCATATATTTGGGTTGTTATAGATTGTTGCAACTCTAAAATTCTTAATATTTGTGATAACCAAATTAGTCCAATAAAGATAATTATGTTTATTAAAATATATTTTAAATAATTAAAAATTATGTATGATCTAGATCCTCCAAACATGAAAGCACAATTTAACTCAATAAATTCAGCTAATCAAAGTATTAAATTATCAGTTTCACTCAGTGATAAACTTTCTAATAATAAAGGTTTATCTGACTTTCAGTACAATAAAAAAATAATTTTTAAGTATTCTTTTAATCTTTCAAACTCCCATTTAGTAATTAATATTTATACTGTAAACTCCAATACAAATCATTTTAATAAAACTGTTTTGGGTTCTTTTGTTTATGATTTATCCTTAAAATATTCTGCATCTTTAATTACTGTTAATGCAAAAAATAAAGCAGATTTAGAACTCTTAGTTTTTGGATTTTTGCAAAAAGATTTTATTTATTCTATTTACAAAAAAAATACAAAAAAATCAAAATACAAAACAAATTTTAAACTTTCTAAAAATTATTTAAGTTTATTAAATTCACTTAATTTTTTAAAAGAATTAGTTTCTGAACCAAGTAATATAATCTACCCTGCTTCTTTCGTGAAAAGAACACAGAGTCAATTAAATAAAAAAAATGTAAATATCAAAATTCTCAATAAAGAAAACATAAAAAAAATTGGTTTAAACTGTTTAATGGCAGTTAGTCAAGGTAGTAAAAGAGATCCTATGGTAATGGAATTTACAAAAAAAAATATAAAAAAAAATGTAGATATATTATTTGTAGGTAAAGGTGTTTGTTTTGATAGTGGAGGTATTTCTATTAAACCAAGTGGAGGTATGGAAGATATGAAATGGGATATGGCTGGTTCAGCTGTAACTGTCTCTATAATCAAATATCTCAGTGAAATTAAAACAAACTTTTCTTATGCTGGTATAGTCGGTTTAGTTGAAAATATGCCAAGTGGTAGTGCATATAAACCTGGTGATATCATTAAATCTTACAAGGGAATAAATGTTGAAGTTCTTAATACAGATGCAGAGGGCAGACTTGTATTAGCTGATATAATTACCTATGGATGTGAAAAATATAAACCTAAAATTGTAATAGATTTTGCAACTTTAACTGGAGCTATAATGGTTGCTCTGGGACAGCATTATGCAGGTTTATTTTGCAATGATGACAAATTATCAGATATACTCTATCAATCTGGGCAAGACACTAACGAAAAAGTTTGGAGAATGCCTTTACATGATGACTTTGATAAAGAGCTTAATTCACCATTTGTAGATTTAAAAAATATTGGCACAGGTAGGTATGGTGGTTCTGTTACCGCTGCTCAATTTCTTCAAAGGTTTGTTCCTAAAGATACAAAATGGGCACATCTTGATATAGCTGGAACAACTTGGAAAAACGGAGGAGATATTATGAACAATAAAGGCTCAACAGGTTTCGGCTTGACATTAATTGCAGATTTTATAAATAAATATTTTAAAAATTAAGAGCTAATATGCAAAGAACTTTTTCAATAATTAAACCCGACGCAGTAAAGAGAAATCTAATTGGACACATCAATCAAATGATTGAAAGCTCTGATCTAAAAATATTAGCATCCAAGAAAATGTATTTAACAAAAAATCAAGCTGAGATATTTTATGAAGTACATAAAGAAAGACCATTTTTTAATAGCCTAGTCAACTACATGACTTCTGGCCCTGTTCAAGTCCAAGTTCTAGAAGGGAGTGACTCTGTGGCTAAATATCGTGAAATAATGGGAGCTACTAATCCGGCAGAAGCTGAAGAAGGAACTATTAGAAAGCTATATGCTGAGTCTATTGAGGCAAATTCTGTGCATGGTAGTGACTCTGAAGAAAATGCAAAAATTGAAATTAGTTTCTTTTTTTCTGGATCTGAATTAGCTTAGTAAATAATCTACAAACTGTTTATACACAAATTTATGCTCTATGTTTTTATGTTTATATAAAAGCTCTGACTCATCCTTAGTGTTAATTTTTCTTATTTTATTAGAGATGGTCTCACCTTCGTCTAATGCATTAGAAACTTTATGAAGGGTAAAACCGTAGTTTTTTTCATTATTTATCAACATTCTTTTTTGTGTCATTAGACCCTTATAAGCGGGTAGAATGGAGGGGTGAAGATTGATAACATCAAAATTGTCAATAATGCTCTTTTCTATAACTTTCATGTATCCTACTGAAAAAATAGTATTTGTATCAAAGAAATTTTTTTTTTGTAACTTTGTTTTAAATTCCATTACTAAAACATTTTTATAAAATTTATTTACATACGATTTGATTTTTGTAGATATCTTGCTATTGCTAATTATAGCAACTACCTCAAAATCTCTATTTAATGAATTATTTTTTAGTATTTTTAGAAGATTAGACCCACCTCCAGATATTAAAAAAGAAACTTTTTTTTTATTATGTAATTTCACCAATTAAATTAAATAAGTTCCTTTTAATAAATTTACTTTGATGTTTTTTGTTTATTACAAATATCATTCCTATTCCACAATTAAATATTTCCATTAATTCAGTATCAGTAATATTAATATTATCTTTTATAAAATCATACTCTCTAGGTAGAGTAGGAATATGTAAATCAAATCTTATTCCTTTAGGAATACTCCTTTGAAAATTTGTATAAATACCACCCCCTGTTATATGAGAAAGTGTTTTAATATATCTAAAATCATTGTTACTTATTAATCGGTGATATAGGCGTGTCGGTTTCATTATGAGTTTAGATAGTTTTTGTTTATTAAATATTGCTTTTTTTATATTAATTTTATTTTTTTTTATAACATCTCTAATGAGAGAGTATCCATTAGAGTGAAAACCATTTGATTTAATTCCAAATATTAGATCGCCTTTTGAAATTTTTAAAATTTTTTGTTTTTCTTTTATACCTACTAAGAAACCCGCAATATCAAAATGATTCCCTCTATATAATGATGGCATTTCGGCAGTTTCACCTCCAATAAGCGAACAATTAATTTTTTTACATGCGCTAGTAATACTTTTGAGAATTTTAGTGTATTGTTTTGATTTTACTGAGCTGCATGCAAAATAGTCTAAAAAAAAGAGTGGTTTTGCTTTGTTACATAACAAGTCATTTGAACACATCGCAACTAAATCTTGGCCTATTCCCTTATATTCGTTAAGTTCAGCTGCTAATATAGCCTTAGTGCCAACACCATCTGTTGCGGCACACAACGTAACATCTTTATTAACTTTATATTCCGCACTAAAACCTAGTTTATTTCCTAAAACCTTATCATTGTGAGAGCTTTTAATAAATTTCAAAGCTTGTCCAATAAGTTTGTCAGTTTTTATTACATCAACACCTGATTTTTTGTATAGTTTGCTCAATGAAATATTTATGTCTAGTTAGTATTTTTTTTATTTTTTATTTAAAAAATTTATCAGCTTATCAAGAAATTACTATTCAAAAAAGTAGCGATCTTCAAAATTACCAAGAACTACTTGAGAGAATAAATAATTCAATTTCAGAAGAGGATGTTATTTCTTCAATAGAAAAAAATATTTATAATATTAATTTTAGTAGTGCTCAAATATCTCTAAATATTGATTTAGATAATTTATCTAGTGATTTATACTCTAGAAAAATTGACCATAATTTATTATTACTTAATTGCTCCATAAAAAAGACTTTTTTTAAGTTTAATAATAAATTTGAAAATTGCCCAAATTTTATAATTAAAAAATACGACAATGACTCATATATTTATTTAAATTATAAAAAAAATTATTTTCGACTGGTAAAGTTTAATGAAAATATTAGCTTAAAAGCAATATGGATTAATCTTTTGAAAAAAAATAAAACTTCTTATCAATTATCTATTAATCCAACGAAATATAATAAATTGGAATACTTTACTGGTTTAAAACCAAAAATATTATCTTATGAGCAAAACAATGTAATATTGGAATTTGAGAATTCTTTAAATAACAAACAAATTAATTTCTTAATAAACTTTTTTTAGTGCAAACATTTTTAAATTTAAATAGTTTTGATACTGAAATCTTATATTCATTAGAAAACGATACAGTAATTCAATCACTTGAGAAAAAAGTAAAATACCTAATAATTTATGGACCAAATAAATCTGGAAAAACAACTATAGCTAAAAAATTTTCTATTAATAATAATATAGACTTAACAAATAGCGTTCCTGATGATTTAAATTTTAATAAAGAAACATATTTAGATTTAAATACTTTACCAGGACAAGATGAGAATTTTTTTCATTTCTTACAGTATTTTGTCACAAATAATATTCCGTTGACTATCTTTACCTCTGAAAATTCTATTGATAAATTAAATGATGAAGTTTACTTACCAGATGTAGTATCAAGGCTAAAGCAATTTACTTTATGTAATATTGATAACCCCAGCAAAGATCTTCTTTTTAAATTAATTAATAAACATTTATCTTTAAAATCTATCACTGTCCCTGAAGAGATCATTATCGAAGTAATGAATTATATAGAAAGAACATACTTGTCAGCTTTTGAAGCAGCAAATACTATTAATCATTTGCTTTATGAGAATAACCATAATATTAATTTGTCACTAATTAGAAAGCATTATGAACGTTTATAGAGATTATTATTTAAAAGACATTAATAGAGAATTAGTAGATAAAAAAATCACTGTATCTGGTTGGGTTAATAGATCAAGAGATCATGGCAACTTATTATTTATAGATTTAAGGGATTCTACATCGCTCCTACAATGCGTTGTAGATAATTCATCAGAAATTTTTAATGAATTATCAAAGATAAAAAATGAAGATGTTATTAAAGTAAATGGCCAAATCACAAAAAGGAGTGAAGAAACAATAAACTCAAATTTAGAGTCAGGAGAAGTTGAGCTAAAAATTGAAAACTTTGAAATATTAAGTCAGTGCTCCAAAACACTCCCACTTGAGGTGAATTCAGATAATGATTATGGAGAAGAAGTAAGATTAAAATATCGTTATTTAGATCTAAGAAGATCTAAGATGCAACACAATATTAAACTTAGAAATAATATTATAAATTTTGTAAGAGGATTTATGAATAACGAGGGATTTATGGAATTAGCTACACCAATTCTAACAGCTCCTTCTCCAGAAGGTGCTAGAGATTATCTTGTACCATCAAGAATACACAAGGGGTCTTTTTATGCTTTGCCTCAAGCTCCCCAACAATTTAAACAGCTTTACATAGCATCAGGTGTAGATAAATATTTTCAAATAGCTCCTTGTTTTAGGGACGAGGATAGTAGGGCTGATAGATCACCTGGCGAATTTTATCAAATTGATATGGAGATGAGCTTTGCTACACAAGAAGATATTTTAGATGTTATTAGTCGCTTACTATTTGACACTTTTGATAGATTTAAATCTAAAGAAAAATCTATAAATAAACTTCCATTTCCAACCTTTACTTACAGAGATAGTATTGAGAATTTTGGATGTGATAAACCAGATTTAAGGAATCCATTAAAACTTACAAATGTTACAAGATATTTCAAGGGATCTGGTCTTCAAATTTTTGAAAACTTAATAAAAAAAGGAGCTATAGTTAATTGTATTCAAGCTGTAAAGTCTGAGGGTAAACCAAGAAGTTTTTATGATAATTTAAATAAATGGGCACAAGAACAAGGAAAAAAAGGTCTAGGATATATAAACTTTGAAAATTTATCACCTAAAGGCCCATTAGCTAAGAATTTTAATCAAGAAAAATTAAATCAAATGATTAAAGAAAATAATTTTAATCAAAATGACGGCTTATTATTTGTGTGTGATTTACCTGAAGAGTCATATGATTTCTCCTCGAAGGTTATAGCAAAAGTAGGAGAGGAATTAAACTTATTAGATAAAAATAAATATGAGTTTTGTTGGATTATTGATTACCCCATGTATAAAAAGGACTCTTTAACAGACAAGATTGATTTTAGTCATAATCCGTTTTCAATGCCCCAAGGAGGAATGGATAAGTTAATAAAAGAAGATCCCTTAAGTGTTTTAGCTTACCAATATGACATTGTTTGCAATGGTATAGAACTGTCATCGGGAGCCATAAGAAATCATAGACCAGATATTATGAAAAAAGCTTTTGAAATCGCCGGATATGGTGAAAGTGAAATTAAAACAAAATTTAGTGCTTTATTTGAGGCTTTTCATTACGGAGTCCCACCACATGGAGGCTGTGCACCTGGATTAGATAGAATAATAATGTTGCTTAGTGATAATGAAAATATTAGAGAGGTTATAGCTTTTCCATTTAATCAAAGAGCCCAAGATTTAATGATGAATGCACCAGTTAAAATTGATAGCAAACAATTAAAAGAATTAAATTTAAAAAAAATTAGCGACTAGCTTTAAGTATCTTTTCAACGTCTTCAATTGTTAAATTTTCACCATCGTACTCAGGTGGAATTTTGTAATTCATTATTCCTATTTTAAAATAATATTTTCCAGATTTACCTTTATAAAGATTAGCTCTTTGTTTTCTCTTTTTAAGTATACCTATTTCTCTAATTTTGTTTGTTGGTTTATTTTTTTTGATTGTAATTAATTCAACAGCTTGATCTAAACCAATTTCTAAAACATCATATTTTCTGCCCAAAGATGCATAAATATCTTGGTATTTAACATACGGACCATAGGCACCTATGTTAGCTACAACTGGATCTTCGCTATCTGGAAAATTTCCAAGAGTGATAGGTAATTTAATTAATTGACAAGCAATATTCATACCGATTGTATTTTGATCATAACTCTTTGGAAGAGTTACTCTTTTAGGCTTATCTTCATCTATATCTTTTCCCAACTGGAGATAATAGCCATAGGGACCTAAATGAACTGCTATTTCTTTTTTGGAGTCAGCGTCTATTCCTAAAGTTCTTGGAAAAGTGATGATTTCATCACCTTCACGATTTTTAGGGTTTACCTCTTTTACAAAGGCACCAATAGAAATTGTAAATTTACATTCAGGGTAGTTAGAACATCCAATAAACCCACCCATTTTTCCTACTTTAACACCTAGGTTACCTTCACAATTTTCAGTATTAGCCCAAGATGAACATTTGATATCAATGTCTCCACCTATTTTTCTAAAAATTACGGGAGATAGTTCATCATTTATTACGTCTATGACTTCTCTATTGGGCTTACCCATTACTTCATTGATGAAAAATTCAAAATCTTTCCAAAAATTTAAAACTATATTTTTCCATTCTGCTTTATCTGCAGCAACATCATCAAGTTGATTTTCTAAATCAGCCGTAAACTTATATTCAAGAAATTTTTTAAAGTAGTTACATAAAAATACATTAACTACTCTACCACGATCATTAAGGATAAATGATTTCCCACTTTTTAAAACATAACCTCTATTAACAATGGTTTGAATTATAGAGGCATATGTTGAAGGTCTTCCAATTTCTAGCTCTTCTAGTTTCTTAACAAGACTTGCATCAGTGTATCTTGAAGGAGGAGAAGTAAATGACTCTAGTGCTTCAACTTCATTTACAATATATTTATCATTTTCTTTTATATTTTCTAATAATGAAATAATCTGTTCTTCATCCTCTTCTTGAAGATTATAAACTTTTTTATACCCTTCAAAAATTAATTTACCAAGTGTAGCTTTTAAAGTTATATTTTTCTCTTCACAATCTATTTGAAGTGTGCTTTGATTAGTCTCAGCACTTGTCATCTGAGAAGCTATTGTTCTTTTCCAAATTAAATCATAGAGTTTAAATTGTTCTTCATTTAAAAAATCTTTAATGTCCTCAGGTTTTATAGAAATATCAGTTGGTCTTATTGCTTCATGAGCTTCTTGAGCATTTTTTTTCCTAGACTTATACTCAATGGGTTTATCAGGTAAATACTTATCTCCGTAATCCTTTAATATATTTTCTCTTATTGTGTCTATCGAGTCTTTTGAAAGTGTAATGCTATCAGTTCTCATGTATGTGATAAGGGCTATAGTTTCTTTGTTAATATCTATTCCCATGTATAAACCCTGAGCAATAGTCATAGTTTGACTTGCACTAAAGTTTAATTGACTATTAGCAGTTTGTTGTAAAGTTGAGGTATTAAAAGGTGCTTTAGGTTTGCGAGATATTGTTCTTTCATCAATATTTCTGATGAAAAAACTATTTGATTTCAAATAATTTTTAGCTTTTTTAGCTAAAGCTTCATCTCTAAAGAAAAGTTTATCAACCTTTTCACCCTCTAAGCTAGTGATTGAAGTATCTAGTTTTGCGCCATTTATTTCCCCGTGAACATTTATTTTATAGAATTTCTCTGGTTCAAACTGTTCTATCTCAATCTCTTTTTCATAAATAAGCCTTACTGCTACTGACTGGACTCTCCCTGCAGATCGACTCCCTGGCATTTTCCTCCATAGGACAGGAGATAAACTGTATCCCGCTAAATAATCTAAACTTCTTCGAGCTAAATAAGCTGATACAAGATTATCATCTACTTTTCTGGCTTCATCAAAACTTTTTATTACAGCGTTTTTAGTAATTTCGTTAAATGTAATTCTTTCAAATTTATTTTTATCTACTTTTTTTTCTAATGACTTAACTAAGTGCCATGTTATTGCCTCACCTTCTCTGTCTGGGTCAGTGGCTAAATAAATTTTTTCGTATCCTTCAGCTTTTTTTTCAATACCATCAAGCATCTTAAGTCCTGCTGCTGTTGTTTCCCAATTAAGTTCAACGTCACTATAGTCTTCGGTAACTTTGACTCCATCTTTTTTAGCTAAATCTCTGAAATGACCTACAGTTGCTATGACTTCAAAATCATTACCAAGATATTTATTAATTGTTTTGGCTTTAGCTGGAGATTCTACTACTAGCAAGTTCATAACTATAAATTTATTTTATTTTCTTCGCCTTTTATTAACCTTTTAATATTTGAATTATGCTTAAAAAATATTAAAAGAAAAATTACAAATACTAATCCTTTTCCTAAGTTGCCATAAATAAAAACTAATTGATAAATTGTCAAAAGAAATATTGATAAAAGAGCACCGAGAGATGAAAGTTTACTGAGTTTTACCGTAAAAAACCATATGATCATTGCTAAAATAGTTGGAACAGGAAACAAAAATAAATTTCCACCAAAATAACAAGCAACACCTTTTCCCCCCTTAAAATTAAGCCAAATTGGAAAGATATGTCCAATTATAGAAAAAAGAAAAATCAAATATTTATATTCAAAGAAATATTCAGGGCTAATGTATAAAATAGTTAATAAAACAATAATAGGTTTAATACCATCCATCAAAAGAACAGCAACTCCAGCTTTTTTTGATACGCTTCTATATACATTCGTAGCGCCAATATTACCTGATCCTGTTTGAGTGATATCTTTGTTGGTTAAAAATTTCGTTAACAATTTACCAAAGGGAATAGAGCCCACTAAATAAGCAAAAGATAATTCTAAAAACATTACTTAAGGATATACTGTAAACAAGCCATTCTAAGAAAAACTCCCATTTCAACTTGTTTTAAAATTAAGGATTTAGGATAATTGTCTAAAACATCATCGCTAATTTCTATATTTCTATTTACGGGGCCTGGGTGCATCAAGTAAGGCTTATTCAATAGGTGTTTATTTTGTAAACAAAACTCTTTTTTAAAAGAACTCATCATATTCTTTGCACCCTTAGGAATTCTTTCCTTTTGAACTCTTAGCATCATTAAGATATCAAGCTCTTTAAGAGAGTTAAGATTTTTATGAAAAATAATTTTATTATTAATTTTTTTTAAGTCCTTCCTATCTAAAAAATATGTAGGAGCAATTATATGTATTTCATATCCTAATTTAGAAAGAAGTTTAATATTTGAATGAGCCACTCTGCTGTGTTTTATATCTCCACATATACCTATTTTAATTTTTTTCTTCTTAAAAATTTCTCTTATAACACAGTAATCTAGGAGTGCTTGTGTAGGATGTTCATTAGTTCCATCTCCAGCATTTATTACAGGTATCTTGCTTCTCTTTCCTATTTCCATAGGTGAAAAATTATTTTTATCTCTTATAATTAAAACATCTGGTTTCATACTCATTAAAGTGTCCATTGTATCCTTAAAAGACTCACCTTTAGACAGAGAACTCTTTTCAAAATTTATATTAATTGAATTATAGCCTAGGTTTTTAGAAGCTAGCTCAAAACTAATTGTTGTTCTCGTAGAGGGCTCTAAAAAAAGGTTAAAAATATTTTTTGGTTTATTTTCTGAAATTCTTTTTTTTGAATTCTTAAATTTTATAGCTTTCTCAGCAATTGATTGAATATCTTTAGCTGATAGATCGTCTATGGAAGTGATCTTTCTATTTGCCACTAGAGGACTTTCTATACAAAGTTAGAAAATCATCAAGTATTAAACATGCACTCTTTTCATGAATATTTGTTTTTTCTGATTTTCTTATTGATTTATAGGGTTTACTGCTCAATCTCTCATCAATAAACAAAATTGGGCAAGACACGATATTTTCTAAAATCTGTGAGAACTTTTCAACATTTTTAACCATTTCTGATATAGAACCATCAAGATGATATGGCTTACCAATTATAATGCCGTGAATATTTTCATTAGTAATGATCTCACCAATATTTTCAAATAATAATTTCTCGCTAAAAGTTCCATATGGAATAGAAATAATATTAGATGGATCGCTTATTGCTATTCCAATATGTTTTAATCCAAAATCTATAGCAATAAATTTTTTGGTATAATTATTGCTTAGAAGAAAATCTGATATAGTATCGACGACCATTATGAGTGATATAGATATTAAAAGAATTTCTTATTTAGCAAAGCTAAAATTACCACATGAAAAAGAGGAATTTTATGCCAACTCCTTAAAAGATATAATCAAATGGGTAGATAATCTTAAAATGATTGACACTAGTGAGACAGAGCCTTTACACAATGTTACAGAAAAAACAGTATCAATTAGAAAAGATGAAATAAAAAAGAGTAATTCTGTTGACGACGTATTAAGTAATGCTCCAGAAAGAGCTCAGAATTTTTTTAAAGTCCCTAAAGTAGTTGAGTAAGTGAAAAGTTCAATTAGTCAAATTAAAGCTTCTCTTAGAGATAAAAAAATAAGTGTTGAAGAACTTTATGATGAGTTTTTAATAAAAGCTAAATCGAGTAAAACTAATAGCTTTAACTTATTGTTGGATAAAGAGAATAATACACTATCGATTAAAGAGTCTCAAAAAAGATATGAAAATGGAAATCCATTACCTTTGGATGGTATTCCTCTAGGCATTAAAGATTTGTTTTGTACAAAGGGTATTAGAACCACGGCCTCATCTAAAATTCTTAGCAATTTTACTCCTAATTACGAGTCTTTTGTAACGCAAAAACTATTAGATGACGGTTCAATTTTTATTGGAAAAAATAATTGTGATGAATTTGCAATGGGTTCCTCAAATGAGACTAGTTTTTTTGGCCCAGTCAAAAATCCATGGAAAAATAAAAACGTCCCAACTAATGATCTTGTACCTGGTGGCTCTTCTGGTGGATCTGCTGCTGCTGTAGCTGAGGGCACTTGCGTCGCATCAATGGGAACAGATACTGGCGGATCAATTAGACAACCAGCTAGCTTGTGTGGAATAGTTGGCTTAAAACCTACATTTGGATCTTGTTCTAGATGGGGAATTGTTGCTTTTGCATCCAGTTTAGATCAGGCGGGCCCTCTCACTAACTCTGTTGAGGATGCTGCTCTAATTTTGAATTCAATAAACAAACATGATTTTAATGACTCTACAAGCTCAAACCATGTTAGAGAAGACTATTCTTTTGGCATTAATGACAAATTAGATCAAAAAATTAAAATTGGTATTCCATCTGATTACCTTAAGGATGTCAGTAGAGATATTTTAAGTCAAATTGAAAATACAAAAAAAGCACTTATCAAACATAATGTAGAATTTGTAGATGTAGAGTTTAAGACTACCGAATATGCTCTTTCAACTTATTACATACTAGCACCTGCTGAAGCATCATCAAACTTAGCTAGATATGATGGAATACGCTATGGAGTAAGAGAAGACGGTAAAAGTCTTGACGATATTTATTTGAATTCAAGAACAAAAGGATTTGGAGACGAAGTTATTAGAAGAATACTTATAGGAGCTTATGTATTGTCAGCCGGTTATTATGATGCTTACTATAGACAGGCTCAAAAAGTGAGACGTTTGATCAAAGATGATTTTCAAAGAATTTTTAATGATGTTGACTTTATATTAACACCTACGACACCAAATGAGGCATTTAAGATAGGGGATAAACTTGATCCAATATCTATGTATAAGAATGACATTTATACTGTTCCTACAAGTCTTGCGGGCCTTCCTGGAATATCTATACCTTCAGGTTTAAGTACAAATGGCCTCCCATTAGGTATTCAGTTTATAGGAAATTATTTTGAAGAAAAAAAACTATTACAGATAGCTGCACTTGCAGAAAAGGAATTAAATTTCAATGAGCAATAATTGGGAAATGGTTATTGGACTTGAAGTTCATGCTCAACTAAACACTTCATCTAAGTTATTTTCATCCTCACCAAATCAATTTGGATCTGAGCCTAATGAGAATGTAAATTTCATAGACTCTGGCATGCCCGGAATGCTTCCAGTTATGAATTTTGCTTGTATTGAAATGGCAATAAAAACTGGCTTTGCATTAAATTTTAATATCAATAAATATTCTGTATTTGAAAGAAAAAATTACTTTTATCCAGATTTACCTCAAGGGTATCAAATTAGTCAGTTTGAGTTCCCTATATTAACTGAGGGATTTATAAATATTGATAATGAAGGTAATCAAAAAAAAATTAGAATTGAAAGAGCTCATCTAGAGCAAGATGCAGGTAAAAGTATTCATGATATTGACCCAAAATTTAGTTTTATAGACCTTAACAGAGTAGGCACACCACTTTTAGAGATAGTTTCATATCCCGATTTATCTTCAGCAGAGGAGGTGGTGAGTTACATGTCCTCGTTGAGACAAGTGCTTATGTACATTGATGTATGTGATGGAAATATGCAAGAGGGCTCCTTGAGAGCTGATGTTAATTTGTCTGTTCGTAAAAAAGGTGGAGAGCTTGGCACTAGATGCGAAATTAAAAATTTAAACTCATTCAAATTTATAAGGCAAGCTATTGAATATGAATTTAAAAGACAGATAGATGTTATTGAAAGCGGTGGTAAAATTGAGCAAAATACAATGTTATTTGATACAAGCACAGGTGAGACTAGAGCAATGAGAAGTAAAGAATTTTCACATGATTATCGTTACTTTCCTGACCCTGATTTATTGCCTGTAAATTTAACTCAAAATCAAATCGATAAAGTAAAGACATCAGTTGGAGAATTACCTCAAGCTAAGTTAGATAAATTTATCAAAGATTATAATGTTGATAAAGATATTGCTAAAATTATCACTGTTGAAAAGCAAAATGCTATTTTGTTTGAAAAAATGATTTCTGAAACAGATGTAAAACCAAAATTTATTGCAGCTTGGTTGGTCGGAGATATATTTGCTTTTATCAAAGAAAATAATTTAGAAGTATCTAGTTTAAATGAAAAAACTAAAGAGATTACAGATCTTCTTAAACTTGTTTCAGATGATGTAATTTCAAATAAAGCTGGCAAAGAAATTTTACCGAAAGTTTTAAATGGTCAAGGCAAACCATCTGATATTGTAAAAGAATTAGGTCTTGAGCAGGTCTCAGACTCGGGTGAATTAGAAAAAATTATTGATGAAGCTCTGATAGGAGAAGAGGAAAATATCTCAAAATTTCAAGGTGGCTCTGATAGGGTTTTAGGATATTTTGTCGGTAAATGCTTAAAAGCAACAAAAGGAAAAGGTAATCCAAAATTAATTAATAAAATTTTGCTTAGAAGACTCAAGAAGTAACTTTCATTCAATACTTATATAAATTTTAAGAATGACAATTCTTTTTATTTGACTATATTTCGTCTACTATTTTGGCTATAAATATGCCTAAGGAGAGGTGGGTGAGTGGCTGAAACCAGCGGTTTGCTAAACCGCCGTACGACGCAAGTTGTACCGAGGGTTCGAATCCCTCTCTCTCCGCCATAAAAAAAACCTTTGTATTTGTTAGAAAAATAGTAAAAAATAAGAATGCTTAAAGGATCTATACCAGCAATAATCACTCCTTTTTCAAATGGTGAAGTTGATTACGATTGTTTCGAACAGCTTTTAAAATGGCAAATTAAAAATGGAATTTCTGGAGTTACAGTCTGTGGAACTACGGGTGAGTCTCCAACACTCTCTCATGATGAACATATGCAATTGGTTGAATTTGCAATTAAAGTAGCTTCAAAAAAAATACCTGTAATTGCTGGAACGGGATCTAATTCCACTAAAGAGGCAATTGAATTTACCAAACACGCTTACAGGGCTGGGGCAAACTACGGTTTAGTAGTTACACCATATTATAATAAGCCAAACCAGACAGGCCTTATAAATCATTTTAAAAAAATAGCAAAAGTATCACCTTTAAAACAACTGATTTACAATATCCCTGGAAGGTCAATAGTAGATTTGACTTTTGATAGCTTCAAACAACTTAATAAAATAGCAAACATCGTTGGCATAAAAGATGCTTCTAATGATATGTCCAGACCTTTGATAATGAGAACTTTTATGAAAAAAGATTTTAATTATTTATCAGGTGAAGATGGAACAATAGCTGGATTTCTTGCTCAAGGCGGTCATGGTTGCATATCAGTAACAGCTAATGTAGCGCCAAAATTAACATCGATGCTGCATTATTATTGGCAAAAAAAGAATTATAAAGAATTTGATAAAGTAAACTTAAGATTAGCATCTTTATCAAAAATATTATTTGCTGAACCTAACCCTACACCAGCAAAGTATGCACTCTCTTTAATGGGTAAATGTAAAGCTGACATTAGAGAACCTCTTTATGAACTTAGTCCTGAAACAAAAAAGCAAGTAAGAAAAACAATTAAAGATTTAAATTTTATCTAATTGTCTATTCAAAATCGAAGAGCAAAATTTGATTATGAAATTAAAGAGACCTACGTAGCTGGTATTGTTCTTGAAAGCAATGAGGTCAAACCTTTAAGAAACGGCAAAGCTTCTATTCAATCAAGTTTTATAAACGAACAAAAAGGTGAAATTTATATTAATAACTTTGAAATTATCTCCAGAGACAAGAATTTTGACCTTAAAAAGAAAACTAGATCAATAAAAAAACTCCTTTTAAATAAAAGAGAAATAAAAAAAATTCTTGGTATGCTGACCACTAAAGGTTTTACAGCAGTTCCTATGGAGATTTTTTTTAATGACAAAGGTTTAGCAAAGGTGAGATTTGGAGTAGGAGTAGGTAAAAAGAAATATGATAAAAGAGAGACTATAAAGCAAAGGGAGTGGGATAGGAAAAAACAAAGAATTTTAAAGAAATAATAATTCTCTTGTAATTTTATCTACTTTTTCATATAAACCTCACATGGCAAGAGTTACAGTAGAAGATTGTACTAAAAACGTTGATAGTCTTTTCGACCTAGTATTATTGGCTTCTCATAGGGCTAAGGTCCTAAACGCTGGCAATGAAGCACAAGTTCCATTAGATAATGACAAAAGCACAGTAATAGCTTTAAGAGAAATTGCTGATGAGAAAATCAGTGTAGGGGATGTCAAAGAAGATATTATTAAAAGCTACCAACTGGTTCAGGAAAAAGAAGAAGAAAACGAAGATCATCTTCTTGAAGATTAAAAGTTCAATTTAGTTTATTATTTTAGCTGATGTTCCAAACCAGCTATTTCAATGATAGTTACAGCGATTTTAAGTCAGCATTACAATCCTATGATAAAAATTTTAATGAGAATTTATTTGTTAAAGCAATAGAGGTAGCGGAAACATCCCATAAAGATCAATTCCGTGCCTCTGGAGACCCATATATAATACATCCATACGAGGTTTGTAAGTCGCTTATTGAACTAAAATTAGATACAGAAACAGTTATTACAGGCTTACTCCACGATGTAATTGAAGATACAAAATTTTCAAAAAAAGAATTAAAAGAAAACTTTGGTCCTAGCATTACAAATTTAGTGGATGGTTTGACTAAAATTGATTTTTTGGAGGAAAAAAAAACAACAAGATCAGAAAAAGAAGCAGAAAATTTCAGAAAACTTCTTATCTCAACTGCAAAAGATATAAGAGTTTTAATTATTAAATTAGCAGATAGGTTGCACAACATAAAAACAATTCATTATTTTAAAGATGTTGAAAAAAGAAAAAGAGTTAGTAATGAGACCTTACTAATTTATGCCCCCTTAGCTCAGCGACTAGGATTTGAAAATTGGAAGTCCATTTTAGAAAATATATCTTTTAAAAACCTTCATCCAGATATCTTTAGTAGAATTAACGATAAAATTGATAACACTTTTAAAAATTTAGAAGGCTCTTTTATTGAGCTTGAAAATTTAATGAAAGAATATCTAAATAAGTCAGATATTGATGCAGAAATTCATTATAGAAAAAAAAATCCATATTCAATTTGGAAAAAAATAAATAAGAAAAATACTGACTTAAATTCTATTTCAGACATAGCTGCTGTCAGGATCATCACTAAATCAACAAGAGATTGCTATAAAGTATTAGGTATAATTCATCGTAATTTCTCCGCAAAAGTAGGAAGAACTAAGGATTATATATCAAGCCCTAAACCTAATGGATACCGATCAATACACTCAGACCTTATTTTTCAAAAAAAAATATTTGAAGTACAAATAAGATCAAGAGCAATGCATATGATTGCTGAGAATGGTATTGCTGCACACTGGAGATATAAATATTTAAATAAAGATAGTAACAGTGAGGGTGTATATGCTTGGTTAAGGGATGCTGTTAATTATGTTGAAGAAAATGAACAACATTTAATTTTAAATAAAACTTCCCAACAATTTTTTGATGAGCAAATATATGTTTTTTCTCCAAAAGGTGAATTATTTACACTCCCTTTAGACTCTACACCTGTTGATTTTGCTTATACAATTCATACAGATATTGGAGATAGGTGTGCTGGTGCAATTGTAAATGGACAAGAGTTACCTTTAAGCACAAAACTTGATAATGGAGATCAAGTTGAAATTATCTTAGATGAAAACACTACAATTTCCCCGTTATGGATTAGATTCGTAAAAAAAGAAAAAGTTAAAGAAAAAATAAGATATTTTTTTAGGTCAAAAAGAAGAAGAGAATTTGAAATTCTTGGAAAAGATATTTTAAGTTATATAGCAAAATCTAAAAATATAATTTCTGATGATGGTATCTACGAAAAGATTTTAAAGAAAACTGACTTCAAATATAAAAATAAACTTTTTGAAAATGTAGGAAGGGGTTTTTTATCTAGAGCAGAACTTGATAAGCTTTTCAAAGAAATGGAAAATAATATTGTCAAAAAAATTTTTCAATCTAATGATGACGAAGAGAAAGTAGATGTATTAAAATATGAAAATGGTATAGCTGTGAACTATGCAACTTGCTGCTCACCAATAAAAGGTGATAGCATCATATCTATTATGTCCTACGGGCGTGGATTAGTTGTTCATAATACAATTTGCGATAGTTTGGGTTATTATCATAAAGATAATTTCTACAAATCAGAGTGGGGAGAGGATGAAAACCAATCTGAATTTAACTCAAGAATTGAGATAATTATTAAAAATCAACCAGGCGCACTTTTTAGTATCACTTCAATTTTTGATAAACATGAGATTAATATTGAAAATATCCGTATCGCTAATAGAACTAAAAAAGTTTACACATTCATAATCGACATAAGTATTGAAAGCTCTGATAAATTAAAATTTGTTCTTGCCGAAATGAAAACTTTAAGCCAAGTTGATAAAGTTAAAAGACAATCTATAAATTATTAATGAAACTTGGAGTTAACATAGATCATATTGCTACCCTTCGTAACGCTAGAGGACAAAACAATCCAAATTTGTTAAGAGCATTAAAAGTTTGTCATGATGCAAAAGTTGACACTTTAACCGTTCACTTGAGAGAAGACAGAAGACATATAAAAGATCAAGATTTATTAGAATTAAAAAAAAATTCTAAAATTCCAATTAACCTTGAAATGGCTCTTACAGATGAAATGATACAAATAGCTGATAAGATTAATCCTGAGTTTATTTGCCTAGTTCCTGAAAAAAGAA
>CABZUC010000017.1 GCA_902528805.1 uncultured Alphaproteobacteria bacterium
GTTTCAACTGCATAGACTCCATATGGAATAATAATTGTATTTAATGGGTACTCTAAATTAGCAGTAGGAATGCCTATAGTGCGCCCTCTCTGATCTCCTTTAATGACTTTACCAGCAACGCAAAAATTTCTTTTTAAATCCTTATTTGCTAATTCGATTTTGCCAGCTTTAAGATTTTCTCTTATTTCACTTGAGGATATTTTATTATTATTGTGATCATTCAGAATTAATCCAATTTCCTCTAATTCAATTTTATTTTTTTCACAAAATACTTTAAGAGTTTCTATATTTCCTTTTCTTTGGTTACCATATTGGAAATCTTTGCCTATTAAAATTCTCTTAGAATTAAGTTTTTCTAATAAAATTTTGTCTTCAAATTCAACATGGCTTAATTGTGTAAATTTATCATTAAAATGTAAATCAATTAAATAGTCTAAACCTAAGTCTTCTAGGATCTCCTTTTTTTTTGATTGGGAATTAATCATAAAATTTTTTTGTTTATTAAAATAAATTTTTGGATGCGGTGTAAATGATAAAATTGCAGATTTTAAATTAGATGTTTTAGTTTGATGTATTAAATTCTTAATTATTTCTCTATGGCCTTTGTGAATTCCATCAAAGTTACCTATTGTTAAACATAATTTTTCATCAATATTAATCTGATCGAAACTATTACTTAAATATTTCATAATAAGTATTAAATAGAATGATATTTGCTCTTGTAGTATATGAGAGGTTTTTTGGTATTCAATTTCATATAGTTTGTAATTAAACAAATAATTATCGTGTGATCTCCAGATTTAATTTTTTTTTCAACTTTTGCCTCAATTAAACCTAAGGACTCAGGAAAGTAAGGGACTTTATTTCTTGAAATATTATATTTTGTATCCTTCCATCTATTTTCCAATGATCCTGCAAATTTATTAGATAATTTGAGTTGAGATTTAGCTAAAAAATTCACATTTAAAGGACTATTTAATTTAAAAGTTTTTAAATTCAAGTTCTCATTTCCAAGACAAAATAAAAATTTAGGAGGTTTTAGAGATAGACTTGAGAAAGAATTTACAGTGCATCCAAAAAATTGTTTTTTAATTGTGCCATTTGTTACAATTGTAATACCCGTAGAGAAAAGTGAGAAAACTGATGTTAAATTTTTCATTTTTTATTTATTAGTGGTAGCGCTGGAGAGACTCGAACTCTCACGAGGTTGCCCTCACCGGATTTTGAATCCGGCGCGTCTACCATTTCGCCACAACGCCTTAAAATAATCTTATTTACTTATATTATTAAGTTAAATTAGGCAAATTGATAACTAATTGTGTATTTATTTAAATTTAAGAATAATATCTCGATACTTTGGAATACATTTATTTTATGGCACCTATACTAACTTTCGCAATGACTGCAGCTATTACACCAGGACCTAATAACATAATTCTTTCTACTAATGCTGTGAATTATGGTTTCAAAGAAACAATACCCCTGATATTGGGAGTCTTTTTTGGATTTTTGTCAGTATTAAGTCTTTGTTTGTTAGGTATAGGGGAGGTTTATGAGAGCTTTCCTAAATTTAAGACCTTCATAAAAATAGTCGCAACAATCTTCTTAACTTATCTTGCCTACAAAATTTTTAATTCAAGTGAATTTTCAGATAATAGTAATAAAAAAAGATTTACCTTCAGAGATATCTATTTTTTTCAGTTGATTAATCCCAAAGCAGTATCAGTCTCTATGTCAAGCTCTGCAATATTTATTCAAAACCAATTCTCATATTTAGAGGAGTTTGTTTTAATATTTATATGTTTTACAATTTCAACATCTACAAGTGCTATAGTTTGGGCAGCAATTGGTCATTCATTTCGCAAATATCTTAATGATAAAAGAAAAATTATTTTTTTTAATAGGGTTATGGCTGTGTTATTATTAGGTTGCATATTTTTTATAATTTTATGAAAATAAACTTATTTAAATTAATTTTCTTTCTATTAATCAGTTTCTTACTGCTTACCCCTATAGCCTTAGTTATATCAAATGGTCTAGGTGCAGTTTTTTTAACAAAAGATCTTTATATAAATAGATATTTAATTGGATCTACAAAACTTATTTTAATGGTAAGTATCTTTGTAACTTTAATAAGTGTTCCATTAGCATGGGTTATTACTATGACTGAATTTTGGGGACGAAAAATTTTACAGATGTTAGCTATAATGCCATTAGCTGTTCCAGCTTATATCTCAGCATATACTTATGCTGAAATTTTAGAGCCGGGGGGGTTTATTTCATTAAAATTTTTATTCTTTGATGGTTACTCAATAAGAAATAGTTTAATAGCCTCTCTAATTATATCTCTATCTTTTTTTCCTTATGTTTATATCTTAACCAGAATTGCAATTATAAATTTTTCAACAAGGTATATTGAAGCTGCAAAGACTCTTGGAAAAAACCCATATCAATGTTTCTTTAAAATTGGTTTGCCTATGGCCTTACCTGGATTAGCTGCAGGTTTAGCGTTGGTTTTAATGGAAACTGTAAATGATTTTGGAGTTGCTGATTTTTTTGGATTACAAACTCTATCAGTTGGAGTTTTTCATTATATAGCAATTTTAAATGACTTACCTTTGGCTTTTCTTTTGGCCTTAATTATTATTCTACTTATGGCTTTGTTGTATTTTTTTGAACAAAAAATAAGAGGAAAAAGGAAATTTCATAATAATAGTTATGAAAATATTCAATGGTCAAAATATAAGCTGGGAAAATTCATGGGAATATTTGTATTAATTAGTGGTGTTTTACCAATTTTATTTGGCTTTGTTTTACCCCTCATTTTTGTAATTTATACACTTTTAAATAATTTGAATTTTATTGATTTTAATAACTATTTCTTATCTTTATATAATTCAATCTTATTAGGTATTATTGCAGGGGTTGGATGTGCAATAATATCAATTTTCATTAGTTATTATTCAAGATTCACAAATAACAATTATATTTTATATTATAAAAAATTAGTAAACATTGGCTATGCAATACCTGGTGTGGTTATAGCTTTAGGAGTACTTTTCTTTTTATTTTATTTTGATCGCTTGACAGCTTTTTCTCTATCTACGACATTACTGGGCTTGTCTTTAGCCTTAATTATTAGACTAATTGCTCTATCAAATAATTCTTTAGATTCTGGAATGGAAAAAATTGGAAAATCGATTGATGACGCATCAAGATTAATTGGAAGAAGATCATCAACAACATATTTTCGAATTATATTACCTCAGGTTAAGTTAAGTATTTTGGCAGGATTTTTTTTAGTTTTTGTTGATACAGTAAAAGAGTTACCTATTACTTTATTACTTAGACCCTTTAACTTTGATACACTTGCTACAAGCCTATATGAATACTCATCAAATGAAATGTTTGAGTATGGCAGCTTACATGCTTTAACAATTATTTGCTTTCTATCCTTGGTTATTTATTTGTTCGATAATGTATTAGAAAAAAGAATGTTAATAAAAACGAGGAATTAATTATTTAAATTTTTTCATTATCTTTAGTGTTTCATTACTAACGTGATGCTCTATACCTTCGCTATCATTTTCTGCGGTCTTTCTTGAAACACCTAACTTAATTAAAAAATTAAATACAATTTCATGTTTTTCTTTTGATAGTGTAGCTAATTTTTCACCCTCTTCTGTTAAGAAAATTGATCGGTATGGTTCAGATTTTGCGAGATTAAAATTAATTAAACGTTTTAAATTTTTATTAACAGTTGCTTGTGATACACCAAAATATTGAGCAAGATCAGCATTTTTAACATCCCCTTTATTTTGTAAGATCTCTTGAATTGCCTCAACATAATCTTCCAGTATTTCGTTTTTATTTTGACTTCTTATATTTGAAAATTGATATGGTTCACTAGATCTAGTGTTTTTCATAGCTATTTCAATCTATTTGCATAAATATGAAAAGTAAAGATTTGTTTGACTAAATTTTAGTTATATCTATATTGTTTAGCCTAGGCTAAAAAAATGACAGAATTAGTAATACAATTAGGCAGAAAATTTCAATATTTAAGGTTTTCTAAAATCCTTCTTTTTATGTGTATTTTGCTTCTTCTTGTTTTTGAAGAAACTAGAAGTATTTTGATTTCTTCTTCAAGTGATGCCTATATTGCAGTATCTAGCTTTGTAGGTGTGACCCTTCTTCTATTTGTTGTTCTTGAAAAGAAAAATTTAAATTTACAAAAATTAATTTTACAAAATAAAAAATTTGAAGTTCCTATCTGCTCTTTGTTAGGCGTAATACCTGGATGTGGTGGTGCAATTATGGTAATGAGTTTATTTACTCGAAGAGTAGTGTCTTTTGGAGGTGTCCTTGCTGCACTTATAAGTACTATGGGTGATGCTGCATTTCTTCTCATAGCAACAAAACCTCAAGCTGCTTTGATTATACTCCCAGTAACTTTTATAGTTGGTATGATTTCAGGATATATAGTACAACCTTTTACAAAAAATTTTTTACAAAATAAGATTAATAAAAATTTAAATTCAAAACAACTACCTAAAAATAAAACATCTAATAGGTTTTATAATATCTGGTTTTTATTTTTAGTTCCAGGATTCACCTTGGGGATGTTAAATGCTTTTAATATTGACTTTAGTTTTAATTTTTTCGGAATTAATTTGATTGAAATGATGGCATTTATTTTAGCTATATACTGTGTTTTATTATGGGTTTTAAATCCTTTAACAGATATTCAAATGGCTTCAATTCATGAGAACTCATATAGAAAAGTTGTAGATACAACTTGTTTTGTGACAGTTTGGGTAATTATTTCATTTGTTATTTACGAATTAATTGATTTGTCGACTAATGGTTTAATATTTGAGTCTTTAATATTATTTGGACCTTTTGTACCACTCTTAGCTATACTAATTGGTTTTATACCTGGATGTGGACCTCAAATTATGATCACATCCATGTATGTGAGTGGACAAATTCCTATGTCAGCTCAAATAGGTAATTCAATATCGAATGATGGAGATGCTCTTTTCCCTGCCATAGCCATTTCAGCCAAGGCCGCAATAGTTGCCACGCTTTATAGTGCTATACCTGCTATTATAATTGCTTATCTTTGGTATTACCTTATAGGTTAAACCTAATTTATTATTTATAAATACGATATGGTTTGGAAGAACTTACATATATATGTTGAAAAAAAATCTAAATCAAAATACTCACAATATTTTTTATCGATAGTTGCTTTCATAGAAAGTATTTTTTTTCCGATACCTCCAGATTTGATATTGATACCAATTGTTTATTTTAATCCAAATAAATTTTTAGTAACTGCTTTGAATTGCACAATCTTTTCTGTAATTGGGGGGGCTTTTGGATACTTTATAGGGTACTTCATTTTTGACACTGTCCAATCTTATTTTGATATCAGCAAACAAACTGAATTTATTAATTTTTATAACGATTGGGGTATTTTTGCAGTTTTTCTTGGGGGGTTCACTCCAATACCATATAAAATTATTGCTTTAACATGTGGTTACTCTCAGTTTAATTTTATCTATTTTATATTTCTTTCAGTGCTATCTAGAGGTTTGAGATTTTTTATTATTGCTTTAATAATTAAACAATTTGGAGATATAGGAATACAAATTTTAAAAAGAAATAAATTATTAATTTTTGTTCTAATTCCTATTGGAATTGTCTTTTTAATTTATTTATTATTTTACCATGATTAAAGAAACACATATTTTAATTATCGTTTTTATATTTTCACTTATAGCCATGTCTTTTGCGTTTATATTGCAATATGTTTATGGTTATAACCCTTGTAAACTGTGTATATACCAGAGAATTCCATACTACTTAATTTTAGTTTTGGGAATATTTTATTTTTTTACCAAAAAATATTTTAAATATGTTTATTTATCTTTAATAGTTTTGATAATTTTTGAATTGGCAATATCTGGTTATCACTCTTTAACTACATTTGGTATTATTGAATATACTGGATGTGAAGCCGCTTCACTCCCCACAGATATAAATAAATTAAAAGAGGAGTTAATGTCTAACTCTCTAATTTCTAATTGTTCGGATGCCAATTTGCCCTACTTTGGTATTCCTTTATCAGTTTATAACTTCTTGTTTTCAATAACTTTTCTGATATTAATTATTTTAAATGCCTACAAAAAAGAAAAATAAAACTCTTAATAACGAGGACAAAAAATTAATCGAAGAAATTATAAGAGTTGATCATGCAGGTGAGCATGGCGCTACGCAAATTTACCGCGGTCAATTAGCTATTTTTAAAGAAAATACAGAATTTGGTAAAGAAATAAAAGAAATGGCTGATCAAGAGGAGATCCATAAATCTACTTTTGATGAATTCATCGTCAAAGAAAATATAAGACCTACTGCCTTATTTCCTTTTTGGAATTTAGCGGGTTATGCACTTGGGTTAGGTACTGCTTTAATGGGGAAAAAAGCAGCGATGGCATGCACAGTTGCCGTTGAAGAGGTTATTGGTCAACATTATGATGAACAAGCAAAGGAACTCTCTCAAAGGAAAATAAAACCAGATTTATTGAAGACTGTCAAAAAATTCAGAGAAGATGAGCTGGAACATCATGATACTGGTGTTGAACACCAAGCAGAAATGACTACAGGATATATCCTTTTATCGAAAACTATAAAACAACTGTGTTATACAGCTATCAAAATTACTAAGAAATATTAATCTTTTTCTAAAACACTATCCCAATATAAATAATCTCTCCAACTTGAGTGAAGATAATCTGACGGAAAGTTTTTACTCTTTAATCTAAGAGAATATTGAGAGGGTTCTTTTGGTTTTCTCAGTAACTTAAAACCCACTTGAGTTAAGCTTCTACTACCTTTTGTCCAATTACATTTTGAACATGCTGTGACAACATTTTCCCAGTTTGTTAATCCCCCTTTTGATCGAGGAATTAAATGATCAAAAGTAAGCTCTCTAGTTGAAAATTTGTCATTACAATACTGACAAGTAAAATCATCTCTCAAGAAAACATTGAATCTTGTAAAAGCAGGTTTGTGACTATGCGGTATATAATCTTTAAGAGCAATAATACTTGGTAAATTTATTTCAAATGAGGGAGATGATACTTTTTGATCATATTCTTCAACTATATTTACTCTTTCAAGAAAAACAGCTTTTACAGTATCTTTCCAGCTCCAAATAGATAAGGGAAAGTAACTAAGAGGTCGATAATCTGCATTTAAAACTAAAGAAGGACAATGATTCGAGCTAATCATCTTTTGATAATAGCATATTCAATTAAAGGTTTGGTTAAAATTTTATTAAATCCAATGCTCATAAAATTTATTGATTTCATCAAGGGCGATAGGGCTAATTGAATGAGCACAGTTATCATCTAAAATCATTTTACATGAGATTTCTTTTAAATCCAAAAACGAATTTGTCTCAACTGCTCGATTATATGGTACAACATCATCCAACTTTCCATGGAAAATTAAAAATTTTGATTTTACATCAGGTATTTTTATATCGTTTAAGATCTCTTTAGGCAAGGAGCCAGATAATGAGATAATACTATGAAAATTTAAATTTTTTTGTAAAGCATAATATGTTGCTAACATAGAACCTTGAGAAAAACCAATTAAAGAAATTTGTGATGAGTCAACTGCATGTTCAATAATTATTTTCTCTATAATTGAGTCGAGATGAGAAAATGCAGATTTTAAACCTATCTTTAGTTCTTCTATAGATCTCTCTTTTAAAGGAAACCACTGATAACCAAAATAATTGAATTCACATGGTTCTGGCGCATTCGGAGAGATAAATTCTGTAGTCTCTTTATTCAATAAAATATAATCTTTTAAGGATATTAGATCATTTCCATTAGATCCATAACCATGCAAAAATAATACAATTTTCTTCATATTAATCACTTAAATTTAATAATTAGACATTTATAGATAATTTGATAACTATTTACCATGTTTTCATCAACAGTATTACCTTTTGTTTTAGTTGTATCCATGGTTTTAGCCTTACTCATGGTTGTAATAGGTGTAATAGCTATGGCCAAAAACGGAAATTTTAATAAAAAACATAGTAACAAGCTAATGAGAATGAGAGTATTGTTTCAAGGTATAGCTGTTTTAGTATTCGCTGCGATAATATATTTATCAAGATAATTAAAAATTACTAAAATCATGAATAAGAAAAGTAAAATATTATCAACTACAATTAATAAAAATACCACGACGTTAATGGATGATTTTAACAGTTCAATTGATATTGATAAAAGATTAATTGAAGAGGATATTGCTGTGACCAGTGCGCATGTTAAAGCTCTGACAAAGCTGAAAATAATTTCAAAAAAAGAAGCTATTACTATTCAAAAAGGTCTCATTTCAATATTGAATGATCATAAAAAAAGTAAATTAAAATTTTCAAAAAAAAATGAAGATATTCATATGAATGTGGAGTCTTTTCTTTATGAGAGAATTGGTGAGATAGCAAATAAAATACACACTGGAAGGTCTCGTAACGATCAAGTAGCAACTGATACTAGATTATGGACAATTAAAGCTTCGAAAAATTTAAAAGATGAAATTAAAAAATTGATGAGGTCTATATTAGATCAAGCTCAAATAAATAAAAAAACAATTATTCCAGGATTTACACATTTACAAGTAGCACAGCCTATATCTTTAGCCCATCACTTAATTGCATATCTAGAGATGTTTAAAAGAGATTTAGATTATTTTGATTTTTGTAAAGAAAAAACAGACGAAAACGTTTTAGGTAGTGCTGCTCTAGCTGGTAGTAATTATAATTTGGACTTAAATCTACTTAACAAAAATTTGAATTTTACAAAATCAAAAAATAATTCAATGGATGGTGTCAGTGATCGAGATTTTTGTATGTATTTTCTTCATGCAAGTTCTTTGACTGCAACGCATTTAAGTAAATTATCTTCAGAACTGGTTATCTGGTCTAGTAACTTTATGAAATTATTCAATATTAGCAATCAATACTCAACAGGTAGTTCAATTATGCCTCAAAAAAGAAACCCAGACTCTTTAGAACTAATAAGAGCCAAAACAAATTCAATTAGAATTAAATCTTTAGAGTTCTCTAATATTATATCAAATCTACCATTAACTTATTTTAAAGATTTTCAAGAGGATAAAAGAATCATATTTGATTGTTATGATGAATTGCTAAGCTGTCTCCAAGTTATGCAAGATGTTATTAAGAAATCTAAGTTTGAACAATCAATTGGAAGAGACATTATTAATAATTATTATGCTACTGCTACCGATTTGGCTGATTATCTTGTAATAGAAAAAAAAATACCATTTAGAGACTCTTATAAGATTATCGCCAACATAGTAAACTATGCTCAGAAAAATAATAAAAACCTTTCAGAAATAAAAATTGACGAATATCAAAAATTTCAAAAAGTAATTGATAAAAATATTTATAAATACGTTGATGTAGATAAGAGTCTTTTAAGAAAAAAAACATCCATGAGCACTAATCCAAAAGAAGTGTCTAGAATGATTAAAAAATATTTCAAATTTCTAAAAGTATAATGATTAAGTTTTTATCAATAATTCTATTTTCTTTATTTATTAATAGTTGTGGTAATCAAAAACCTAATAAATTACCAGAAGGTGTTGTAGATAAGTCACAGTATCCATTTCCACCTAGTGAGGAGTATGAGTACCCAGAGAGCGAATGATGATAGATAAAATTTTAAAAGAGTGCTCAAGTCCTTTTTACCTTTATAATGAAGATAGAATTAAAGATAAAATCAGTTTTCTTAATAATTTAGACTTACAATTCGAAAGAAAGTTTAATTTTGCAGTAAAAGCTAATCCAAACCTTGCAATTTTAAACCTAATTCACCGATGTGGTTTCGGTGCAGAAGTCGTATCTGCAGGAGAACTTTTTAAGTCCTTGAAAGCTGGGTTCGAGCCTTCTGATATCATATTTGATGGACCAGGAAAGACTGAATTTGATTTAAAGTATGCCATTACTCAAAAAATTAATTCAATCAATGTTGAAAATGTTGAGGAAATTAAATTAATAAACGATTACTCTTTAACTAAAGGATTAAGGACGAATATAGGTATTAGAATCAACCCTAATATAGATGGATCTACAATGGATAAAATAACCACTGGCTTATCGGGTGGCAAATTTGGTATTTCAATTGATCAAATTGACTTTGATGCAATTTCAAATTTTAAAGGAATAAATTTAAAAATGCTTTCTGTGCATATTGGAAGTCAAATTACTGATTATCAAAAGTTACTGGTTTCATATAAAAATTTAATAAAAATTGCAGATGAACAAAATCTTAAAAATAATATAAATATTGATACATTAGATTTTGGAGGGGGGTTCGCTGTTCTTGATCACTCCAATAAAGAAATCAACTTTGAAAGTTGGAAAGAAAATTGTAATAAAATACTCGAAGGCAAAAATTTTAATATTATTTTTGAACCTGGTCGATTTATAGTTGCAGATAGCTGTGAACTTATAAGTAAAGTTTTATATATAAAAGAAAGTGGTGAAAAAAAAATTGCCATTGTTGATTGCTCTTTTTCTGAATATATTCGTCCAGCTTTGTATGATATTAAACCGCCAATAAAAGTTGCAAATAGTTCGAAAAAAACTGGTATCTATGATATTGCAGGTGGAATTTGTGAGTCTACAGATTATTTTGTGAAAGATATTGAATTACCAGAGATCAAAGCTGGAGATAACATAATATTTATGAATGTGGGTGCCTATGGATCCTCCATGTCATCAACTTATAACAGTCGTCCTCGACCCCTTGAAGTATTATATAATAAAGATGAATATCGAGTGATACGATCTCGAGATACCTTAGAGGACTTATGTAAAAATGAGATCATGTAATGATAATTCTCCTAAAGCGTTTAAATGTAATAATCGCTCTAATTTTATTATTTTTAGCTCTTGGTATAATCAAATTTAAAAATAATTTATCTCATGAGCAGGTAAATAATTTTAATGTTGATGCAATCGTTGTTTTAACTGGTGGCAAAGGTGAGAGAATAATTGAGGGTTACAATCAAATTAAAAACTCTAAACAGGAAAAACTGTTTATTTCTGGTGTAGATACTACTTTTAATTCGGAAGTTGTATTGGTTAATATTCTTAATTTTGATCAAAATATAGTTGAAAGCAGTATTGATGTTGGTTATTTATCAAAAAATACATATGAAAATGCATTAGAGACTAGATACTGGGCATTAGAGAATAAAGTAAAATCTGTGTTGTTAATTACTTCAGATTTACATATGCAACGGGCTGAATTTTTATTTAACCAATTATCAGGTTTAAAAATTATACCTTTTGCAGTCAGTAATAAAGATTCTGTTATTCCATTTGAAAAGTTGTTAGAGGAGTATATTAAATTAATCGTCTCAAAATTAGTTTTTATAAAAAAATATGAAATTTAGTTTTTTAATTGCATTTTATTTAACCTCAGCAGTTGTATTAATATTTTCTCTAATTGGTCTCCCTTTTAAATATTTCAAGTTTAGATTTTTTGTACTCTTATTTACAAGAAGTATGACTTCAGTTTTAAAATTATTTAAAATAAATATAGAAGTAATTAATAAAGAATTTGCGCACAAAAAAGGATGTTTATATGCAAGTAAACATCAATCAGTATTTGAAACGATATACTTTAATGAACTTTTTTATAATCCTGCATATATTTTAAAAAAAGAATTATTGAATATTCCTTTGTTTGGGACATATCTAAAAAAATTAGGGATGATAGCTATTGATAGAGCACAGGGAATACAAAGTCTTCGTCATGTAAATCAGCAAACAGCTGAGTATTTAGATTATAGACCTGTAATAATATTTCCTGAAGGAACAAGAACGACCTTCAAAGATCAACCAGATCTGAAGCCTGGCATCTACTCTATGTATAAATCATTAAACAAACCAGTAATTCCTATATCTTTAAATTCTGGAAAATACTGGCCAAAAAATAACAAACTTAGCAAAGGGACAATAACGGTTGAGTTTAAAGAACCTATTCCTCCAGGATTGAGTAAGCAGGATTTTTTAAAAAAGCTTAAATTTGAGATTAATAGCCTTAATCATTAGGAATAAATTTTCCTGCCTGACGTGCCTTAATAATTTTATCTCTTACGTTTTTAGTCTTTTTCAATTTAGTTAATAAATTATAAGAATTTCCTTTATTTAGGTTTCTAGAAAATTCTTTTAACTCACTTATAAAAATATTTGTTAATTTTTGAATTTGAGAACTATTAGCTAAAAATATATCTCTCCACATCTCTGGATCACTACCTGCAACTCTGGTAAAGTCTCTAAATCCTCCAGCTGAAAATTTAACTAATTTTGAATTAAGAGATGTGTCCTTTTTCATTGCAGTCAAAACTAATGAATAAGAGATTAAATGAGGCAAATGTGAAGTTAAACTAAGTACTTTATCATGTTCTTTTGAAGACATTATTTCAGTTTTCATATTTAGTGATCTCCAAAACTTAATAACTTTATTAATATGTGTTTTTGAAGATTTTTTTAATGGACAAATAATATTATATCTATTCGTAAATAATCCATCAAATCCATTTTCCAAGCCAGCTTTTTCTATACCAGCTATTGGGTGTGATGGAATAAAATTAAATTGATATTTTTTTTGTATGTATATCTTTTCAATATTTACCTTTGTAGACCCTACATCAGTAACAATTGTCTGCCGTAGATCAATATCATTAAGTTTTTTGAAAATTGATTGATATTGGAGCATAGGAGTACAAATAATTATAAAATCAATATTTTGATCTTTAATCTCATTGAGTGATTTAAAAACTTTTACTCTTTTTAATTTTGATTTATTAATTCTAATTTTTAGGCTTGAAGATTTATCAAAAGCAAAAATTTTAATACTTTTATTTTTTTTAATAACAGTTCTCGCTATTGAAGACCCAATCATCCCAAAACCAATAATAAGAATATTTTTAAACATTGAATTTATTTGCAACTAAAATAGCTTTTTTCATATCAGTTTTAGTTCCTATGGTCATTCTTACAAAATTATTTAAACCATATGAGGATAAAGATCTCACTGTAATTTTATTTAAGTTTAAAAAGTCCACAAATTGTTGAGTTATTATTGAATTTTTAAACTTTAAAAGAATAAAATTAGCCTTAGTGTCAATTATTTCAAAAGATTTATTATTTAACTGCTTACAGGTTAAAGTTTTGTTAACAGAATTATTCTTAATTGACTCATTAATCCACTTTTTATTTTTTAGAGATTCTTGAGCGGCGATACAAGAAAGTCTAGATACATTAAATGGCTTTTTGTATTGATATAATTGAGAGATAATTTTTGAGTTAGCGTAACCCCAACCTATTCTTAACCCTCCAAGAGCAAAGATTTTAGAAAAAGACCTTGTTATTATTAAATTTGAGTAATTTTTAACTAATCTCATCCCATCATCATATTTATGATCTTTAATGTATTCACAATATGCTGCATCTAATACAACTAGAGTTGTTTTCTTGATTTTATTTAAAAATTTAACTAATTCATTTTTGTAGAAAATAGAACCAGTAGGGTTATTTGGGTTAGCTAAAAAAATAATTTTTGTTTTTTGACTTATTATTTTGTTAAGACTTTCTAATTTAAATTGAAAGTCTTTATCATCAAATAATTTAACTTTGCATTTAAAATTCTTTGCATAAATTGAATACATAGCAAAAGCATACTTTGTAAAGATAACCTCATCATTTGGTCTTGAAAAAGCTGCATATATCATTTGAAGCACTTCATCTGAACCAGCGCCTAATATAATTTGTTTGCTATTTATCTTGTAAGATTTGGCAATTTGATTTCGTAAGCTCTCCCCGTCAAGTTCTGGATAAATATTAGAAAATTTAATATTTTTTTTTATTATTGATTTAACAGACTTTGCTGGACCATAATTGTTTTCGTTTGATGAAAGCCTTACATAGCCTTTAAACACCTCAGCTCCACCTTTATATGCATTTTTTGGTTGGTTGTTTTTCATTATTTTTTGTTAATAAATAAACTATATAAAGAAAATATCATCATTTTATATTGAAAATTATTTAGAAAAGCCTTAAATTCCACTTTCACCGATTTGATAGCAGCTTGCGGGTGTAAAACAGCTAAAGCGTATCACCGCAGTTATCAGTCGAACAAGGTTGAAAATGAGAGAAATAACTGCAAATACTAATTATCCAGGTTACTTACTAAAGTGCAATGAAGAGTTATTACTAGACTCTGGAAAAAAAATTAAAGACTTTCAAATCGCATACCAAACATACGGAAAGCTTAACAACCAAAAAGACAATGCAATTTTGGTTTGTCATGCTTTAACTGGTGACCAATTTCCAGCAGAGGAAAATCCTATAACTAAAAAGAAAGGTTGGTGGGAGTTAATGGTCGGTCCTAATAAACCTATAGACACAAATAAATATTTTGTTATCTGCACAAATGTTCTTGGTGGTTGTGTGGGAACTACAGGTCCCAATGACATAAATCCTGAAACCTCAAAGATATATGGCTTAGATTTTCCAACCATAACTATTCGAGACATGGTGAAGGCACAAAAAATTCTTATTGACGAAATTGGAATATCTAAATTACTTTCTGTAGCTGGTGGGTCAATGGGTGCGATGCAAGTACTTCAGTGGGCTGCTACCTATCCTGAAAGTGTTAGGTCAATTATGAGCATTGCAGGTTCCTTAAAACACTCCGCTCAAAATATAGCTTTTGACGAAGCTGGCAGACAATCAATTATGTTAGATCCAAATTGGCAAAATGGAAGATATTTAGAGGGCAATGAAAAACCTGAAAACGGTCTTTCTGTTGCCAGAATGATTGCTCATATTACTTATTTATCTGAGAAAGCTTTTCAAAACAAATTTGGTAGAAACTTACAAGAAAAAAATGACTTGTCTTTTGGCTTTGGAATAGACTTTCAGGTTGAAAGTTATCTTCGTTACCAAGGTAGGTCTTTTGTAGATCGATTTGATGCCAACAGCTATTTGTATATGACAAGAGCTATGGATTATTTTGATGTAAAAAATGAAATAATTGAAAATAAAAATACTATTATTAATAATTCGATCAGATTTCTAGTTTTATCATTTACAAGTGATTGGTTATTTCCAACAAAGGAATCAAGAGAGATCGTATCTCTATTAAATTCAATTGGATCTAACGTAAGTTTTGCTGAGGTTGTCTCTGATAGAGGTCATGATAGTTTTTTACTTGATGAACCTCAATTTTTCAAAGTTGCACAGGGTTTTTTAAAGGGAATAAAATGAGAAAAGACTACGAAATTATCTTAAATTTGATCCCGAAAAATTCTAAAGTATTGGATATTGGTTGTTCTGATGGAGAATTAATTTCTTATCTTGAAAATAAAGGTGTTAGTGCTCAAGGAGTTGAGTTGAATCAGGAAAAAGTGATAAAATGTCTAGAAAAAGGGCTAGATGTTATACATGGAGATATAAATTTAATAGTTGAAGACTTTCCATTTAATCAGTTTGATTACTGTCTTTTAACTCAAACAATTCAGGCAGTTCAAAAACCATACCAATTGTTGAATACTCTAAAGAAGGTAAGTAAGAATATTATTGTGAGCTTTAATAATTCTGCAAGGCTAAGCAAAATTTCAAATTTTTTATTGTCAGGAAGTTTTGACTCTCTTCTAAAGAAAGCAAATAGTGATCATTGGTATAATACTGATTATATTCACCCTTGTAGTATTAAAGATTTTAAAAAGTTAGCTGCAAATTTAGACCTAAAAATAATTTCAACTTTTGATGTTATTAATCAAAGAAAATTTGAGAATGGCAAAATACCTTCAAACCTATTTTGTAAGGAAGTTTTGTTCCATATTACAGATGAATAGCAAAAGAAATATAATTTTTGTTTATAACGCTAAAGGTGGGAAGTGGAATTATATTCTCGACACAGTTCATAAATATGCTTCTCCGAGCACTTATGAGTGTAATTTGTGTAAAATCACTCATGATTTAAAGATGAAGGATGCATGGAGAAAATTTATTGAAAGTTCTCCACATAATTTTAAATTTTTACATTTAGAAGAATTAGAAGAATATAATCTTTTAAATTATAAAAATGACTTACCTATTTGTGTTGAAGAAAATAGTGGTGAATACAAAATATTAATCAATAAAGAACAAATGAATAAGTATAAAGATGAATTTGAGTTAATTAATATTTTAGAAAAAATATTATAAACCTATTACTCCTAAATAAATTAACCTCATTGATCCTATAACTACAAAAATATTAATGATCATAAAAAAAGAACTGTCTGATAGCTTACTGTTCATCCAATGTCCTAAAATTACTCCTATAACAGCAATTGGTGAAAAAATAAGATAATTATATAATTTCTCAAAATCTAATATTTCTAAATAAAAATAAGGAACTAATTTAAACAAGTTGATTAAAGCAATAGAGAAAACAACGCCTGCAACAAATTGAATTTTTTTGTTATAGATTGACATAAAATAAATATTTAATGGTAATCCTCCAGAGTGAAGGACAAAACTAGTAAATCCCGCTAATGCACCCCAAAAAGATTTACTCCCATGAAAAGGTATTTTTTTTAGCTTAGTGTCTACAATCAAATAATTAAAAACAACATATAATAATGAGATCGAGCCTATAAAAATACTTATCATTGATAAATTAATAAATTTAAACAAGATTGTGCCAGCAATTACTCCAAATAAAGAATAAGGTGCTATTGACCATAAAATTTTATATTCAAAATATTTTCTATTTAAATACAAAGCAATTAAATCGCATACTATTAACATTGGCATCAAAATGGCTATTGCTGTTAATGGGCCGTAAGTTATAGATAATAGAGTTACTGAAATTAAAGCCAACCCTCCTCCAGAAAATCCAGATTTTGATATTGCAAACAATAAAATAGAGAATGAGACGATTATGTAATAACTAAGATCTAACAAAGATTAATTCTATCTTTTTAAAAATTAAATATGAATTATTTTTAAGTTGCTACAAAACTTTTAATTGGTATTTTTTTTTGTTTTTTAGTATTTTTTGCATAGACAATCTTTTTACAAACACAAATCATTAACCCTCCCATATACGGAAAGAAAAAATCACCTATTTTTTCAACTGTTCGATGTGATTTATAATTTAAATAATGGTCCCATGGTGGGAAATGTAGAAATGATTTTCTAAAATCAAGAACTAAAAAGTCTTGTATCAGTGATTTAAATTGTCTAATCGAGTATGATCTCCCAAATCCAAAAGGATTATTATCATACCTAGTCCATATCCCTGATCTTCTGGGTATAATTGTTAAAAAAAGTCCATTAGGCTTAAGAATTCTCCATATTTCCTCAATACTACTTTGGGGTTTATCAACAAATTCAAGTAAATGTGTAGATATCACTACATCTACTGAACTTGGATCCAAAGGTAAAAAATATTCATGAATAATTTGATGATCGAAATCATATTTCTCTTTGACATTACCATCTAAAAATTCTGGCTGCATTGCAGATATTTGTAGATCTTTATTTTGTTTATTTAAAAAAGAGAGGTAGGGATTTGTGTATCCGTATCCACAAACAACGCTATCATTTATAGAATTGAAATGGCTGTATAATTGATGACGAATATTTCGTTTAACAAGTGTGCCTAACTTTGATTGGTAAAAACTGTAAATATCTGATGCGTTAATATCCATAGTTGTATTTTAACTAGATTTACTTAACATTCTATTTCTTATGCAAAAACCTAATGTGTATTTATTTCCCCAATTAGACGATAATTATGGATATTTAATAAAAAACCCTCATGAAACTAAAGGGGTACTAGTAGACCCCTCTGATCTGAGTATGTGTTTAAAAATTCTTGAACTGAATGACTGCGTAGCAAGTCATATTTTAGTTACCCATCATCATGATGACCATATAGCTGCTGTAGGTGAGATTAAATCAAAATTTAATTCTTTAGTCATAGGATATAAAAATGATTCTAAAATTCCTAAACCAGATAAAGAAGTTTTAGATTATGAGACTTTTGAAATATTAGGGAATGAATATAAAGTTATTCATACTCCCGGTCATACACTTCAACATATAAATTTCTTTATGCCTCAACATAATATTTTATTTTCTGGAGATACTCTTTTTAGCATAGGTTGTGGGAGGATGTTTGAGGGAACACCTGAAGTTTTTTGGGACAGTTTGTGCAAAATCAAACAATTACCAAAGGATACAAAAATATATTGTGGACATGAGTATACTTCGGCAAATGTTAATTTTGCTTTAAGCATTGATCCTAATAACAAGGAGCTTCAACAATATTCTAAGTGGGCCTCACATCAAGAAAATGAACTCCGCCCAACAATACCTACAATGCTCTCAGATCAATTACTATGTAATCCATTTCTAAGGTGCGATGAGGATCAATTTATGAAACTTTATGAGTCTCAAAACGAAATAGAAGTTTTTGCTAAAA
>CABZUC010000018.1 GCA_902528805.1 uncultured Alphaproteobacteria bacterium
CGTATATAAATAAATATGAGAAAAATATAAGAATGTTTATTTTGTCTACAGAAAAAAATAAAGTTGTTAAAGCTAGAGCAGATAAGCTAAAAATTAAGGCTTATATTGGAGAATTTAACAAATTAATTTTTTTGGAGAATTACTTAAAAGCCAATAATATAAAATCTTCCAGGTGCTTGTATTTAGGAAACGATATTAATGACTACGAAGTTATGAATATCTGTCGTTATAGAGCTTGTCCATCTGATAGTCATCCCTTAATAAAGAAGATAGCCACAAATATTTTAAAAACTAAAGGTGGCGAGGGTGTAGTCAGGGAATTAATAGAAATAACTTTGAATTGTAATTTGGTTGCGGGGGTAGGATTTGAACCTACGACCTTCAGGTTATGAGCCTGACGAGCTACCAAGCTGCTCTACCCCGCGATCTGAGAGGGAAGATATGTTATATAAAAGTGAATTTCAATGTTTTTGTTATTTTTTTGTAGCTTTTTAATTAAAATAAATAATTTATTTATATTAAACAAGAATTACAAAATTTTAAAAATTAAAATTGATTATGTTTAACAAAATATATGAGGAAGAAGTTTTCAAAAGAGATTATCGTATGCTCTTTAAAAAAAATTGTGTTTTAAAATCTTGCCTTTGTGGAAATAAAAAAAATAAATTATTATTTGAGTTAGATAGATATAATCTTTTAACAAGTGTAGTATTATGTCTTAGTTGTGGGTTAGTTTATGCAAATAAAATTCTTTCTCTTGATGAGTTAAAAAAATTTTATACCTCAGATTCATATCGATTTTTTTACAATGTATTAAATACAAGAAAAGATGACTTAATCAATGATAAATTCATAGATGATCAATTATTTGACGAAGAGTCTAAGCTAGAACCATCTTCAATTATAAAAAAAAAATATAGCGGTAGTTCTAATGAAGTTATTTTGGAATTTGGGAGTGGTTATGCACAAATATCGAGATCTATTCCAATAAAGGGAAAACTTGTTTGTGTTGATTACAGTGAAAAGGCAATAAGTTATTTAAAAAAAAAAGGTATCGAAGCATACATCGGTGGTATTGATGTACTAGATAAACTTAATTATAAATATGATTTAATTATACTAAGTCATGTAGCTGAACATTTTTATGATTTTAAAAATGAATTGAGCCATATAATTAAATATTTGAAAAAAGATGGGAAGATTTATATTGAAGTGCCTAACCTCGATTCTAAGTATAATTTAGATCAGTTCCAAAATGCACACAATTACTACTTCACTAAAAATACACTTTTGCATTATACATCACAAATGGATTTAAAATCAGAATATGTAGATGAAAAAGTAAATGGTATTCATCTTGGAGTAATATTTTCAAAATATAAAAATCAATCTTTTGTGTATGATCAAAAAAGTGAAATAAAAAAAATTATTATATATAATAAGAATTTTTTGACTTTGGGTAATTTTATAAAAAAAAAGAAGTCTGAAATTTATGAAATTATAAAACTTTTGATAGGTATTTCTTTAACTGTGAGTCTACGAAAATTTATTGCCAAATTTAGAACTTGGTAGCGGAGGAGGGATTTGAACCCCCGACACATGGATTATGATTCCACCGCTCTAACCAACTGAGCTACTCCGCCAAAAGGAAATATTGTTTTATATTAAATTAACCTATTCTTAAATAATTTTGTTTATCTCTCTGAGAATGAATTTTTTTGCATTGTTTACGCCTAGCTTGTTAACTTGTGAATTTATAACAATCTCTACACCTCTTGGCTTTCCATCAAAAATTGGATAGCTACCTATGGAGATAAATTGATATTTTTTTTCTGCGTCAACAAGAATGTGTGCTATTTTACTTTCAAATAATTTTGTAATTATAGATGTTGAATAAAATTTATTTTTAATTTTAATCATTTTTTTAAATTCTTTCATCATTGCTTGTACTATTGAAGGCACGCCTGCAAAAACATAAATATTCTCAATTTTAAAACCTGGGGCGCCACTAACTTTATTTAAAATTAATTTAGATCCCTCGGGCATGTATGCCATTTTTTTTCTAGCATCAGTTAATTCAGATTTAATTTTTCTATAATATTTTTTTAATTCACTATATGCACCATTATGTAATTTATATTTTTTTCTTACTGCCAAACTAATTGACTCAGAGGTTATATCATCATGCGTAGGACCTATTCCACCTGTAGTAAAAATAAAGTTATACTTAGTTTTTAATTTTCTTATTTGGGAGATAATTATTTTTTTTGAGTCAGGTATTACTATAACTAACTGCAAAGATACACCACATAAAAATAGCTCTTTGGCTATATGATTTATATTTTTATCTTGTGTCCTACCTGATAATATCTCATTGCCAATGATTATAAGACAAGCTGATTGTATATTTTTTTTAGTTGCCATAGATGAATTATAAAGAAGAAATTTTAGAGGGTTTTTTTATAAAACGCTATAAACGATTTTTTGTTGATATAAAGATTGGTTCTGTAGTTGTCACGGCTTATTGTCCAAACACAGGTTCTTTATTAGGTCTATTGAACAAGGGTTCAAATGTCTTGGTTGCAAAAGTAGAAAATCCTAATGCTAAATTAAAATATAGATTAGAAGCAATCAAACACTTCAAAACATTTGTCGGTATAAACACATCCCTGCCAAACGATATTGTTTTTAATGCCATAAAAGAAAATAAAATTCTTCATGAAATTAAAGGTGATTTAAAAAAAGAGGTGAAATATGGAAAAAATTCTAGAGTTGATATATATGCTAGTCACCCAAAAGGTGATAGTTATATTGAAGTTAAATCAGTCACATTATCAAGAAAAAAAAATTTAGCAGAATTTCCAGATGCTGTTACCTCAAGAGGTTCAAAACATTTAATTGAATTAACTAACATGTCAAAAAAAGGCAGTAACTGTTTTCTGATATATCTAATTCAACGAAATGATGTAAATAGATTTTCAATAGCTAAAGACTTAGATAATGAGTATTATGAAAATTCTCTTATTGCAAAAAAAAGCGGTGTAAAATTTAGAGCATTTAAATGTAATGTTTCTGTAAAAGGTATAAATATTATTAATGAGATAAAAATTGATGAAGATTAAATCATATTCAAATGCTGAAGTAGACTCTTGTAGAAAAGCAAGTAAAATAACTGCAACTATTTTAGATGAACTAAATAGTATAATTAAAGAGGGTATTTCAACTTTTGAAATTGATGAATTTTGTTTAACTAGAATTCAAGAATTAGGTGGCACGCCTGCCCCTTTGTTTTATAGAGGTTTTCCAAAATCTACATGTACTTCCTTAAATCATGTAATTTGTCATGGGATTCCAAATTATAATCGAAATCTTCAAGACGGTGATATTTTGAATGTAGATGTCACAACAATAATTGATGGTTGGCATGGAGACTCATCAAGAATGTATAAGGTAGGTGATATTTCTGTAAAAGCAAACAACCTATGTAAAGTTACTCACGATTGTTTGATAAAAAGTATTGATGAAATAAAAGTTGGCGAGCCGATGAGTCGTATTGGAAAAAAAATAGAAGATATTGCAACATCAAATAATTTTAGTGTTGTTAGAGACTTTTGTGGACACGGTGTTGGTTTGAAATTTCATGAAAATCCTAGTATTTTGCATTACTACGATAGTGAATATGATAATATTAAATTTATAGATGGAATGATTTTTACAATTGAACCAATGATCAATGCTGGAGAATATCAATCTAAAATACTAAGTGATGGTTGGACAGCTGTAACTAAAGATAAAACACTTAGCGCTCAGTACGAACATACGATATATATTAATGGTGATAATGTTGAGATTCTAACAGAGTCTCCAAATAAGGCTTTTTATAATTGATACCGAGATACTCTAGAAAAATTCTTAAAGAAATCTGGGAGGATAATAATAAATTCCAAATATGGCTTGATTTAGAAATACTTGCTTGCGAGGCAATGGAAAAATTAGGCCAAATACCTAAAGGAACTTCAAATAGAATTAAAAAAAAAGCAAAGTTTAAAGTAAAAGAAATAGAAAAAATTGAAGAAAAAACTAAGCACGACGTAATTGCTTTTTTGACTAATGTCGCAAAGTATGTAGGCGCTGAGTCTAGGTATATTCACAAAGGACTCACATCCAGTGATATTTTAGATACTTCTTTTTCGATCCAACTAAATCAATCAAGTAATATAATTCTTAGAGGGTTAAAAAAATTAAGCAAATCTCTTCTTAGTATTGCAAAAAAACATAAATACACATTATGTATTGGCAGAAGCCATGGTATTCACGCTGAGACAACAACTTTTGGATTAAAAATCCTTGGTTATCTTGCTGAAAACAATAGAAACATAAATCGTCTTAAAAATTCAATAAAACAAATACAGACAATCCAAATGTCCGGTCCTGTTGGAACATACTCTAATATTGATACGAGGGTTGAACAAATGATTGCCAAAAAATTAAAATTCTCAATAGAGCCAGTTTCCACACAAATTATACCAAGAGATAGGCATGCAGATCTTTTTTGCACCTTTGCAATAATAGCAAGCTCTCTTGAACGTTTATCAACAGAAATTAGACATTTACAAAGAACTGAAGTTTTGGAAGTTGAAGAGGGGTTTGGAAGAGGACAAAAAGGTAGTTCAGCAATGCCTCATAAAAAAAATCCAATTTTATCAGAAAATTTAACAGGACTAGCAAGAGTAGTTAGGTCTTTAACCATCCCTGCTTTAGAAAATATAACATCATGGCATGAAAGAGATATTAGTCATTCTAGTGTTGAGAGAATAAACGCTCCTAATGCAACCATTACTCTTGACTTTGCAGTTCAAAGAATGGTTGCCGTACTTGATAATCTAATAATACATAAAAAAAATATGATTAAAAATTTAAACAGTTTAAAAGGCCTACCTTACTCACAAAACGTCTTAATTTTTCTAATTGATAATAAAGTTCTGAGAGAGGATGCTTATAAAATTGTTCAAGATTGTGCTTTAAAAACGTGGGAGGGTAATTTGTCTTTTAAAGATAATCTCTTAAGCCATCCAAATTTAGCCAAATTTAAGATATCGAGTAAAATCGATAATATCTTCAATAATAAAAGTCTTTTTACAAATGTAGACAAGATATTTAAAAGAGTTAGCTGATGGCAACAAAATTAAAAAAACTATATGAGGGAAAAGCCAAAATTATATATGCAAAAAATAGCAACCAAGTAATTGCTACATATAAAAATGACGCTACTGCTTTTAATAATTTAAAAAAAGGTTCAATTAAAAATAAGGGTGCTATTAATAACGCTATCTCAAGTTATTTATTTCAAATTTTGAATCACTGTAATATCCCAACACACTTTATCAAAAAAATTGACAAAAAATCTCAGCTTTTAAAAAAAGTGGATATTATACCAATTGAAGTTTTGGTAAGAAATCTCTTTGCTGGATCTTTGTCAAAAAAATTTGGCATTAAGGAGGGCACTCCATTATCCGATACACTTATTGAGTACTGTTTAAAATCAGATAAACTTGGCGATCCACATATAAGTTCTGAGCATATTCTTAATTTAGGGTTATGCGAATATAATGAATTAGAATTGATAGATGAATATTCTTTGAGAATTAATGATGTCTTAAGATCTACATTTTTTTCTATTGGAATTAATTTAATTGATTTTAAGTTAGAATTTGGAATATGTAAGAAAACAAATGAAATTGTTTTAGCTGATGAAATATCGCCAGATACTTGTCGATTATGGGATTTAAAAACAAATAAAAAACTTGATAAAGATCGCTTTCGAAGAGATTTAGGAAATGTTGAAGAGGCATATGCAGAGGTGCTTAATAGATTAAACTTAAAGATTTAATGCGTATAAAAATTTTAATAAGACTTAAGAGTCAAATTTTAGAACCTCAAGGTAAGGTTATTGAACAATCACTGAATAATTTAGGATTTAATGAATTTAATAATATCAGGCAAGGAAAACTCATTGAGTTAGACCTACCAGATAATTTAAATAAAGAAGAAAAAGACCAAAAAATAGACTCTGCATGTAAAAAGCTTTTAGTGAATGATATTATTGAAGAGTACGAAGTGCTTTGATGAGTTTTAAGTCTGCTGTCATTACATTTCCGGGATCTAATTGTGATAGAGACGCTTTATGTTACTTACAAGATTTAACAAAAGGTGTTGTTTATAATATTTGGCATGAGGAAACATCTTTGCCACAAGTTGATTTGGTAATATTACCTGGAGGTTTTAGTTTTGGTGACTATTTAAGATCGGGGGCCATGGCATCAAAGAGTAAAATAATCAATGATGTTATAAAACATGCGAATGATGATAGATATTTATTAGGTATTTGTAACGGTTTTCAAATTTTAACTGAAATTGGGCTCCTTAAAGGAGCCTTGATACAAAACAAAAACCTTAAATTTTTGGGGAAAAACTGTTTTATTAAAAAAAAATTTAAAAATAATTTCAATTTATCCATTAAAGAAGATCAAGTGCTTCAAATCCCTGTAGCTCACAATGAGGGAAATTTTTATTGCGATAATGAAACTTTAAAATCACTTAAAAATAATGAACAAATTGCATTTGAATACTGCAAAGGTGAATTTTCAAATTGTGAAGAAAATATTAATGGCTCAATAGAAGCTATTGCGGGCATCACAAACAAAAAGAAAAATATTCTTGGTATGATGCCTCACCCCGAAAGAGCCTATTCTGACTTTCATCCTTCACAAGATGGTAGGCTAATCATAGAGTCATTAATAACATGAACGAAGATTTAATTCTTCAGCACGGCTTAACTTTAGATGAATTCAAGATCATCAAGAACAATTTAAATAGAGACTTAACTATGGAAGAGTTAGGAATTTTTTCAGCAATGTGGAATGAACACTGTTGTTATAAGACATCAAAAAAATGGTTAAAAAAACTTCCTACAGAAAATGAAATAGTTATTCAGGGACCAGGAGAAAATGCTGGAATAATTGACATACAAGATAATGACGGAATTGCTTTTAAAATTGAAAGTCACAACCACCCGAGTTACATCGAACCTTTTAATGGATCTGCAACTGGTGTTGGAGGCATACTCAGAGATATTTTTACGATGGGGGCAAGACCCATAGCTACTCTTGACTCAATTAGATTTGGTTTGATAGAAAGTGAAAAAACAAAATATTTATTGAACGGTGTGGTTCATGGAATTGGCCACTATGGCAACTGTATAGGAATTCCTAATATTGGTGGTGAGTGCGAGTTTGAGTCAACGTATGGTTTTAATAATTTGGTTAATGCTATGGCTGTAGGTCATGTTCAAAAAGATAAAATTTTTTACTCAAAGCCTAAGTCTATTGGTGGTCTCATTGTCTATATTGGTTCTAAGACTGGAAAAGATGGAATTCATGGCGCCAGTATGGCTTCAGATGTTTTTTCAGAAGACGACGAGGATGATAAAAGACCTTCGGTACAAGTCGGTGATCCTTTTATGGAGAAACTTTTAATGGAGGGTTGTTTAGAATTAATGTCATTAGGATTGATAGAGTCTATGCAAGATATGGGAGCTGCAGGAATTACCTCATCAAGCGTAGAAATGGCTTCGAAGGGCAATGTGGGTGTATTAATTAATCTTGATAAAGTCCCATTGAGACAGCCATTAAGTGCATATGAGATACTTCTATCCGAAAGCCAAGAAAGAATGTTGGCAGTCATAGATGAAAAAAATAATCTTAAGGTGAAAGAAATTCTTCAAAAATGGCAAATAGATTATGAAGTTATCGGAGAAATAACTAATAATAAACGAGTTGTATTTGAGTCAAATAATAAGAAAGTGGTAGACCTACCCGTAGATATAATTGTTGATGATGCACCTGAATACGACAGAGAATTTTATATGCCAAGAAAAAGAAAAAGCAAAGATTTTGATTTTTCCAACATTGAATTGGAGGATATAATTAATACTTTACTATCTAATTTGAATTATTTAGATAAAAGTTGGGTTTTTAATCAATATGACTCAACCGTAATGGGAGATACTGTCAAAGAACCCGGTCTATCATCTGGTATAGTTAAAATTCATGGAACACAAAAAGTTATTGGAGCTACCACAGACTGTAATCCTTTATATATAAGAATTAATCCTTACGAGGGTATGAAGTATACAGTTGCTGAGTCTTACAGGAATTTAATTGCATGTAACATAAATCCTTTAGCTATCACAAATAATCTAAATTTTGCTAGTCCTTTAGACCCGAATATTATGGGAGAATTAGTCTTATCTATTGATGGTTTAAAAACAGCAGCAGTCAAATTCAATACTCCTATTGTTTCAGGTAATGTGTCTTTATATAACCAGACAAATGAAATACCTATTAAGCCTACACCTGTGATTGGAATGGTAGGCTTAAATCAGGATTTAAAAAAAATAAATTCTAATAAATTTTGTAATATTGGTAATAAGATCCTTGTTTTAGGAAAACAATTAGAAAAAAATTTAAGTCCTTATCTATTACAGGATCAAAATCTTGCCTCAAACATAAATGAGTATAATGATTTAGAGGAATTAGATTTGGATTATGAAAAAAAAGTAGCTGATTGTGTTTTGAAGATGTCAGATTTCAAATATATTATGTCCTGTAATGATATTTCAAGAGGTGGTGTCTTTTTATCTTTATTAAAAATGCAATATAATGATATGGGCTTTAAAGTTAATATCCCTGATCCAATTGATCTTTTTTGTGAGTACAGTGCTGGGTATGTGATTGAAATTATGAACGAAGATCTAAACAATGTAACATCCTTTCTAAGCAAAAATGGTGTTGGATACTTCGAAATTGGAGAGATAATTAGAGAAAATATAGAAATAAACTCTAAAAAATTTGACTATTTTGATATTATAAATAATTATTATAATAATTTTGAAAATATTATTAATTAGATGCCTATAGAACAAAAAAAACTTGAAAATCTTATCAAAGATAAATTTCCAGATTCTACAATTACAATAGAAGATCTTGCTGGTGATAACGATCATTATTCAGTTCAAATTGAAAGTGATATATTTAATGGGTTATCTCGTATACAACAACATCAATTAGTCTACAAATCATTAGATGGATTGATGGATAAAGAGCTTCATGCTATGCAATTAAAAACGAAAGGAACTATATAATGGAATTAGAAAGTAGCACAAAAGAACAAATTGAAAAAATGATTGGTGATAATGAGGTTTTCCTCTTTATGAAAGGGAATCCTGATTTCCCAATGTGTGGTTTCTCATCTGTTGCAAGTGCAATTTTAAAAAAAACTGGAGTTGAATTTGGTCATTGTAATGTGCTTGATGATAATAATATTAGGGAAGGTATTAAAACTTTTTCGAATTGGCCTACAATACCTCAGCTATATATTAAAAATGAGTTCGTTGGCGGCTGCGATATTATGAAAGAAATGGCTGAATCTGGAGAATTATTAGAATTACTTAACACCAAAGGTATAAAGACAGAAGTAAGTTAAAAAAGGGGCAAGTAATTTTAGCCCCTCTTGTTAGTTATTAGAAATATAATTATTTAATTCTTTGTAATAAGAATTATTTTCACCCACTAGTTTTTTGAGTAATTCTAGATTGCTTAAGGCGTTGTCTTTTTGTCCGAGATCGACATACATTTCACCTTGATATTCAATGGCCCCTAGATGCTCTGGATCAAGTTCAAGTGCTTTTTTGTAGTATTTTGCTGCATTATCAAAATCATCACTTTTTCGGTACGCAAAACCTAGCTCATTGTATACATCTGCACGGGTAAAATCTGTCGAACTAGCAGTTGTGAGTGTCTTAAGCTTTCTTATTGCTTTATCATAATCTTTACTTCTTATTAGCTTTATGGCCGACTTATAATCTTTTCCGTAATTAGTTTTAGCACTATCGCCAGAGTCAGTGCCAGCAGCATAAAGACTAGAAAAAAACAAAGAAAATATAACTGTTAATATTTTAATATTCATAACTATCCATTCGAAATTTAAATGTTATTAGATTAATTTGGTAAATTAATAATTATCTTGAATAGAACTCAACAACAAGATTGGGTTCCATTTGGACAGGGTATGGAACATCTGTTAGTTGGGGTCCTCTTACAAACTTACCCAGGCATTTTGAAATTTCTAATTGCAAATACTCAGGTACATCTCTTTCATTAGAACTTAATGTTTGAATAATCATTGGAATATTTTGGCTAGTTTGCTGAAGAGATATTTCATCTCCATCCATAACCCGATAAGATTTTTTATTAACAACTTTTCCGTTAACTAAAACATGTCCATGGTTTACTAGTTGTCTCGCAGAAAATACTGTAGGGGCGAATTTTAATCTAAATACAACAGCGTCAAGTCTTCGCTCTAATAGCTCGATCAAAATTTGACTAGTATCCCCTTTTTTTCTAGATGCTGCCTGATATATTTTTAAGAATTGTTTTTCCGTTATATCACCATAATATTTTTTGAGCTTTTGTTTGGCCGCTAATTGAATTCCAAAGTCAGAGGGCTTTCTTCTTCTAGCTTGTCCATGTTGGCCAGGACCATAAGGCCTTCTATTAAACGGACTTTTTGGCCTACCCCATAAGTTTAAGCCAAGTCTTCTATCAATTTTATGTTTTGACGATAGTCTTTTAGTCATGAATTGGTGATTTATATAGATTTAGCATTTTAAGTCAATTTATTTTGTTATAAATTTCATTACTCCATATGCTGTTTTTATTTGTTTTTGGTCAATTTTTGATGTTTTTAAAAAATTTCTTAAAGATATTTCTAAATTATCTCTTTTTGAAGAAATAGAGGTAAATTTTCTTTTCTCTAATATTTTCATAAGAAATGACAAAAACTTCTCAATATCTTTTGCACTAGCTGGAGTGACAACTTTTGATGAACTAATTTTAGAAAAAGTCATTTGGCTCAATTCATAAGCAATTAAAGCCACTGTATGGGATAAATTTAGAGAACTATTGCCTTTGGTAGGAATAGATAAGATATAATTGGCATGAGATATCTCTTTATTTGTCAGACCATTATTTTCTTGACCAAACAAAATTGATATTTTGTTTGGATTTAATTTAGATATATCTTGCAGTTTTATTGAAGGTATATGGAAATCTCTTTTTCTAACAGTAGTTGCTATTAAAATATCACTGTCTTTCATTGCTTCCGGTATTGACTTATAAGTTTTTATTTTTTTTGATAAAGATGAAAAATGTTTAGCAGATTTTAGACCTTTTTCATTAGGCCAAATTTTTCTAGGATTGATTAATGATAAGTTTTCAAAACCAAAGCACCCTATAGATCTCAAAGACATTCCAACATTTTCAGATAATTGGGGTTTACTAAGTATAAATTGAATTTTTTTTTTCAAGAGGACATAATTAATTTATAAATTAAACTCTCTCTTAAGGCATTATAAGAAGCATCAATTATATTAGTGGAAACACCTACTGTTGTCCAAATAGATCCTTTTTGGTCTTTAGTCTCAATGAGAACACGAACTATTGCATCTGTTCCTTTTTCTGATGATAAAATTCTTACCTTAAAATCTGTTAGTTCTAAATCTTCTAAAGAAGGATAAAAACCCATTAATGATTTTCTTAATGCTTTGTCTAAAGCATTTACAGGTCCATTACCAACCTCCACATTCATATATTCCTTTTTTTTTACTTCTATTCTTACTGTTGCTTCTGACTCAGTTACTAATTCCCCTTTTGCATTCCACCTTCTATCGTCTATGACTTTAAATCTTTTCAACTCAAAGTATTCTGGAATACCAAATAGAGTCTGTCTTGCAAGTATTTCAAAACTAGCAATTGCCTGATCATATGCATAACCTTTAAATTCTCTCTCTTTAACTTTCTGTAGAAGAAAGTCTAGTTTGTCAGAATGATCATCTGGATTAATACCAACTGTATTCAAAAGAGAAATGATATTAGATCGACCAGACTGATCAGATATAACAATCTTTCTAGTATTACCTACTATTTCTGGATCTACATGTTCGTAAGTTTTAGGATCTTTGTTAATCGCAGAAACATGCAAACCACCTTTATGTGAAAAAGCATTTTCACCAACATAGGCTTGCTGAGTATTTGGCATGCGGTTTAAAATTTCATCTAAAAGCAATGAGGTTTTCTTTAAGGCTGATAGTTTTTTCTTGGGGATACTAGTATTAAAGTCCGTTTTTAAAATTATTGAAGGAATTAGAGATACTAAATTAGCATTTCCACACCTTTCTCCCAGTCCATTAATTGTACCCTGAATTTGTCTAACACCTGCTCGAACAGCAGCAAGTGAATTAGCAACTGCATTTTCTGTATCGTTATGGGCGTGAATACCTAATTTTTCACCAGGTATGCTTTTTGTAACATCTTTGACTATAGTTTCTACCTCATGAGGAAGGGTGCCACCATTAGTATCGCATAAAACGATCCACCTTGCTCCATTTCTGAGAGCTTCAGTTAAACAGTCTATAGCAAATTTTGGGTCTGATTTGTAACCGTCAAAAAAATGTTCAGCATCATACATAGCCTCAATACCTTTTTCATTAATATGAGCTATGCTCTCACCAATCATTTTTAAATTATCTGATTTTGAAATACCCAGTGCTTTTTCAACTTGGTAAGAGGATGATTTTCCTACAATGCATATATGTTTTACATTAGTATTAGTTAAAGTATTTAGACCAGGATCATTTGAAACATTAGTAGTAGGTCTTCTAGTCATTCCAAAGGCAACTAAATTTGATCTTTCGAATTTATTAGAAGAATTAAAAAAACTATCATCAGTTGGATTAGAACCTGGCCAACCACCTTCGATATAATCTAAACCAAGATCATCAAGTGCTTTAGAAAATTTGATTTTATCATCAACACTAAAGTCAACACCAGTTGTTTGTTGCCCATCTCTTAATGTTGTATCAAAAAAATAAATTTTATTTTCTAGTTTTTCTTCCATATCGTCTCTTTTTTTGTGTCTTCTAAAACAATTCCTTGTTTAAATAACTCATCTCTAATTTTATCAGCAAGTTCAAAGTCTCTATTACTTTTAGCTATTTGTCGGCGGGATATCATATTTTCAATATATTCTTTATCAAGGTCTAAATCTTTTTTTAGAAAACTAGGATTTAAGCCCAATAGACTTAAGCCATTATTAAAATGAGCCAATAAATCCTCATTATTAGTATCTTTTTTCAAATTTGCTATAATTTGCTGCAATCTCATTAGTGCTTTTGGGGTATTTAAATCATCTAAAAGTGCACTGACAAATTCAGTGTCTAATTCTGAACTTTTAACCTCTTGTATATAGTTTTCCCACTTATTTATAATGTTTTGACTATAACTTAATAGATCATTTGAAAAATCTATTGGTTGCCGATAATGGGTAGTTAAGAGAGAATATTTTAAAACAGTTGGGTCATGTTTAGCTAACAAATCATTAACAATTGTTGTATTACCAAGAGATTTAGACATTTTTTCTCCCTTGAAGTTGATAAAACCATTATGGAGCCAAAAGTTTGACATTTTTTTATCATGACAACATGTTGATTGAGCTATTTCATTTTCGTGGTGGGGGAATATTAAATCAATACCTCCAGCGTGAATGTCAATAGTTTCTCCAAGTAATTCAGAAATCATAGCTGAACACTCTATATGCCATCCTGGTCTTCCACTCCCCCAAGGGCTATCCCAAGAGGGTTCATTTGTCTTTGATGGTTTCCAAAGAACAAAATCTTCAGGATTTTTTTTGTATTCAGCAACTTCAACTCTTGCTCCACTAATAATGTCTTTTAATGAAAACTTAGAAAGAGAGCCATAATCTTTATATTTTTTTGCTTCAAATAATACATGCCCATTCGAAATATAAGCGAATTTTTTGTCAATAAGCGATGTAATCATTTCGATCATTTTTGAAATATAATTTGTAGCTTTTGGTTCATGAGTTGGAGATAAAATTGATAAAGAATTTAGATTTTGATGATATGTTTTTTGAGTAAGCTCAACCAACTGATCTGTCGTTATATTTAGCTCATTTGCTTTATCTATAATTTTATCATCTATATCTGTGATATTTCTGACATAACTTACTTTATTTTCTCCAAAAGTAAGTCTTAAAACTCTAAATAAGACATCAAAAATTATTATTGGTCTAAAGTTACCTATATGTGGATTACTGTAAAGTGTAGGTCCACAAGCGTACATCTTAACTGATGATGAGTTGATAGGTATAAATTTTTCTTTTTTTTTAGTTAAGGTATTATAAAGATTAATATTCATCTAGAATTTTTCTTAATCCCTCAAGCCCAAAATAATTATATAGATCTTTTACAGATGGGCCATTTTGGTTACCTGTTAATATATAACGTGTATTAGTAAAAATATCTTTTTTTGACAAGGTTTTGTCTATATTCATCAAATGATTTACATATTCGTCAAAGCTTAAATTTGAAATTCCATTTAAATTCTTAATTAAAAGTTTTATAAAATCTTCTGAAGGTTTGGTTTTGATTTCTCTTCTATTAATAATATTCCATAAATTTACAATATCCTCATATTTATCAACGTTATATTTAATTAGTTCCCACTCTATTTCTGTTAAAGCTACCTTTTTAAGTTCAGGGAATTCTTTATTTAAGTTTTTGAGGCTCATTGATCTTAATGAATTTTTTTGAAAAAAATCGATTTTATGAATATCAATTTTAGGTAAATTTTTAGAAATATTTTCTAATTTAAAATCTTTAAAATTATTAATTAATATACTTTCAAAATCATAATCAGAGTTAAGACCAAGAGAATATAAATAAGATAGTATGCTATTGACCGTGTAACCTTTTTTTTTAAATTGATTTAGTGAAATTGAGTCTAAATTTCTTTTACTTAGTTTTGTACCATCTTCATTAAGCATTAATGGACTATGTCCAAGTGAAGGTAAATAAGAATTTAAACTTTTAAATAATTCTATATGAATAGCTGAATTAGTGAGATGGTCTTCACCTCTTATAATATGAGATATATTCATATCTATATCATCAACTACACTAGGGAAGTGGTAAAGGTAACTACCATCTGCCCTTCTTAAAACAGGATCGGATTGCGAAGATAAGTCTACTTCTGTTTCTCCTTTTACCAAATCATTCCATTTAATTTTACTTTGTGAGAGCTTAAATCTCCAATAGGGCTGATTACCGTTTGAAATATTATTCTCTATGTCATCTTTGGATAAATTCAGAGAAGATCTATCATAGATTGGTGGTTTACCAGCCTTTAGTAATAACTTTTTTTTAATATCTAAATCTTCCGTAGACTCAAAACATGGGTAAACTAATTTTAAAGAAATTAACTTATCAAAAAGTTCATTGTATCTATCAATTCTTTTACTTTGATAATAAATTTCATCATAGTTGATTTTTAACCACTCTAAATCAGATGCAATAGATTTTACATACTCATCTTTACTTCTCTCTTGGTCAGTGTCATCGTATCTTAGAATAAATTTACCATTATTTTTTTTTGAATACGCCCAATTTAAGAAACATGATCTCATATTTCCAAGGTGTAAGTGACCTGTTGGGCTTGGTGCAAAACGCGTAACTATCATTTAACTTTTTTTAATTAGGTATTCTCTTGAAACTTTTACTCTAGAGGTATTACCGTATTTTATAATATCAGCTGTTGCATAAGTTTCTGACCATTTTTCTGGGAGGTAACTACCCGTTCCTATTATATCAATTGGGGCCTTTGCTAGCGACATTGCTTTACATTTTTCATTAGTAAAACCACTGGAGGCAATAATTTTGACATTTTTAAAGCCAAAATTATCAAGTTGTGCTCTTAAATACCATAATGAAGCAGCTGAAACTCCTGGGCCAACTAAATGTCTTAACTCTTTATCAGATCTATAATCTTTTATTGATCCAGGTGCATGTTTTTCTAGGACTTCATAAGATTTCGAAGTATCTAGATTCTCAATAAATCTTCCACTTGGTGTGTCCAATCTAATCATTACTTTTCCTGCTTTAGACAGCTTATCAAAGTAATTACATACTTGTATTGAGTCAGTTATTTCTTTGCCAAAATAATCTGGTAAAACAACTAAATCATTTTTTGGAAATGTTTGATGAAACATTTTTACTGCCTCAAGAGTAGATCCAGCATATCCTATTAGTGCGTGAGGCATTGTCCCTAATGCTTTGTTAGATTGAAAAAAATGTGAAGTAGCTTCAATAGAAGTTCCGATAAAACCTTTTGCTTTCTTTTTTTTTGCTGATCTAGAGCCAACTGATGCTGCATAGGACATTAATTCTGACATCTCTGAGCCTGCACAATGTCTTGCATCCATTGCTATAAAAGAGGTTTTAGGTAGGTCGAAACACATTTGATATGCGTTTGCAGCTGCTATACAAGCAGGACCAATTTTTTGGAGGAGTAAAGTCTCTAGATCCACAATATGTTTAAACGAACCTCTTATATAAAGTATTGGTTCGCCAGCTCCAAAGTGATCTCCCTCTTTAAAGGGACTTGAAGTTTTAACTTTTATACCTCTATCTTTAGATATTTGTTTTATCCAATTGATAGCTAATTTTAATGCTATGATACCCGGTCTACGAATAAAGATGGCATAAGTAACGTTTATGTCACCATACTTTTGAATAATTTTTTTTGTTTTTAAAAAATAATTATCGGTGTAATTATTAATTAAGTCTGAATTTGTTTTTTTATTCATAATGAATAAGAAAACTAATTCATTTCACCGTTTGATAATAAGTCAGCTAGTAAAAATGAGAGTTCTAATGATTGATTTACATTTAACCTTGGGTCGCAAAAAGTATGGTATCTATCCCCTAAGTTTTCATCTTTAATATCATCAGGTCCTCCGACACATTCAGTTACATTTAAACCAGTTAATTCTAAGTGTACACCTCCTGCGACTGTGCCCTCTGATTCATGAATTTCAAAAAAAGATTGAATTTCTTTAAATATATTCTCAGTGGCTCTTGTCTTATAACCAGATTTGCTTGTGGATGTATTACCATGCATGGGATCGCATATCCAAGTAAGGTTCACTCCAAGTTTATTAATTTCTTTCAATAAATTAGGGAAGTTTGCGTTAATTTTTTCTGCTCCCATTCTAATAATAAGTGTCAGTCTACCACCTTCGTTTTCAGGGTTAAGTATTTCAATATTTCTTTTTAAATCATCAACCGTTGTGGATGGTCCCACTTTTAAACCCAGAGGGTTCTTGATACCACTTAAATAATGTATGTGTGCACCGTCAGGATCTCTAGTTCTATCTCCTACCCACAAAAAATGAGAATTAACATTGTACCATTCCCCTGTTGTACTATCTATTCTGGTAAAAGCCTGTTCATAAGGCAAAAGAAGAGCCTCATGACTGGTGTAAAAATCTGTTTCTCTTAGTTCTCTTGTATTTTTTTCATTTACACCACATGCATTCATGAATTTAATACTGTCAGCAATTTTTTCAGATAATTCTTTAAATTTTTTTGTTGTGTCAAAATTATCAGCAAAGTCTAAATTCCATTTATTTAATTGTGTTAGGCTAGCAAAACCACCTTGAGCAAAAGCTCTTAATAAATTTAATGTTGATGCTGAGTGATTATAAGCTCTTATCATTCTCTTAGGGTCTGGTTCTCTAGAGGACTCATTAAACTCAAATGAATTGATGATATCTCCTCTATAGCTAGGCAATTTCTGACCATTTTTTTCTTCAAAATCCGAACTTCTAGGCTTTGCGAATTGACCGCCCATTCTTCCTAATTTAACAACTGGTTTATTAGTTGCAAAAGTTAAAACTACTGACATTTGTAAAAGTAATTTAAAATTATCTCTAATTGTATTAGGATTTAATTCTTGGAAACTTTCAGCACAGTCACCACCTTGTAAATAAAAAGACTCACCTTTTTGAACTTGATGTATTTGAGATTTTAAAGATCTAGTCTCACCAGCAAATATTAAGGGAGGCATAGATGATAATTCATTTATCACGGAGTCTAATTTGTTTTGATCAGCGTAAGCAGGCATTTGCTTAGCTTCAAATTTCTTCCAACTATCTTTGGTCCATTTCATGAGGCAGAGATTATATTGTTATATATATCAAATAAAAGAGATTATTAGATTTTCGATTTAAAAGGCCAAATTTTGGGTAACTTTAGTTTAGGCAATGATGGC